>JBIKWR010000193.1:0-4990 GCA_044356225.1 Bacteriovoracaceae bacterium | reverse complement strand
AAAGATTATTTTGATGTTCAACAGCAACAAGTTTATGAAACTTACCAAGATAAAGTCAAAGACATGACCGATCGTAATTCGATAGAAAAGAAAAAAATAGTCTATGACAATCAGACCAATGTGGCGAATTTACAAGGCCAGCAAGTCGCTGAGAAGGCCGAGCTCAAAGAAGTCATCGGAAAAATGAGTGAAAATAATCCGAATGCAAGTAATTCCCGCGCCGGGTTCGAACGTAAACGGGTGGAAGAGTCTTTTAATAATAAAATAAAAAATGCCAATGATTATTTAGATCAATTCAAAATGAATGCCGAAGATAGTAAACGCGTGGCCCAAGAAAGTTATCGCGAAACGATAGAAGGAAAACAGGCCAATTATATAAAAGGCAATACAGAAAAAGATAAAGAGATTAATGATTTAGTTCTTGATCAAAAGTTTAAAATGGTGAAAGAGCGTGATGATTTAATCGGTTCCGTCCGTGCCAACGAACGAAACCTAACTCTTAGTTATGAAGATCAGTTAAGTCGGCAAAATATAAAAAGCAAAGAGAAGTTAGAAAATTTATTGGCAACTAATCAAGATAATATGTTGCAAATCCAAGAAAAAAGTCAAGAAGCGATCACTAAGACGCAAGATATGGTGCGAGAGCAGAAAAAAGACTTTATTCGAAAAAGTAATTTTGAACGCAATGAAGAAATGCGACAAGCCAGAGAAGATTTTGATCGATCAATGATGTTACGTGAAAAAGCGGCGGAAAGTCGAACCCAAGAGATAAGCCAAGCTAAAACCAGTGAAGAAAAAAGATATATAAATAAATTTCAAACTCTGGAAAAGAAATCCTTAAAAGAGTTACAAAGGATGCAGACAGCGATGCAAGAAAAAGAAGTGTCGGATCGTCGTGAGTTTCAACAAGTATTGTTCCAACAAAAAACCATGTTTGCCCAAGAGATGGAGAATCTCTCTCGTTCTTTTCAAAATAAATTAAGAGACGACAGGCAAGAGCATGCTGTTAAGTTAACTAGACTCATCGAGGCCCAAAAAGAACAAATGGAAATAACGAAAAATGAATTCGAGGCGGAAATAAGGCGTCGACAAACGATGGCGGATGAGTTGTATAATAGGCTGGCACTTTCAACTCAGATGGAGAGGGAAACCATGCGCACTCAGTATGAAGATCGAATGGAGCAGTTAAAGTTTCAGCATGCTCAAGATCTCGCTAGAAAAACATCAGCGAATAAATCAATAGGCTAATTATCATATGATCAGAAAAGCAAAAATTGTCGGGACCTTAGGCCCCTCGTCGAATAGTCCTGAAATGATCAAACAACTGATCAATGCCGGTCTCAATGTCGCTAGAGTTAACATGTCCCATGGAACTCATGAGGCGCATGCTCAAACGATAAAAAATATTAGAATGGTTAGTCTTGAGCTCAAACAAGAAGTGGCGATCTTACTCGATCTTCAAGGCCCCAAAATTAGAGTCGATAAATTGGCCGAACCATTAACTCTTTTAGCCGATGAAGAATGGGTGATAGGTCCTACCGCTTT
Organism: Bacteriovoracaceae bacterium; assembly: GCA_044356225.1. GTDB lineage: Bacteria > Bdellovibrionota > Bacteriovoracia > Bacteriovoracales > Bacteriovoracaceae > JBIKWR01. The sequence goes on along the minus strand of JBIKWR010000193.1, from coordinate 3,445 downwards.
AAAGTCCAAATATGCCAAACACCCGCGATACATTCCTACCATTTATGAAAAGTTGGTGGAGGACTCTAAACCTGGATGCCGAATTTTGTTTGATGATGGATTGATTCGTGCGCAAGCGATAGAAAAAGATGGAGAAGTGCTACGAATTAAAATAATCATCGGGGGCATTTTAAAATCCAATAAAGGCATCAATCTTCCCGATGTCAAAGTGTCTGCTCCCAGTATGACTGAAAAAGATGAACAAGATTTAATGTTTGGTCTTTCTCAAGGAATTGACTATGTGGCCTTGAGTTTCGTGCGCAGTAAAGAAGATGTTTTGCAATTAAAGTATCGACTTCATAAATTAAAATTAGAAATTCCGATTGTCGCCAAAATTGAAAAGCCAGAGGCGATCGATTGCATTGATGAAATCATCAAAGCGGCGGACGTGATCATGGTGGCGCGGGGAGATATGGGAGTTGAGCTGGGAAATCATTTAGTCCCCAGCGTGCAAAAAAAAATCATTAATAAATGTAACTACGCCGGAGTTCCAGTCATAACCGCCACCCAAATGCTGGAGTCGATGATTGAAAACTCCACCCCAACGAGGGCCGAGGCCTCGGATGTGGCGAATGCCATTTGGGATGGTACTGATGCGGTGATGTTAAGTGGTGAAACTGCCTCCGGGAAGTACCCAGTGGCCGCGGTCACAATGATGAGTAACATCATCATTGAAGCTGAAAAAACGCCCAAAGATCGTCCACTCATGCGCCATATGGATTTATCAGGTGTCGATGCGGCCTTACAAGTTTCGGCTTCGCTGATTTCCGAAAAAGTTTTTGCCAAATGGGTGATGGCGATCACTCAGACGGGAAGTTCTTGTCGTCAGATGGCGCGATTTCGCCCAAGTGCGAAGGTTTTGGGGGTCACCAACGATCTTAAAGTGGTAAGGCGAATGGGGATGTATTGGGGAATCACTCCTTATTTTTATCAAGGAGACTTGGATGATTTTCAGATTTTAGAAAATAAAGTGATCGCTGATATTCGAAGCATGGATCAGCTTTATAACGGCGATAAAATTGTCATCTCGCGAGGAGATGGAAAAATTTTTCATCAGGCCTGGACTAACTCCGTCAGAGTCGAGATTATCAAAGATCAACCAAAAGTTTTAGGCGGCCAAGAGTCTTTATCCCAAGTGGAGTTTTCAAAAGGCAAAATCCTTTTAGATAATGCCGTCTGTGCTTCTTGCCATAAATGTGTGCGGGTTTGTCCGCATGACATTTGGCAAGTCACCACCTCAGCCGATCGAACGACTTTTATTAATGTTAATGCCGTTGAAGATTGCACCCTAGATATGCAGTGTGTGCAAGTTTGTCCCACTGGGGCGATTGAGATCATTGCTAAACCCACATGAATTTTTCTCAAAAAATTCTCAAAAAACTAGGAATTCTTGACTGGGGTTATACTGAAATCTTGGAGAGTCAATCTTTTGAGCGTTTGAATCAATGGGTTTTAAATGGCCAGCATGGACCCCTAGGCTATCTGGCGGATCATCGAAAAGATTTAAGAAAATCGCTGACCAATTATTATCCTGAGTGTCAGTCTTCTTTAGTTTTTCTTTTTGGTTATGCTGAAAGTAAAAAAACTTTAAATCACATTCCCGAAGGCCTTAAAATCGCCAGTTATGTTTTAGGTTTTGAGGGACTCGACTATCATCTGGAACTCAAAAATCGTTTAGCTGAATTGGCGAAAGAAGTTTTAGAGATTTATCCCGGCACCGACATTAAATTGAGTCTTGATACTCAACCTATTTTAGAAAGAGATTTAGCGTATCGTGCAGGGCTTGGTTGGTTTGGTAAAAACTCCATGCTGATTCATCAACAGTTTGGCTCATATTTTTTGATTGGATCTTTGTTATTAAATAAAAAATTACCCATCGGATTTAAAACGTTAAGCACTGATCATTGTGGTCAATGCACTCGTTGTATCGATGCGTGCCCCACGCAAGCAATCGACCCTCTTAACAGAACCCTCAAAGCCGATTTATGTATCAGCACGTTCACCATCGAAGTCTTTAAAGATGCTCCTCCTCCCTCAGGATTTGCGGAGAGTGGAAAAATTTTTGGCTGCGATATTTGCCAAGAAGTTTGTCCTTGGAATGAGTCGCCTATTGAAAAAGTTGAGTATAAAGAGTTTGGCGAAGCAGAACAGTTATTGCTGAATGATTTTATTGATCGCGACAAGGAAACAATTCTCAAAGATTTAGAAAAAAATTATTCCAATAATTCTTATCAAAAAAAATATCGCGATACACCTTTAGCGCGCACCGGCCGAATGGGTATGATCAAAAATCTATATCATCTAAAATGAAATTTTTTTAGATAGGAAATAATATGAGGGGCAGCGCGATCTGGTAAATGGTGAGGCAAGGATTTCGGATTTTCAAACACCACTTGATTGCCTAAACTTTCTAGTTTCTCTTGCATTTTTAAACTTCCTTGATGATTGACCACCACATCGTCGCTGCCATTGAGTAAATAGATTTGTTGGCCAGTTAAGTTGAGTTGCTCTTTTTCCGCTTTAATCCAAGGAAAAATATTTTTGGGATCTAAAGCAGGTGATACTAATTGCGATCTAATCTCCATCATTTGTTGGAAGAGGGAAGTGGCGAAAACATGCTCCACATCTTCGGGTGCTAGGCCATAACCCACACTAATGATCGATTGAACATGGTTAAACAAAGGTGCTGCTTTCATCGCCAACAGCGCCCCCAGCGAATGGCCACCTAAAATAACGGATTCCTGATTTTGTCCGTATCCCGCTAAAATATTTTGCGCCTGAAAAAAAAGTTCATGGGCATGGTTTTTAAATTCCGAAAAATCTTCCACCTCATGAAAATGGCCTAAGTAGTGTCCAGGCAAATCAAAAATCAAGGTGGGAATACCTTCACTCGCTAAACGCTGTCCCCAAGTGAGCAAAGTATCTTTATGAGCAGTGTAACCATGAGTAAAAATCGCTTGATAAGGCCGCATTTTAAGATTGGGCACAAAGGAAAGGCCCACGGTTTTCATGCTTCCCACCTGTAAGTATTCTCTGGAAACCTTAATTTTCAACATCGTGTATTCCTGGTCTAGTTTTATTTATCATAACCATAACCATAACAATGACCAGAAAGAAACGTCATACTTTTCTCTTGGGGTGGCAAAAGAGAATCATTTACATCGCAAGGTATGCTAGCAATTTTGAATTTGTGTTTGACTAAACTGAGCTGAGTGTTTAACTTGGGGCTTCACATTTTTTTTCCGCCCGATTAGCTCAGTCGGTAGAGCAAGGGACTGAAAATCCCTGTGTCCGTGGTTCAAATCCGCGATCGGGCACCAAATGTCAAGCTATTCGAACCGATTGAATAGCTTGGATTTTTTAAAATGCCAGACTTTAAGTCTGGCATTTTTATTTTAAGATCTAA
>JBIKWR010000192.1:0-4998 GCA_044356225.1 Bacteriovoracaceae bacterium | reverse complement strand
TTATATATTTTTTTATTCTCAAATCTACTTGAACTTCAGTGGACGGTTTTTATCCACTATTTGTATAGCAAACAAGACTAAAGATTGTAGAATATATACCGATTGTCCATTATGGGTTCATGAGGAGGTCATCAAGTGGCCTTTCACTTAATTCTTAAACAAATTAGAAAAGAACTAGGTCACAAGAGTGGTCGCTCTTTTTTCAACTACTTATCATCACAAACCACTTTGGATTTTAATTATTCCTACTACGCTAGAATCGAAAGCGGCAAGGTCCTTCCTTCGCCAAAAATCGTTAGTACCATCGCTCAACTACTCCATGAAAATTTTTCAGACCAGCTAGTGATGAGTTATTGCCAGGAGCAATTTCCCAAAAAGGGCCATCTTTTTGATTTAGGTAAGTACCGCCCACAAAAAGCAAAACCGATTGGGGATTTGGCGGATAAGACTAGCGAGAGTCTTTTTGATCAACAAACTTTATCACTCTCTCAAATTCAAATGCTAGGCAAAGACCAGGCCCATTATTTTCTCTTTTTACTAACAACCCTAGCTCGACGGGGTTTGTTAAAATCGGAATTAGAAATAATTTTCAAAGAGCATAAACTCGATCGGCTGATTCAAGATTTATTAGACCATCGACTGTTGCGAATTGAAAATACGCTGATCTTTTCCATGGCCTCCGAAATGAAATTTCCACCAGCGCAAAATACCGAGATAAAAAAAATATATCAAACCCTCGACTTATGGGATGGAGAACTTCCTCACTTTTTTGGATTCAATTCATTTGTTCATAAGTTTCTTTTTCGCCGAATATCGCCACGTTTTTTTAGCATGATTGTCTCTCAATGTGAGTTGGTGATTAAATCCATTCAAGCTTCCGAAGAAACCCAAATCAATCTTAACAATGAAGTAGTGGTTTGTAGTTTACGACTTTCGAAAGGTCATATTCCTGGTTAAAAATACCCACACAATTTTTTTTATCAATTTTGCAATTTTTGTTTTTTAGGCAGTCTGACAGTAATTCTGGTGGAAGGTGAATTTTTTGAGTAAAGAATTTTGCCTTGATGTCTTTCAATAATATCTTTCGCCACCGTCAACCCCAGCCCATGATGTTTCTGAGGGTCTTTGGTAGTGAAAAATGCCAGTTCTAACTTGCTATGAAAATGGGGATGAATACTTTCACCGCTATCTGTAAAAATGATCTCAATTTGATCTTTTGTTTCTTGCAGCTCTACTCGTACCCAAGGGGCAGTACTGGCCAAGGCCGCTTCAAAAGCATTCGTTAATAAACAGATCAAAGCTTGCTCTAATTCAAAACGATTCCCTTCGATTTTGGTCAATCCTTTGGTGGGAAAATCTTGAAACTTCACTTTAAAATTTTGTTCATAAAGATGACCGATAAAAAAAACCGCTCGCAAAACATCGCCCATATCAGTGGCGGTTTTAGTTTGACGATTGATCCTTTCCGAGAAACTCAGAAAATCTTTACTCGGTCCTTGAATGTTTTCTAGTTTTGCCAGCATTTCATTAAAATCCCCAGAAGATTGCTGATTTTTAATATGCAAAAGCCCATAAATTTCACCTAATCGCTGGTTCATTTCTTTCAACAGCAAATGGGCAACCTCCGCCTGAATTTGACTGCGGTATTGAGAAATTAACAGTGTTAAAATTTTTTCATTTAGCTGCTCGGTGCCCATTTTTACTTCCGGCGCTCGCGCCAGCAATAAAACATGTCCTTCATCACTACCTAAATGCACTGGACAAAATGTTAGTTCTAAAATGGGATCGGTCCCAAAACTCACCTCTAAGGATCTTTTTAAAGTTTTGCCATCAAAAGCATCGAGAAAACATTTGGCCACTACCCATTCATCATCTTTTTTGAAAATTTTTCGTAATTTGGTAAATGGTACATTAATCTGTGGAACATCAAAGAGTTCTTTGGCGCGAGGATTAAACCAAGTGATCACCTTGCTATGGGAAACACACAAAGCACTAAAACCTAACTCGGAAAATATATCAAAATAGCTTGGAACTTGTGATTGCCCCATAAAATTTATCGCCCTTTTCTGATAACCTAAGTTTGAATCAATAAAACCCTGAACTTAGCTCTACACCTTCAAGTTTAACCAGCAACGAGAACAGCGTCTAGACTGGTGCATAATTCTTGCCCCACCCACCACTCCAGAGCTTGCCCTTCTTGCTGGTATTTGCTATTACTGCGGTGAAGCAGAACTCTTATTTCGAGGACATTTATGTTTACTGGTTTAATCCAAGAAGTTGGACAAGTTCAGTTGGTTGAAGACCAAATTGAAGGTAAAAAATTTGTCATTACTTGTCCGCATTTGGCCAAAGATATAGCCGTCAACGACTCGGTAGCAGTCAATGGTGTGTGTTTAACCGCCATCTCCACGAATCAAGCTGAACATAATTTTACCGTCCAATGTGTCCATACCTCTTTACAAAAATCTAGCTTAGGTCAATTGGCCCAAGGCGATTTAGTCAATTTGGAATTAGCGATGTCCTGGCAGCAAAAATTAGGTGGCCATATTGTCCAAGGACATGTGAATGACGTGGGCCAATTGATCGAACTGCAAGCGATTGGTGAAAATTTCAATCTCACCTTTAAAATCCCGGCAACGTTGGCGCGCTTTTGTATCAGTGAAGGATCTTTGGCGATCGATGGTGTGAGCTTAACCATCGCCAAACTAGTTGACCAAATTGATTTCTCACTGGTGACTGTCACGATCATCCCCCACACTTGGCACCATACGAACTTTGCTAAACTCAAAATCGGATCCAAGGTCAATTTGGAAGTGGATGTGATTGCCAAATATGTGGAACGATTATTAACTTACCAAAGTCAGGCGAAAACCTTGTTAAAAGAAGGAAACCATTCTCATGTCTAATTTTATTTTTCACTCTATTGAAGAAGCACTCGCCGATATTAAAAGCGGAAAAATGATTATTGTGGTGGATGATGAAGATCGCGAAAATGAAGGCGATCTTGTCATGGCGGCGGAGGCGGTCACTCCCGCCGATATTAATTTTATGGCCACTTTTGGCAAAGGACTTATTTGTACACCGATCCTCGCCGAAGATGCCGAACGTTTAGGTCTTGAGCCCATGGTCAGACGAAACACTTCGACACACGAAACGGCTTTTACCGTTTCGATCGATTTAAAAAATGGCATTTCTACCGGAATTTCTGCGGCCGATCGAGCAAAAACAATTCAGCATATGCTTCTCCCCTCTGCTCTGGGTAGCGATTTTGTTAAGCCTGGCCATATTTTTCCTCTGATCTCCATGAAAGGCGGAGTCCTTCGTCGTGCTGGACACACTGAGGCCTCGGTAGATTTAGCGAGACTCGCGGGTCTTTATCCGGCGGGCGTGATTTGCGAAATCATGAATACCGATGGCTCAATGGCCAGAGTCGCCGAGTTACAAGAAATGGCGCAAAAATGGCAGTTAAAAATTGTTACCATTAAAGATTTAATCGAGTACCGCAGAAGTCAGGAAACTTTTGTTAAAAAAGTTTCCTTGGTGGATTTTCCCAATGAGCATGGCCATTTTAAATTGCATGCTTATGAAAATTTACTCAATCCCGGCGAGCATCATATGGCACTGGTCAAAGGTGATGTGAGCTCCGGTGGGCCGGTTCTTACCCGCGTGCACTCCGAGTGTTTCACTGGCGATATTTTCGGATCTCGCAGATGTGACTGTGGCGATCAATTAAATAAGGCCATGAAATTAATTGAAGAAGCGGGACGCGGAGTTTTGCTTTACATGCGCCAAGAAGGACGCGGCATCGGTCTGATCAACAAACTTCGCTCCTATGAACTACAAGAAAAAGGTGACGATACGGTCGAGGCCAATCATAAACTAGGATTTGCCGCGGACTTAAGAGACTACGGAGTCGGGGCACAAATTCTCAAAGATTTGGGAGTTAAAAAAATGCGCCTCTTAACCAACAACCCCAAAAAAATCGTGGGCCTTAAAGGTCATGAACTAGAAATCGTCGAACGAGTAGCGATGGAGCCCACCTCAACCGAAGAAAATGCTTTTTATCTGCAAACTAAACGCGATAAAATGGGACACTTATTTATGGATAAAAACCAAAAACCAACGATCATTTAAGTAAGGCCTGATAAATGAAAAATACTTCTCAACCTGAAAATCAAGTGACAATACCAAAAATAAAAGTCGATCCCCAAACATCTTTGGCGATCGTCGTCGCCCAATACCACCGACCCATCACTCAAGAACTGTTGGCGGGAGCACAAAGAGTTTTAGCGCAAAATCATGTTTCCCAGGTGGATGTCTTATGGGTGCCAGGCGCTTTTGAAATTCCCTTTTTATGCCAAACCTTGGCCGCCACCAAAAAATATCAAGCGCTGATTGCCTTGGGTGCTGTCATTCGTGGAGATACCGATCACTATGATTATGTTTGTTCCGCAGTGACCAATGGCGTGGCACAAGTGAGTTTAAAATATGATCTACCAGTGATCTTTGGATTACTCACAACTAACACGCTAGAACAAGCAAGGGATCGCATCGGTGGCAAGGCCGGTCATAAAGGTGAAGAGGCGGCGATGGCGGCAATCGAGATGATCAGCTTATTAAAGAGCAACCATCTTGGTAGTTTCCGACCTCATTCTGGGCACACTCTGCAACATCAAAACCATGACGTTTTGAATAACCAATAACTTTAATGACGATGGAATCGCAAATTCAAACCTTGAGCTATTTTTCTCCTTTGGGAAAATTACAAATTTGCTACACACCCCATGGATTACAGGCGATTTCATTTATAAAATCTTCCAGCAAAAAAAACGCTGGTTCAAAAGTTAGCTTTAAAACGAATAAGGCCTGCGATCGATTGGGAAAAAAAATTCTCAAATCCTTCGATGGCTATTTTGAAGGCAAAAAAAAGCAGATTGATTTACCCATCGATTGGAACGCCGTTTCAGTAACTCCATTTCAACAAGCAGTGTTAAAAGT
>JBIKWR010000049.1:0-17121 GCA_044356225.1 Bacteriovoracaceae bacterium | reverse complement strand
CAGGGGCCGGAGGAGATGAGGCTTCAATTTTTGTCGCTGATGTTTTACGAATGTACTTAAATTATTTTAAACAAATTGGGTTTCGTTCGGATGTGGTTTCGATCTCACAAGGTGATCAAGGCATCAAAGAAGTTATTCTCTCAGTTACAGGTGACAAAGTTTATTCAAAGTTAAAATTTGAATCTGGTGTTCATCGAGTGCAAAGAGTGCCTAAAACGGAAGCGCAAGGAAGAGTTCATACTTCCACGATCACTGTCGCCGTTTTACCTGAAGCCGATGAAATTGATTTTGTCTTAAACCTCAATGAAGTCAGAATCGATGTTTATCGCTCTGGTGGATCTGGTGGGCAAAGTGTCAACACGACGGACAGTGCGGTCCGTGTGACCCATATTCCGACGGGAACAGTTGTTGCGATACAAGATGAAAAGTCTCAGCATAAAAATAAAGAAAAAGCTTTAAAGATTTTAACCAATCGTCTTTATGACAGTTTAGTCCAAACTCAAAATGATAAAGAAGCGGCAGAAAGAAGAGGCTTAGTTGGTAAGGGTGATCGTTCAGAAAGAATTCGAACTTATAATTTTCCGCAAGGTCGATTAACTGATCATCGTATTGGTCTTACTCTTTATTCACTTGATCGAATCATTAACGGTGAACTAACTGATGTGACGGAAGCATTGGTCGCCTATCATCAAGCTGAATTACTAAAAGGTGAAGAACAATAATTTTGAGATTTTCATGAATGATTTTCCCTTGCAACTTAAACATTTTTTTGCTCAACATCAAAAAGAGTTGTCCTTACTTCATGCAGGATTAACCCCTCAAAATTTTTTAGAGTTATCAGAAAAAGAGATCGAACCTCGTCGCTGGGATGAGATTACCTCTCGATTATTACAAGGTGAACCACTTCATTACATCATCGGAAAACGATTTTTTTTTAAGGATGAATTTTTTGTCAATCCTTCCGTCTTGATCCCTCGTTTTGAAACAGAAATTTTAGTGGAAAAAGCAATCAAATGGATAAATCAAAATGACCAATCTCCATTAAGCATTGTCGATGTCGGAACTGGATCTGGAAATATTTTGTTATCATTGGCGATGAACGCTAAAAATCCCCATCACTACACTGGAATTGAAATCTCTTCAAAAGCCTTGGACGTGGCCAAAAAAAATTTATTTTTTCATCAGTATAAAATTTCATCATTAACAAAAATCGATTGGAAGTTAGGAGATCGACTCAACTCGGTAGGTGATCAACGTTTTGATTTAATTGTCAGTAATCCGCCATACATTATGGAAAAACGAGATCGTTCATTAGTCCATCAACAAGTGAAAAATTATGAACCACATCAAGCTTTATTTTTAGCCGATGCCGATTATGAAAATTGGTATAACCAGTTTTTTAGTCAAATTGAGTTAGGTCTGAAAAAAGGTGGTCATTGTTTAATGGAAGGAAGTGAAGAGCATTTACTTCGGCTTAAGGAGCTGGCCTTTGAGTTTGATTTTTGCGACATGGAGATAATAAAAGATTATAATCATCAAGATCGTTTTCTTACCTTTTTTAAAAACTGAGGATTATCGTGGATCGTTTAAAAATTCAAGGACCAGCAAAATTATCAGGTTCAGTGCGGGTTTCCAGCGCAAAAAATGCAAGTTTACCCATTATGTTTGCCACTCTTTTATCGGCAAAAAAAATTCAGTTGAGGCATTTACCGTTGCTCAGAGACGTACGAACCACTGTAAAATTATTAAATGAGCTAGGGGTTGTGACAGAAGAAAAAGCCGAAAGTACTTTTTTTGATGCTAGTCATATTCATAATTTTTCTGCCCCTTATGATTTGGTTAAAACCATGCGTGCCTCAATTTTGGTTTTAGGGCCATTGTTAGGAAGATTTCAAAAAGCCAAAGTCTCTTTGCCAGGAGGCTGTGCGATTGGGGCCAGGCCAATTGATATTCATTTAGAAGGACTCAAAAAAATGGGTGCTGAAATTGAAATTCAAAATGGTTATGTGGAGGCCAAAACCAAAGGCTTAAAAGGCACACTCATCCCGCTGCGTTTTCCTTCCGTGGGGGCAACTGAAAATCTGATGATGGCGGCAGTTTTAGCAAAAGGCGAAACCATCATTGAAAATGCTGCTCGCGAACCAGAAATTGTTGATTTGGCAAAATTTCTCAATGCTATGGGTGCAGACATATCAGGCGCGGGTGAATCATCTATTTTTATTAATGGAGTCGATGAACTGACGGGATGTGATTATGAAGTGATGGGAGATCGAATTGAGGCCATGACTTATATTATGGCGGGATTTATCACCAATTCAAAAATTCGAATTGAAAATTGTCCCTATCAGACTTTTGTGGTGGTTAAAAATCTTTTAGAACAGATGAATGGCCATTTAAAAATCATTGATTCAACTACGGTTGAAACACAAATTCATCAAGGTCTTAAAGCATGTTCACTGGAGACAGCACCTTATCCTGGATTTCCGACCGATGCTCAGGCCCAAATACTGGCCTTGGCCACGCAAGCAGAAGGAGTGTCGATAATCACTGAAAAAATTTTTGAAAATAGATTTATGCATGTGCCGGAACTTCAAAGGATGGGTGCAGAGATAGAATTAAAAGGAAACTCGGCGATCGTTAGAGGTAAAAATATCCTCTCAGGCGCACCGGTAATGTGTACTGATTTAAGAGCATCGGCTGCCTTGGTTTTAGCAGCGTTGGCCGCCAAAGGTGAAACCGATATTGCGAGAGTTTATCACCTCGATCGAGGATATGAATATTTAGATCAAAAATTGGCAAAATTAGGATTGAATATTAGTCGTTACAATCCAGATATTTAAAAAACTATTGAATAAGTCCTTTAAATAAACCTTTTAACAAAGACTCTTTCACCGGAGAGAAATCACTGACTTTGGCCATGATGAGAATGGGGCTGTTATCCAAAGTTGCAGTCAGGACTAATTCTCCTGTTTCGCTATCAAAACTAGTTTTTTTAATCTCACCATTGACTGGAAAGTGGTATTGATCGATTAACTGCTCTTCGATGCTTTTTCCTGAATCCACATGGTGAAAGTGACTTAGATGAGAATTTTGAGATGTGGCCGCGGAGAGATTATTTTCATTATAATTTTCTGGATAATTTTCTGGCCTTTCCCCGCCTTGAAATATTTCAGGGAATCGTTGGCCAGCAATCGAGCTGCAAACCAATTTTGGTTTTCCTTTTTGAGATTCAGATTCTGAAAGATCAGTTTCATTTTGAAATTGAGAATTTTTTAAATCATGAAAGACAATCCGCAAAAACTTAGTGCCTAAATTTGTCCGCAAAATGGACCAAAGGTCTTTGAAAAAAAAATGCGGATCTTTTTGCCATTTGGTTTGAAGAGCTTGGCGAATTTCAAAAATTTTTTCTATCGTCTGTAAATTATTATGAAGAGTCCATGATGAAGAAGTTCTTTTATAGAGTGAATGAGCAGAGTTAAAATCAAGTTGGCGGTACTTCATTTCATCCAGATTCACAAATGAAAGTGGAAAAACCGGATTATCGAGAATTAATTCTTTGAGAAAGGCGGAAGTTTCAGTATCGGCAATTTCACTGGGGAAAAAGGTTGCTTGCAAATCCACTTTGGCCAATTCTTGGAGATCTAATTTTTCCACTTCTACTGGTTGATCCGGTCGAAAAGTGGAAAGCAGCGCAAATTGTTGATCTTGAATGAGAGCTAATGAAAATTCCATAGTGATCCTTGATAAAAATAGTCAGTGTATTTTAGGGTTGAAAGAAATCTTTTACCATAAAAAAATCAATTATAGCGCAAGTTCAGTATACTTAAGGTAATGGTAAAAAATATTCAAACTACTATTTTTGCATTGCTTCTCTTGAACCTCGTCGGTTTAGAAATCATCAATCAACTGATGGCGCAAGATGAAAGATTTCTCAAAGAAAGACTGCATTCTGAAAATATCAATGAGCTCGACCTTGGAATTGGTCCTATTCAAAAAGAACAACAGATGATTTCACCCAATCAGCAATCTCATGTTGGACCTCAGTATGAATGGGACATCAATAGCGATGGAAAATCTGAAAAAATTCAGTGGGTAAAAAAAAATGTGTTAGATTGGATCATCCTTTATGCTCATGACGGCACAAAAATGTGGGAACAGAAATTACGCCCCATGGGTAAGTTGGCACGTGTCTATAAAATGCGTTTAGTTGATATCAGTAAAAAATGTCGTGTTTTGATGATCTATTATTATGAGGGACAAGTTGAATACACTCAGTTTAAAGCGCAAGCCAGAATAGATTTGTTAACGATTGATGAAGGTGATTTGCAAAATGTTCATTATCAAGAAGGCCCAGCTTTTTTTTCAGAAGAAACTAAGGCACGAGATCATTATCATTGGAAAAATTATTTTATAGATATGGTCGATTTGAATTTAGATGGCAAAAAAGAAATTCGCATTAAGTATTCGAATACCGTACGTGTTCTGAGTTATCAAGGGAAAGGTAAATGGAATTTTCTATGAAGCCTTTTTATTTTGCTGGTTTTTTTCATTTGAATCATTAGCTTTATTGCTTTCATTCGTGTTTGGAACCCGATGTTTTTCCAATAAAATGATTTCTGCATTTTTATTTTCAAGGTTGATGAGGCTTTGATTTTTCTGAGCATTTGCCCGATCAATAAAAACTTTAAAGAGAACAAATCGAATCAACAGTGGAATAAGAATGAGACCACAAAGAAAAAAAAAGGTGATCGTATCGCTAAGAGCTACCTGACCATTAAGTGAATCAAAAGATTGATCTTGTTGATTGGTGCTGGCCAAATCACCTTTTAGTAATCGACTGCGGAAATTCTGTTGGTATTTTTGGGAATTTATAGTGGATTGATTAAAATCAAAATAATGACTTTGATTGGGAACTAATGGATCTTGGGCCTTCAGTGGTAGCGAAGTGATCGGTTCGACTGCGGGAGAGCGAGAAGGGGCAGCGATGGTTTGGTTAGCATTGATAAAAATACTAAACATACAAAAGAGAATATAGTGAACCATTTTAATCTTATCCATTGAACACCTCACGGCCTGGCTTCTATCATCAGTCTTTTCGGTCAAAGGCGATTGGGATTGAGTTCTTCGCTTTTTTTTAAGATGAAGGAAAAAAGTACCGCTGTTTAAGCTGGTGTTTAAGTTCATCTGATTTCAGCACCTTAAACAAAAATGCACTAAAATCATCCACCTTCTAAACATTTTTCAATTTCTTCCGATAAGAGACTGAGTTGGGTCAACCGACTTGAGAAAACATATTTTATAGTGAGTTTAAAAAATGAATAAAAACATCTTTTTCAGCCACGGACACCAACTATGAAAAATCGAAAAACCTCATTGTTTTCCTTATGCGGATTGATCGGAATACTGCTTTCTGCCACTTCTTGCAATTGGATGAACGAAGTTGAAGAGCGAGTCGAAACTGTTAACAATTATGAAAGAAGGGCCTACGAGTTAGCACGCGATAATCGCCTCTTGAGACAACAACTTGATGAAATGAAATTTGAGAATGAAAAACTGACGACCCAAAACAATTTCCTGGCAATTCAATTGGATAAAACTAAAGGAAAAGGAAATAACAGAAATGTCGCGAGTGTTTCCCCAACGATTCATCTCAAGGATGATTTTGTTAAACAACAAATTTATAAATGGTCTCCAACTCAGTTGCTCTCCATCGCGGAAAAAGAGTTTAGTGATAAAAATTATAAAAAGTCAGCGCAGTTTTTTCATACTTACTTACAGATGGCGGAGAATCATAAAACGCTCGATGATAAAATTCTTTTCCAATCGGGAATCGCGGCTTATGAGTCAAGAGAGTATTATCCTTGGGCACAAATGTACCTAGGACAGTTGTTAAAAGATTATCCTAACTCAGAGTATTTTCGAGGGGCCAAATTATGGTTAGCACTGGCGCACTTTCGCTTGGGCGATACCGATTTATTTTATCAGTCTGTCGATGAATTCAGATTAAAATATAAAAACACACCAGAATGGGAGATCCTTCGTGGACATTATGAAGAGATTACTCAGAAATATAAAAAATAATGCTTGGTTTTCGGCTGCTATTTTTTCTATAGCTTTTGCTCAAAGTGGGCAAACGGTAACAGAGAAAATAGAAACGAAAAAAAGCGTGGCAGTGATTGTTTCAGTCACCGGGAAAGGCTTTGTTCAGTTAGATGAACAGTTAGTCATGGCGCGAGTGGGACAAGAAATAACTGATTTTTCATCAATCTTAGTGGAAGACGGTGGTCAAGTGACGGTCGCTGATTACTACGATCATCTTTTTCATATCTCGGGCTCTGGTCATATAAAATTTCTTAATCGAGTTATCGAGCTAAAATCAGGATATCTGTGGTTACAATCCTATCGCGAAGGAGACTCTTTCTCGATTCAGACCGCCAATGGAATAGCTGACTATCAAAAAGGTGAGGCCATTTTTTCTTACAATCCTTCAACCGGAAAAACGCAAGTCTTAACGATCGCTGGTAAATTTAAATTGGCCAATATTTTGGATCCAGAAATTTTTGAAGAAGTCGCTCCTGGATATTTTAGTTTTGTCGAAAAAAACTATGAAAATGGCAGACCCCGATTGCCGACGGCGATTGGTGAAAAGTCATTTCAAAAAGTCACTGGACTTTTTTATGATGTGAAACCAATGGCCTCTGGCAGTACGCGCTTTCAAGTGGCGACAAAAAATTCTCAACTCCATTCATCGGAACTTCCTAAAAGATCGATTGCTTCCAAAAACCCGACCGATATAGAAAAGGGTAATTGGTCTTTTGATAATTCTGATGCTGAAAATTTTATCCAAAATGGGCAAGGAAAAGAAACAAATGGAAACGCTATTAATTCTAAAAACTCAGATAGCGAGTACATGATCATTCGCCAACCACCATCTGTCACCAGGGTGCCAAGTGAGTTTAACAAAAAAGATTTTTTTGATAAACAAATTCGCGATTTAAAATTCAAAGAACGTCAAAGAAATCCTCGCGTTTATGATAAAAAGACAAACGTCTCAATTCACATTTTTGGGATCAAGAAAAATGGCGCTGTCGAGGACCCAAAACCAGCTGCAGATATTGAAGAAATTCAAAAAGTACCAAAATCTGACAACACTGAATCATTACGAGTACCAGCTTCAACCAAAAACGAAAAAATCTCCAAACAGCCTATTGTCATCACCCCGATATCTGAGTTTGAAGGATCGGCGACTGATCAGTTAAAACAACAAATGCGCCATGATGACGAAGTCAATAGTTTGATCAATGATTTAAAAAGCTATGAAATGGATTATAAAAAAAATTATTAATTGATCTTAACTCTCTTCCTCTCAATTAGCTTTTATGTTAATTTCACCAAATGTTTTTTCAAAGCTATCGACCGTATATCATTAAGTTTCACCTTCTTCTGACGTCTTTTTTTATACCGTTTTTAATCATTCTTCCTTTAACGGGAACACTCTATTTGTTGAATATCAAAGGTACGGTGGAAAAAACTTCTGCATTTCATATTGTTCAAATATTGCCAACAGAGAGCAAAGAGCTTGAGACTTTTTTTCGCCAAGAATTTAAAGATCGCAATATCGACTATCCTTTTGAAACGATTAAAATAGCTCTTCCAGAACTCATTTTTCGACCTACGACTAAAAATTATTATCAGGCCAAAATAAATCCCCAGGGTGCTGAAGTATTTTTTGTTAAACCCAATTGGCAGACTAAACTAATGGAATTGCATAAAGGTCATGGTCCCAAGGTGGCCAAAAAATGGTCAGTGGTTTTTGGTGTGGGATTTTTTCTTATTCTGATTTCAGGGTTTATACTCGCTTTAACTCAGTCATCCGAGGGAAAATGGATACTCATACCCTCTGTAATAGGTTCTTTGATTCTTTTTTTTCTAGTCAGCTAAGGCCATTTTTGCTATTTTGCCAAAGAAAAGGTCGCATTTATGTCACAACAAAAGATTGATTCCAGTCTCATGGCCCTCACTTATGAAGATGTTTTAATCAAGCCTGGTTACTCGGCTGTTTTGCCCCATGAAGTTTCTTTAAAAAGTCAGTTTAGTCGTCGAATTCTTCTGCATACCCCGCTGATTTCCGCTGCCATGGATACAGTGACTGAAAACCAAACTGCGATCGTTATGGCGCAAGAGGGAGGGTTAGGGGTTATTCATAAAAATATGTCAATTGAGGATCAAGCTTTTGAAGTTGAAAAGGTCAAAAAATATGAATCAGGCATGATTATCGATCCGATTACCATTGCTCCTGAAGCTCAGTTGTTAGAAGTGTTAGAAATCACCAAAAGATATAAAATTAGTGGCGTTCCGGTAGTTGATTCTAAAAGTAAAAAACTAGTTGGTATTATCACCAATCGGGATATGAGATTTGAAACAAACTTTGGGCAAAAAGTGTCCGATGTTATGACCAAAGATCAGTTGATAACCACTGCCGAAGGGACCACTTTAGAAGAGGCCAAAGCGGTATTGCAAAAACATCGTATTGAAAAACTTCCCGTCGTCGATAAGGAAGGACGCCTTAAAGGTCTGATCACTATTAAAGATATTCAAAAATCCATTACCTATCCCAATTCGAATAAAGATAGTTTTGGTCGCTTGCGAGTGGCGGCGGCGATTGGCGTTGGAGATCAAGAGTATTTTCGGGCCGAAGCTTTGGCCAAACGTCAATGTGATGCCATCATCATCGATACCGCCCATGGACACTCTAAGGGTGTGGTTGAAATGTTGCGAACTCTAAAACAGAAGTTTCCCCATGTAGATATTGTCGTGGGCAATGTTGCCACGGCAAAAGCTTGTGAAATGCTGATTGAAAATGGAGCCGATGCGATCAAAATCGGAATTGGCCCTGGTTCTATTTGCACGACTCGGATTGTCGCCGGAGTAGGCGTACCGCAAATGCAAGCTCTGATTGATTGCCGGCCAGTTTGCCAGGCCCACCATATTCCTTTTATTGCCGACGGAGGAATTAAGTTCAGTGGCGATATCACCAAAGCGTTGGCGGTGGGTGCCCAATCAGTGATGATTGGCAGTTTATTTGCTGGTACCGATGAAAGTCCAGGAGAGATGATTTTGTTTCAAGGACGTTCCTATAAAGTTTATCGTGGCATGGGTTCTTTGGGTGCGATGGCCTTAGGATCCAAAGATCGATACGGTCAGGGGACGATTAAATCACTCGATAAATTAGTTCCAGAAGGTATCGAAGGCCAAGTTCCGTATCGAGGATCACTTTCTAGTAATATTTTTCAGTTATTAGGTGGATTGCGATCGGGGATGGGTTATGTGGGGGCGATGAATTTAAAAGAGTTGCATGAAAAAGCGGAATTCATTGTGATTAGCTCAGCCTCGTTAAGAGAGAGTCATCCTCATGATGTGATGGTGACCAAAGAGTCACCTAACTATCGACTCTTGTAACGATGACAACTTTGACTTCACCTCAAATTATAATTGTTGATTTTGGCTCGCAGTATTCCCAGCTGATCACGCGAAAATGTCGAGAGCTGGGTTTTTCTTCAGTCTTAGTGACTTGTGCCGAATTCAAAAAACAATTATCTTCAGAATTACCTGAACATTTTCCTTATCGCGCTGTTATTTTATCCGGTGGTCCTCAATCGATTCAAGAAGATGAAGAAGACTACACTCAACTGCTAGCAAAAATTCATTTGCCGATTTTAGGCATTTGTTATGGCATGCAAATTTTGGCCCATGGTTATGGCGGAAAAGTGGAGCGAGGAGAAAAAGGCGAGTATGGACTGGCGACCGTCAACATCAATAAATTAGATGCCACCGATAATTCTCTTAAGCTAGTCTTGACTCGGTCACAATTGTTGTTGGCCAAATTAGGATCCAGTTTTTCTGCTTGGATGAGCCATTTTGATCACGTGGCAAAAGTCCCTGCCAATTTTCAAACGATCATGAAAAGTGACAATAATTTAGTCGCAGCAATCCTTCATCATACCAAACCAATCTTGGGAATTCAGTTTCATCCTGAAGTTCATCATACGCCTAAAGGAAAACTCATTTTACAATTTTTCCTCGAAGATTTAGCTGGACTAAAGCGCGATTGGCAAGCAACGACCATGTTGGAAAGCTGTCTGGATCAAGTCAAACAAGTTCAAGGTGAAGCTGTTCTCTGTGCATTTTCTGGAGGTGTTGATTCACTGGTGGCGGCGACGCTGGCCCAACGAGTTTTAAAAGATAAACTGTTTTGTTTTTTTGTGGATAATGGATTGTTAAGGCCACAAGACTTACATCATATTCGAACTCTTCAAGCCGAAACCGATCTCAAAATAGCCGTGATCGATGCTAAAGCAGATTTTTTACAAAATCTCGAAGGTGTTTCTGATCCTGAAAGAAAAAGAAAAATTATTGGATCGACCTTTATTGATGTTTTTGAAAAAAAGGTGAAAGAATTTGAACGCGACCATAACATTCATTTCACTCACCTGTTGCAAGGCACTTTATATCCCGATGTTATTGAATCCGTGAGTCCGCATTTGGCCGGAGGAAAATCAGCGACCATCAAATCACATCACAATGTCGGTGGTTTACCAGAAAAAATGCATTTGAAGTTGTTAGAGCCATTGCGCTTCTTATTTAAAGATGAAGTCCGCGAGTTAGGTCAGTTATTAGGACTAAAAAAGAATTGGGTTCATCGCCATCCATTTCCCGGTCCAGGCCTAGGCATTAGAATTTTAGGGGAAATTACTCTCGATAAAGTTTCTCGCAATCAAAAAGCGGATCAGATCTTGTTTGAGGAACTCCATAAATTTAATTTATATGACTCTACGTGGCAGGCTTTTACGGTCCTTTTGCCGGTGAAAACCGTCGGGGTTAAAGGCGATGCTCGTGCTTATGAAGAAGTTGTTTGTTTGCGCATGGTGAATAGTACGGATGGTATGACCTGTGAATGGTCTTCCATGCCTTTTGCCTTTTTAGATGCCGTTTCCAGAAGAATAACCAATGAAGTTCCGCAGGTGACACGAGTGGTTTATGATATCACTTCCAAACCTCCAGGAACCATTGAGTGGGAGTAGTGCAGAAAGACAACCTTGCTTAAAAATGTCATCATAAAATCATAAATTATTCACTTTTTATTCTCTAAATATCATTAAGATCGTGGCGCAAAAAAAGTTTTTCAAATGGTTTGAGACTTTAAATAAAACGGCGATCAAGAGAATAAAAAGCAAACACACACACAGACGAGAAAACATTGAGCACTAGTTACCTTGAAACCCATCCCGACAGTTTTGTTCATCTACATTTACACACTCAATACAGCTTGCTCGATGGCGCTATACGGATCAAAGATTTAGTTTCTCAAGCAGGGCTAGAAAAGATGCCTGCGGTCGCGGCTTCTGATCACGGCAATATGTTTGGGGCGATTGATTTTTATGAGAGCTGCAAAAAAGGTGGAGTCAAACCTATTTTAGGTTCAGAAATATATTTTACTCCTGGTTCTCGTTTTGATCGCAAGCCACTTAGGAAAAGTGAAGTCGTTTCATCGCAAGATGCAGAAGAAAGTCGACACCATATCCATCATTTAGTTTTGTTGTGTAAAAACAATGTGGGCTATCAAAATCTATGTAAGTTACTTTCTCAAGCTTATTTAGAAGGTTTTTATTATAAACCACGCGTTGACTTAGAACTGCTCAAAAAATATCGCGAAGGTTTAATTGCTACCACCGCCTGCTTAAAAGGTGAGGTGGCCTATAATTTTTTTATTGGCAAAGATGATCGCGCTGGTGAGGCGGTGTTTAAACTGCAAGAAGTTTTTGGTGAGGACCTCTATCTAGAGATCCAAGAAAATGGTTTAGAAGAACAAAAAAGTGTTAATGAAAAGTTAATCGAGTTTGCCCAAAAAAATAATATTAAATTAGTCGCGACCAATGACTGTCACTACATGACTCCGGAAGATGCCAAAGCACAAGAAGTGCTTTTATGTATTCAAACTGGCAAAACCCTAAGTGATGAACGCCGCATGAAGCTGACGTCGAATGAATTTTATTTTAAGTCGGCGAAACAAATGCGCGAGGCTTTTTATTATATTCCAGAGGCGTGTGATAATACTTTGCGAATTGCCGATCAATGTAATGTCGATCTTCGATGGATCGATGAAAATGGTCGTCAAATTTATCATTTACCCGACTTTGAAATTCCCACCAGTGAAAGTCTCGAGGATTATTTTCGACGAGTTTCAATGGAAGGATTGGAGCAGCGATTTAAGGGGCCTCATTTTAAAAATAAAATTCATTGCGATGAATGGTCTAAACATTTAAAAAAACAATATGAAGATCGTCTAGAAGAAGAAATTAATCTAATCATTAAAACCGGATTTGCTGGTTACTTTCTAATCGTTTTTGATTTTATCCGATTCGCAAAATCGCAAAAAATTCCGGTCGGTCCAGGTCGAGGATCGGGAGCTGGATCGTTGGTCGCTTATGCTTTAGAAATAACCAATGTGGATCCAATTCCCTTTAATTTACTTTTTGAAAGATTTATCAATCCGGAAAGAGTGAGCTTGCCAGATTTTGATGTTGATTTTTGTCAGACCGGAAGACAAAAAGTAATTGATTATGTAACTCAAAAATATGGTGTTGATAAAGTTGGGCAAATAATCACGTTTGGAAAATTACAGGCCAAGGCCGTCTTGCGAGATGTTTCTCGGGTCTATGATCTACCTTATTCCGAAGCCGATATGCTCGCTAAATTAGTGCCCGATGAATTAGGCATAACCCTTGAAGATGCTTTGCGATTAGAACCAAAACTACAAAGCTTAGTCGATAAAGATCCCAAGATTAGGCAAATCGTCAATATTTCCAAAAGATTAGAAGGTTTATTACGACATGCCTCGATTCATGCCGCGGGTGTGATCATCACGAACCGTCCGTTGGTTGAGTACTGTCCACTTTTTCGCGGAAAAGAAGGCGAGCAAGTAGTGCAGTTTGATAAAGATTTTTCGGAAAAAATTGGCTTAGTAAAGTTCGACTTTTTAGGACTTAAAACACTCACGGTGATCGATACCGCCCAAAATTTTATTCGTCGTGATCATGACCAGGCTTTTGATCTTGAGGCCGTTTCGATGGATGATCCGAAAATTTTTGAGTTTATTTCTCAAGGTCACACCATTGGAGTTTTCCAGCTAGAGTCTTCCGGCATGATCGATCTATGCAAAAGAATTAAGCCTGATTCGATGGAAGATATCACCGCCATCAATGCGCTTTACCGACCAGGCCCACTCGAGTCTGGCATGGTGGATGATTTTATTGAAATCAAACATGGCCGCAAAAAAATGTCTTTTCCGTTTTTACAGTTAGAGTCGGTTTTAAAAGACACTTATGGCGTGATCGTTTACCAAGAACAAGTTATGAAAACCGCCCAGGTGATTGCTGGATACACCCTCGGGCAAGCGGACATGTTAAGAAGGGCGATGGGTAAAAAGAAAGCCGATGTGATGGATGAAAACCGTAAAACATTTGTCGATGGTGCAAGTAAAAATGGATTTGATACAAAAAAAGCGGAAGAGTTGTTTGATTTGATGGCGAAGTTTGCGGCTTATGGATTTAATAAATCTCATGCTGTGGCTTATGCTTTTATTGCCTATCACACAGCTTATCTAAAATATTATTACCCCACTTCCTTTTATGCCGCGCTTTTGACCACGGAAATGTCCAACACCGATAAGGTGACAGTTTATATTCGCGATGCTTGTCATTTTAATGTGGCGGTGTTGCCCGTGGATATCAATGAATCATTATGGATTTTTAATGTCGTGGGAAAAAATATTCGTTTTGGCATGGGTGCGATAAAAAATGTGGGAGAAAATGCCGTTGAAGCCATTGTTTTAGAACGAGAGACCAATGGTCCTTTTCAAGGCATTTTGGATTTTATCGAGAGAGTGTCACTCAAGGCCTTAAATAAAAGAGTTGTAGAGTCGTTAATTAAAGTTGGCGCTTTTGATTCATGTGAACCCATGAATCGAAAAACCATGTTAGAAAATCTTGAACTTATTTTGACTTATGGCCATAAGGTGCAAAGTGAAAGAGAGACTGGGCAGGGCAATTTATTTGATATGGGCTTAGAAAATGAAAATGCTCCTCATGATTTAAGAAAAATGTTGAGTCTACAAGAAATTCCAGATTTTGAAGATAAAGAAAAATTAGGACATGAAAAAGAATTGTTAGGTATTTATGTATCCGGGCATCCATTAGATAAATTTGAAAATGTGATGAAACAATTGACCAGCATGCAAATTGTGGCAGTTAAAGACATTCCTAAAGGTCGGGCGATTCAGGACCAAAAATATGGTGGTGAACGATATGAACGAGAAGTCACCTTGGCCGGAATGATCACCGATTTTAAATCGCTCTTGACCAAAAAAGGGGAAAGGATGGCCTTTGCCACCTTAGAAGATTTAACCGGAAAAATTGAGTGTATTATTTTTCCCAAAGTGTTTGAGCAATACGCTGAACTTCTGACGAGTGATGAGCCTTTAGTCTTTACCGGACGAGTGAATCTGGCAGAAGAACCACGAAAACTTTTTCCGCAAAAAATTCAGTTATTAAAGGATGAAACCGAAGAAAAAGTGGTGGGCGTCAGAATCAAAATTCCGCTGGAAAAAGCGAAGGAACTAGATCTTCAAAAATTGCGAACGGTGCTTTTAAGTTATCGAGGCTCCACCCCATTACACATAATTTTTGAATCCACCCAGGGTAAAGCGCGCATGAACTTAGGCGAAGATTTTTTAGTCAGTCCAACCCCGCAGTTGGCGGCCAAGGTTAATGACATATTCCAGACAAATTCAGTCTACTTTCTGGTGGATGGAAAGGTCATAGATGCTAGTCTTGAAGATACTCACTTAAATGCTTAAAATAAAAGAGAAGCTTGAGATTCTCTGAAGATTTCGGAGTGTAGTTTTATGGTGATTAAAAATCTAATGGTTTTCTTTTTTGTGTTTTTTCTTTCTTCAAACGTTTGGAGTGAAGACTACGTCAAAGGCAGTGGCCGATTTCAAGCGGAAGATGATGATAATGTCACATTTGTTAAAAGAGAGTTGATGGCCAGTGCGGTTAATGATGTTATCACCAAAGAGCTCAAGGCGATGAAAGTCGATCCTGAATTGTTTTGGAAAAACTATGAAGAAAAATTTAGTCAACACTTTGTCAGTATTGAAGATCAGTTAAAGAAAAAATATAAAGTCGGTTTGCCCGAACAAACGGAACAAGAAAAAACGGAGTATCCAAAACAATATCGTTTAAAAAAACTGGAAGAAAAAAGACTTTTTGGTGGACTCAATCGCATTTTAAAACGATATAAGATTGATAAAGTGACCAGATCTCCCCAATATCCTCAGTCGCGATTTTTATCGATGGAGGCCTTAGTTGATCGTAAAAAACTCTTTGAAATTTATCATGATTTTGTGATTGGTGGAGGCCAAAGGGAATTTGAATATCTTTATATCACCGCTCATTTTCAAGTGCCCAGTGATGATTGGAAACTTCTAGGAGTTCAAAGTCGTTCAGATTTTGTTGAAGCCGTAGGAGAAAATTGGAAAAAGTGGTTTCAGGATAACCAGGGTATCAAAGTAAAATTTGTTCGTTTTACCAGTGATAGTGAAGAAGAAAGAATTAAAAATTATCAAAAACAAATGGCGGTACAGTCAGCTTTTTATGATTCTTCTGAGCAAAATCATGAATTTTCAAACTCACTTTGGCTTGAGATCAATGTGAAATATGATCTTTTGGCCAACAAAGAAGAAATGAGATTTAAGTCATTTCAGATAAAAGCAGAAGTCATTCTCTTTGATTTAAGACTTAATACCCCGCTTTTGTTTCAAGATTTTCCAGGTGAAGTAAAAAATTATTATGGATTAAATGACAATGATTTGGCTTCGCAATTGGCCAGTCATACCTATCGGCTACCTTTACCAGTGCTGTCGCAAATTCCCTCTAAGTCCAATGAACGTTCAGGAAATATGATTAGAAAAAAAATGCAAATAAAAAATGTGGGTTCAGTCATGGATTTGATGAAAGTAAAAGACCTCATCACGCAAAAAGCGGTGGTGATTAGGGCCAAGGCGATGGAAGATAGTTTTTCCCATGAAGAAGCCTCATTAACCATCGAATTTACTGGTGATGGTGAATTAGTGAATAAAACACTTTTGCAATTAGCAGGAGAAAAAGTGGGGGAGAAGAAAATTACTTTCCCTCATAGTGACAATCCATTTTTAGTTTTATTGACAAAAATTAATTGACGCTTAATCAAGGAGGATAGGCCATGCACTCGATTCTCAGACCATGCTTAAATTTTAGGCGATTATTCTCTTTTTTGGGAATTCTTAGCATGTTCTTATCTTGTAGTGGTGAACCAATCAGAAGAAATCGAAGCGGTTCAACGATGAATCGGCCAGTTGACCCTAAGTTTGCTCCTATTAGAAAAAAAGTCGCTTTGCTCAATATTTTTAACGAAAGTCCCTATGGTGGAGATGATATTGGCATCGTTGCTACCGAAGAATTACGAAGAGAGTTAGCGCGAACCACTGAGTTTATTGCGGATCCAGAAGGGGCGAATATTTTTGGAACCTCAAAAGAAATTTATGCTGGCGGTGGAGTTAAATTAGTCCAAACAGCAAGAAAGGCCAAATTAAACGGCATAAACTTTGTCATCTTTGGTCGAATCATCGAGGCGAGAATTCGCGAAAAAGGTGATGAAATTGGGGTGGTTCGAAAAACCAAATCCTATACCGAAAATAAAATTGAAATTCGTATTTTTGATGTGAACTCTCGCAAAGAAATTTTCACCGAAACATTACAAGGTTACGCCGATGATCAATCCTATCGGTTTTTTATGAGTTCCAGCGAAGACCGTTTACAATATCGACAAGAGTTACTTCGTTATGGAATTAAAGTTACGGTGCGAAAAATAATTCCTAAAATTGTAAAAATTGGCGCTAAACTAGATTGGATGGGACGAGTCGCCAAAATTGTAGGTAATCGCATTTATATTAATGCTGGCAGAGAAAGTGGCTTAAATATTGGCGATATTTTAAAAATCATGACCGAAGGTGAAGAAATTTTT
>JBIKWR010000191.1:0-5082 GCA_044356225.1 Bacteriovoracaceae bacterium | reverse complement strand
AAGAATTCCTTAGTTGATCTCCCGTTAATAAATAATTGAAGTTCCAATCAAAAAGAAAAAAGAAGAATGAAAATAATAAAAATAACTCCTGGTTTTTTAAAATTTTCAAGGATCGAGCCAAATAAACAAAAGCATATAAGTTAAATGAAAATAAAATTAATCGTGAAATATAAACTATGGCAGTATCATTAACACCAAAGATAACTTTTATAAAAAGCGCTAAGACATAATAGAGAGGAGACGAGTTGTAAGGCGGGTTAATACTGGGAATGGCCAGTCTTTCGATCCAGAAAATATAATTAGTATAAACTTCAGACTGCAGAACCAATTCATTGGGAAATTGCATGAGCCCGAAGAGCAAGCTATAAACAATTGAAAGCGCCCAAATACGTTGATGACCATTCAGGGTCTTCAAAATAACTAAAGGTGAAAGTAAAATTAATCCATTAAAATAAACATTCACAAAAAAAAATAACTCCCAGTTTAAGAGAAAGTTAGGATCAAAAAATCTAAAAATTAAAAGTTTAAATTTCTTTAAATCGAATCTTTATGACTTCCCTGGCATAAAGCTCAATTTTTTTTGCAGAAATCAAATCATTTTCAGACCAACTAAGATTAACAGTGTTGTTCATAATTACAAACAGGAATCCACGATCATTTTCTGAGGGTAAATAAATTGAAGGTATCCGAGTAATTCTTAAGATGAGAATAAACAGTATGTTAGCAATGCTTACATCCATAAATATAAATGCCACCACAGATTTTTCTTTAAATGCGGCCACAAAAGAATAGATTTTTTTTAGATATACTGAGGCATTAACTTGGTTTTTATCGACCAATAAGTAAACATCCCCAATAGATTGTGAAAGTTTCAATACAATATCTATTTTAGCCGGTAATAAATTTTTGCTTCTAAGAATCACTTTATTTTGATCAATCCTATTGATCGCCAGGCCAGCATCGCGATTTTGATGCCATAAAAATAAAAATAGGCCTTCATAGGACCCAATCACTTTACCTAAATCTAATAAGAGCCCTACGGGGAATAACAACAACAATGAATTAAAATCTTCTTGCACAAAGTCAATTCCTGCTGATTTTTTAATCGGAATAATTATTTGCCTTAGCGAAAAATAGATTAAAAATAATACTGGCAGTGTGCTGGGAATAAATAACATGATCATGACTAAAAAAATGGGTAGTCCAATATAGACATAAGGCGCATGATAATGCTCCAATCCCACACAAGCTTTTGAATATAAAATTGATTTTTTAAAAATAAAGTTCAATGTTGATCCAAAATTCGTTCCATTATATTGAATAACCAACTCAGTATTTTCACCTCGCTTGATCCCGCGAACTTTTAATTTTCTAGGCCACTCGACATCGTAACCGGCACGGCGATGGGAAAAGAAGAGATCGTTTTCAGTTATAATTGATTTTTTTATAATGGTAGAAGGAACAACCACTACCTTGCGATTAAAACCATAAGTTTGAGTGACCGCGGCAATATCTATCGCTCCTACTCCTCGACATCTAATCACCCCAGAAACAAAATCCACATGATG
Source organism: Bacteriovoracaceae bacterium (assembly GCA_044356225.1). Taxonomy (GTDB): domain Bacteria; phylum Bdellovibrionota; class Bacteriovoracia; order Bacteriovoracales; family Bacteriovoracaceae; genus JBIKWR01. The sequence continues at coordinate 3,514 of JBIKWR010000191.1, read as the reverse complement.
GGTTTGCATATATTTCCATTGTTTCTCCAACCAATCATGGGGAAACAATAGACCACAATCCATAAAGGCAACAAATTCTGAAGTCGCTCTTTTTATCCCTGCATTTTTAGAACTGCTGGGTGAATTGGTGTGATCAAAGACATTATATATTTTTATTGAAGAATGAGAGTGCTCTTGAATAAATTTATCGATGATTTGAGAAGAGTAATCAGTTGAACTGGAGTTAACAAAGATAATTTCGCGCGGAGAATAACTTTGCTGCAAAACTTGGTTAAGAGTATAAAGCAAAGTTTTTTCTTCATTGTAGTAGGGGATAATGACTGAAATATCTAGGTTCATTTAAAAACTTTTAACCTGTTTCAAAACCTCTTCCGCTTCACGCAGTTCACGTTCGGTATTTATAGTAACATGAAACCCTTGATGCTTAAAACCATTCATGCGTTTATTTCTCGTCAAATCTTCTAACAATTTTGAAAATTCGTTTTGATGATTTAATTTACTGCCAAAATTTTTATGACCAAAAAAATAACCAATATTAATCCAATAATCTAAGACTGGTTTTTCGCTAAATGACTCAAGTGTTGTGCCATTTTGAGAAAACTCAAAAAGACCAAACGTGCTTTGAAAGGGAAAAAGAGTCACCGATAAATCCAGTTGCGACTTTTCATGTGAATTGGCCAATAACTTCAAATTCACATTCGCCACAGTGTCTCCATAAAGTAATAAAAATTGATTATCCACAAAAGTAAGAGCAGAACGTAAACGAGTCAAAATATCCACATCACCCTGATTATCAATGATGTAATCGAGCTCACAAAAATTTTCTTTTAGATGTTGTTCCAGAACTTCTGATTTATATCCCGAGGCAAAAATAAATTTCTTAACGCCCTCTTTTTGCAAAAGTGCTAGCGAATAATGCAACAAAGGAATTCCATTAACTGCCACCAAAGGTTTCGGAAGACTTTCGGTAAAAGGTTTAAGTCTTTCTCCTTTACCACCACAAAGTATTATTGCTGTAACGTTATTCAATGTACTGTCTCACTTTTTCATGCTGGCCTTCGAGATGATAAAGACAGTTATCAATCGCTAATTTGAGCATTCTTTGCGCTGTCACGCCATCTGAGGCGGCTTGGTGAGGAGTGGCCAACACTTGTGGATGCATCGCTAAAGTCTGACTAACTCCTACCACCGGCTCAAATTCAAAAACATCAGTGGCATAAGCCTGGACATTTTTTAGTTCTAAGGCTTTTAAGAGATCCATCTCATTCACAATGCCACCGCGGGCGGTATTGATGATCAGGTGCTGATTCATGAGTTTAAATAAATTTTTATCTATTAATCCTCTAGTTTGTGAATTTAAAGGAAGATGAAGTGAGAGAACTTGGGATTGAGAGACTAGTTGCTCCAAAGTTTCAACGGTAGAAAATCGCCATTGATCCTCAGCTTTTTTGTAACGCTGTAAAGTGAGTATTTTAAAACCCAGGGCACTTGCTAACTCCGCAAATGTTTTCCCAATCGATCCCATTCCTAAAATGCCTACGGTCATGTCTTCATGATCCATATTGGCAATACGTTCCCACTTTCCTTGTCTTAAAGAATTGAGTGTTTGCGGAAAATGATGAGTTAAAGCCAAAAGCAGAGACAGCGCATGCCGTGCCACTGCAAAGGATGAAGCCCCTTTGGTAATCGCCAACTTAATCTTTTTTTCTTTGATCGCCAACAAATCCACATTTTCATATCCCACGCCAAAACGAGAAATAATTTTTAAAGCGGAATTGGTTTCTAATATCTCGTGATTGATTTTAGTCAAATCTAAGATAACCCCGTCATGATCAGCTAAAATCTTTTTAAAATGGGCAAACTCCACCGGGCCTGATTTGAAAATGGTAAAATTAATTTTTTGATCATAAGCCTGCTGTAGTTTGGGCAAATTTTTTTTGGCATCTTCAGGCATGACTAAGATTTTAATTTTTTTCAATTGAGCGTTCTCCCACCATCGACAATGAGATCTTGACCAGTAATAAAATTATTTTTCTGAAGTAAAAAACAGCACATTTGTGCGATATCTTCACTCGTCCCTAAACGTTGCAAGGGTGTTTTTTCAATTTGTTGTTGTCGATACTCAACCCAATCTTTGGTTAAATCGGTGTCCGTGAGACCTGGACTGATGGAGTTGACTCTTATCTGGGGAGCAAGGGCGCGCGCCAAAGATTTTGTTAAATTGACGAGGGCCGCCTTCATCGCACAGTAAACAATATTGCTTCCCATCGCTGTGGTGGCGGCAATCGAAGAAATATTAATGATACTTGCTTGCGAAGATTTTTTTAATAAAGGAAGAGCTAACTGAATACAATTTAAACTGCCACGAAAGTTGACTTGATATATTTTATCAATGACCTCCTGTTGGAGATTTTCTAGCTCTGAATGTTTGATAAAACTGGTCCATCCTGCATTATTAATTAAGGCATCTAAATGGCCATACTCCTTCTCAATCTTTTTAAACATTAATTCTAAAGAGCTTAAATCAGTGACATCGGCTTTTTCACTTGAATGATAAATAACTCTTGCCCCTTCTTTGACTAAAGTGTCGGCAATATTTTTTCCAATGCCGCGACTAGAACCCGTCACTAATATATTTTTATTTTTTAAACTCAACGCCATTTTCCTTTTTAAATATTCGGCCATTTAAAATTTTGGTTGATAAAATCTTGGGTTTTTTGCAAATCGTTGTTCGCTACATAGTCCCAAAGTTTATTAACTTTTGGATAATTATGATCGCCTTCTTGGTCTAAAGCCTTGGCAAAATTTCCCGATTGAATATCTTGCACGACTTCGCGAATACGTGTTTTATAATCTTTTTCTAAAGAGTCAGAATAATTTTTAGCAATACCAAACTGACAGGTTGGTGAGGCATTTTGTTGAAAAACTTGTCCAATTCCTATTTTGCTCGCTTGTTTAATCACTTCACCAAGTTCAGATGAAGCATAGAGCTCAAGTAAAGTTGCCACCTTAGGATAATCAAACTCATTGATTAAAACTTCGTATGATTCTTTGATAGATTTTACAATATTAGTCACGAGAAACTGTTCAATAAATAAATCAAGATCCGTTTCGATTTTATAATTAACCGCCAATACTCCTGATCTGGTATAACCAATTCCTTTAGCAACACTTAAAATTCTTGACAGCGCATGGCCGGAAGCATCTTGGACCACGTCGACAAAGGCGGGCACGCCTGAGTCTGCTAAATAAGCTTTTCTGATGTGCATACCAGGCATTCGAGGGGCAAGAAGAGTGACGTCAATAAATGAAGGAATGTTAAGTTTATTAAATCTTAAGGAAAATCCATGAGCGACCACTAACATTTGTCCAGATCTTAAATGAGGATAAATGTATTGATCAAAAACCGCCTTCTGGGCCTGATCAGGTATTAACAATAAAATAATATCAGACATTTTTACTAATTCATCGAAGGCCAAATTTTCAAAGCCATCTGCTTTAACTTTTTCTAGAT
>JBIKWR010000190.1:0-5108 GCA_044356225.1 Bacteriovoracaceae bacterium | reverse complement strand
TGGTCATGGTGATTTTGTCTTGAAACAGGGAAATATTGTCAAAGAATCACTGCGATTATTTTGTCGTCAAAAATAACCAGTTGTGTTTAGGATTCCAAGAGGTGAGAGAATCTCATGGTAATGATTAAAAAAGTTTTCTGGTGAGGAAAAGCTTCCCTTGTATTCTTGGTCAAAAAGAAAGATCCAAACGGGGTTTTGACCAGTAATATTATGTTTGTAAACTTCCATGCTCTGATAGATATCACTGGCTTTTAACACTTTTCCCTTAGAGTCTATAAATTTTTCTGGATGAAGCTCCATTTCCTTCATGACTAAATACCATTGTAGACGGTGAGAAAATTCACCATGAGGATCATGGGAAAAAGCCGAGTCATTAAAAAGTGATTTTTTCTTAAAAAACTCATTAAATTTGTCAGCCCTTAACTCTAAATTATCAAGATTTTGAACTGGGTTAAAACCGTGTTTTTTCTCCATTTGGTCAAATAATTTAAGAAATGCCTCTCGAGGAGAAATACCATCGCGTTCAGAAAGATCGATGACTTCATTGGCAAAGCTTTTGATCTGGGTATTGGTTCTGGTTGGCGAGGCCAAAAAATCATAAATTTCTTGATAACTTTTACGGAATTTTTGCAGCTGAGCTCGATCTGCAGACTTAACTGTTTTTTCAAGATCATTAAAATCAAGTACGTTAGAAAAAGACGATGGTCCTTTATGCTGATGTAATTTTTTTCTTAGATCCGAAATTTCCACCCTCGACAATATTTTACTACCAGGAATTTTTTTTAAAATAGTTTTAAGTTTTCCAAACGCATTTTCCAGATTTTTAAATTGTTTAATCGCTTTAGGCCCATGTTTGAGTAGGCCAATCACTGCAGCTGGTGGAATAAAAATTTCACCAATAAACTTACACAGTACCGCACTTTTAGCTTGAAAATTTAAACAGCCCAACTGCTGATATTGGATTTCAATCATGCTGGAAATTTGGGAGAGCAGCATATTGGCCAATGACCCGGCCATTATTTTTGCTGCTTTGATTTCTCTCAAGGGCCAAGAAGTCTGATCATAAGCTTTTTGGAATTCAGTCAGCAGATAATGTTGAGCGATGTTAATATACTCTGAAGCTTGATCATAAGTTTTCTCTCTCGCCTCAGAGGATGTGGCCTGATCCCAAACCCAAGTCATAATATCCCAGATAAAAGTAAAAATTTCTGTGATCGAATCAAAGACTCCTTTGGCGCAGCCGGAGATAAAATCCCACAAATCTAATTGTGAATTGAGATCAATGGCATCGCATTGGAGTAAATCGTCTTTTTCCACTTCCTGACAAAGCTCACTATGAGTGACAATTTCGCAAATGGGTTTTAGTTGGGTCTGAATTCCAGTAGCATCATCGAGGGAATAACCACAAACTCGCTCAAAGGCACTGAGGGTCGGGAGTAAAGTAAAATCCACACTTTGACTTTTTTTAAGGGCAGAAATGGCTGGGGCTTCCGGGGATTTGTCTTGAGCAAAAAGATGGCATGAAAAAATAATGAGAATGAAGAGAGCAGAAGTGCTTTGACGGATTTTCACTTGATGCTAACTTTTTCGGCTTTTGATTTTAAATAGGTCAAAAGCTCGAGCCCTGGTTTTTCTAAATTGATTAAATGGGTCGGCGTGGTTTGCAGAATTTGAATAGTTTGATTTGCGGTATATCGATGTATTTCGATAAAATTTATTTTCTTCCGGAAAAGTCCACATAACTGCCATGCACTTCAAGACTCGAGAATTGCTGATCGGCAGAAGCTGGAACCCAGAGGTATTTATCGGTGTGCCAATCTTTCACACTGATGAGTTTGAGCACCTGAATTTTTTGGTCACTATATTTTTTAAAAAAGTCCACACCATCGATGTCCTGCCAGTTGAGCGACTTTTTGGTTTTTTTATTTCGAAAGTCCCTTTCACGTCAGGATGATGTTCCACTTGCCAAAGACTTAAATCATTAATTTCTTGAACTTTTTTAAAGGTATTTGCATGAACCATAAAACTGAGATTGGTCAATGATTCGGAATTTTTAGGTAAAATTTTGATCAATCATTTATGGTTGATTCAAAGAGAAAATATTGCCGGGATAGGGGAGGTATGAGTTAAATTTTACAGTTAAGATAATCCCGACAAATCTGGGCCATCGCCCGATGAGACGAATTAAAAGCCGAAATAATCGATCCACCTTTTTTACCGGCGGAAAGATCGCCGACGAGAAAGAGTCCAGGGACAGAAGTTTCATACTCATTAATAAGAATCGGATCTTGACCATTAAATTCAATGCCAATGAGTTTTAAAAAATTAGTAGGGGATGTTCCCCCTAAGGCGTAGACCACACCGTCGTAAATTTCATCAGCGTGATTTATATAGTGAACTTTTATCTTGCCTTCAAGATCTTCAAGCTTGTTGATACTGGAATCAAGTTTCAAAATGACTTTATTTTCTCGTTCAAGTTGCAAAAGAATCGAAAGATTAAGTTGATTCATACGGGAAAATTCTTTTTGCCGATAGGAAAGTGTCAACTGATTATTTTCTTGCAAAAGATACTGAACATATTCTGATGCTGTATCTCCACCACCAACCACTAAGATTTTTTTATGTTGAATGGGCGCAGAAGTTATATCAAAAAATACCTTATCTCGAAGCGTAGACGGTATCTCATAACTTGGTTTATTGGGTTTGCCTAAAATGCCAATCGCCACCACACAAATTTTGGCCTGATAGAATCCTTTAGTGGTGGATATGAAAAAGAGTTGGCCACTTTTATCTTTTTCGATTTTATAAACTTCTTCATCATATCCAACATTTAATTGATATCGAACAATGGTATCATCAAGAAAAGATAAAGTTTCTTGTTTACTTGAATCAATCAGACAGAGCCTGCCTTCACAGTCAGCCGCTTTACCTTTGTAATTCGCCGTCACTAATTTATTTTCGGGATAAAATTTTCTAATCGACCACGAGTGCTCTGCATTTTTTTCTACCACTTTAATTTTATCATGGGAGATACCAGACTCTATCGCCTCCACCGCCATAGAAAGTCCGCCGGGGCCTGCGCCAATAATAAAGAGATCGACTGGTAGAAATGTTTGGTTCTCTTGCATAAAGTCAAAGCTATCACAAATTTTGTCAAAAAAGTATGGGGCGAATTTGTGATCAGTTTTTTTGTAAAAGTTTTTCAAGTCAAAGAGACAGTTTGAATTTTTCAATGTTTGTAGGGGGTAAGAAAAGGACGCTTATTCACTTATTAATAAAGGAGAAGAAAATGAAAAAAATGTTTGCCTTCATGCTTTTGCTGGGATTAGGGCCAAATCTATATTTTAAAGATGTTGCTGCCCAAAACTTAACTTCAGTGCGTAACCGCTTTGCGGTCACCATGAGTTTGTGTGGAAATTTTCATGATTATAATGGCGGCAATGCCTGTCTTTTAAAACTAAAAAGTTTAGATGAAACTAAAGATCAAACCGAAGTACTTTTGTACATTGACCGTGAAGAATTTGAAGAAAATTACGAAATCTTCGGTTTAAAAGATACGTATTCAGACTCAAGTAATGAAAACAAAAATAATGGCAGAATTTTTGAAGTAGATTTTAATGCTAAAATCGATGAACTGAGCAAAGAAGTCATTGCCGAGCTCAGTGATTCTATTCAAAAGTTCTGTGCTGCTCATTCATGTCTGGAATTTGATATAACTGGATTGACACTTTTAGCACCTGAAAATGATTCAATTGGAAAGATGTCTGAAGTTTTAAAAGGAATGCAACCAGATATGTTTTTTAATATCAAAAAATTACCTAAAGGTCTTTCGATACACAAAAAAACCACACTCAATCAACAAAAAGTTTTGGAAAAAGTATTAGCAAAACATTTAAATAGTAAATTGGAAGCCTGGAAAGATTATGTGGAACAAAGTGAAGAGTTCGAGCATTTATCAAAGAAGGAAAAAAAGAAGATAATAAAAAATCCTCTTAAAAATTATTTCAATAAAGACGAAGAAATAATCAGTAGTCTTTTGGAAGTAGTAGAAGTTTTAGAAATTTATAGAAATACCAATGAGTTGGTAGGGTATTTCATCAAGGTTCACGATCATTTACAATCAGCTATGTACCAAGATGGTGCATGGTTAGAAATGTACTTAGATGTTAATCAAAATATCTTATTTATGGATGAATATTCTTCTTAATATTAATTACTATACAGGTGCTGTCATTTTGGCCGCACCTGTATCAATGATAATCTTCAGTTTAAAATCTTGATCCCTCGGACAAAGTCATATCTCATCATTTATTCATAAAAAGTGAGAAAGAAAATACTATATCAAAATTAGATTGAATGTATTTTAACTATCTAATTGAATTTTGGTGTTTATCTGATAAAAACGGCGGGCGTATAAATCTATCAACACTTTAAAACCGGAGAAAAAAATGAAAAAAATGTTTGTGCTCATGTTGCTTTCAATGTTTACATCGGAATTATTTTTGAAAAATGTTGAAGCTCAAGAATTAACTGCAGTTCGTAACCGCTTTCAAGTTGTCGAAAGTTATTGTGGAGAGATTGATCCCTTCCTCATTGGTGATGCATGCGTTTTAAAACTTGAAGCCTTAGATGTCACCAAAGACCACGTTCAACTTCTTTTTCTTATTGATCAAGTTAATTTCGAAGAAACTTTTACGGATTTAAATTCTTCAAATAGTCAAGGCCGAGTTTTTGAAGTTAATTTTACTTTAATAGCTAGAGAAATGGAAAAAAAAGAAATTGAAGAACTAGGTGCCACTGAGTTTTGTCTGGCCAATAATTGTTCATGGATGGAAGCATCAGGTTTGACGCTTCTTTCTTCTGTCGATGCATCAAGCGAAAAAATGGATTTAGTAGTCGAAAAAATGGGTGATAATTTTACTCTTAACCCAAATGAATTACCAAAAGACCTTTTAGTAAAAACGAAAACTACTTTGCTTAAACAAAAAGCTTTAGAGAAAGCTTTGGAAAAACATCTAGCTGGAAAACTAGCAGATTGGAAAAAGTATGTTTATCAAAGTGGAGAGTTTGATCATCTTTCTAAAAAACAAAAAAAGAAAATAGCGAAC
>JBIKWR010000189.1:0-5152 GCA_044356225.1 Bacteriovoracaceae bacterium | reverse complement strand
AATCCACCGAGGAACACAGTGATAGGTTTTTGAACAAGATGCCGCAAATTCTGTGCAGCTCGTAGTTGAAGTGCCAGTTCTTACACAACCGGGCGGGCATGATGGTTGATTGCCCACAGGCGAAGACAAAATGCAAAAAAGGGTGCTAACTGGTGGTGTTTGGCCTGTGGGGTCATGTACTATAAGCTCCCCTCTGCAGCTGCCAGGTACTACAATGTCGTCGCAAACGACTGTACTTGAACTTTGTGCGTTTTCATTACCGACCAATAAAATCAATGAAAATAAAACAAACTTAATCATAAATTTTTTCTCCTTGTATTAGCTTTAAATTCAAAAATGTTATTTATTCAAATTTCAACTAAATTTCAGATTTACAAATTTCATCAGCTTCTTCTCTTGATGGTGGAGTGTTTCCCCATCTAACAACTGCAACCACATGCCCTCCAGTTGCTTTTATTTTTTTATTATCGTCATAACATTTAGCCTTAAGTGCATCCCATACTTCTTGGGACTCACAAGAAATATCTCGATAATATTGTTGTGCAGAACCCACCACACAACAGATAAAGGTTGCACTTTCTCCTCCTGAACAACTTTTACCGTCTAGTGGAAGAGGGTCTAATTCATACTGATCACTGGAATTTGCAAACTGAATTTGGAATAACAAACTGGCCATAATAAAAATTCTTTTCATTTTTTCTCCTGTTTAAAAGCCTTAAGATAATTTAAACCATCTATGTTCCAAACAATGCTAACAATTTTGTCTTGATTTTTTGCCTAAAGATGAGATTAGTTGATCATTTTATATAGATATTTAAATTAAATGGTAATTAAGAGTTTGAAGCTTTCATTTTAGCAACAACTGGTTAAGATAAAATTATGGTATTAAAAACGAGTCAGCCGACAATCATTATATTTGGAATTTCATCTTTCATTGGATCAAACTTAGCCGAATTTTTAAAAAAACATTATCGCGTGATTGGAACCTATTATTCCAAAAAAATATTGATAGAGGGAGTGCTCACTGTTCCTTGTGATGTTCTCAATCGAGAACAAGTCCAATTGATGGTTTATCGATTTAAACCAAACTTTTCGATTTATGCAATCGGTTTAACTTCTTTAGAGCTTTGTTATAAACATCCAAAATTGGCCGATGCTCTCAATACGGTGGGTGTGTTTAATGTCACAGAGTATAGTGAAAGATATGGCTCCAAAATGTGCCTGATATCTACCGCCTATGTTTTTAATGGGGCCAATAAGGAATTACATGAAGGTGATACACCTGATCCAAATACCATGTATGGAAAGACCAAAGCTGCTGCCGAGTTTTATATCCAAAAACAATGTTTAAATTATTTGATCATTCGTACGTGTAATGTCTATGGTCGAAGTATCAATAGCAGAGAAAGAACATTTTTTGAAATGATTCAGCTAAAAATGCTACAAGAAAAATTAATGGTCATCGATAACAATGTTATCGAAGGATATATTGATGTTCTCTATTTAGCGCTAGTCATACGCATGTGTTTTGAGCGAAATATTACTAATCGACTTTTTCAGCTTTCATCCAAAGACTACTTAACCAGATTTGATTTTGTTAAATTGTATTGTAAGTATTTTAATGGCAATGATGGTCTAGTTCAGAGAGGAGCTTGGCAGTTTTATCAAATGGAAGGTTATCCAGGTTCGAGCAAAGGTTTGTGGTATAAAATGGATATTTTTAATTTAGAGTCCTATCTGGGTGTGGAATTACCAACAATCGACGAGAGTTTGAGTTTTACCTTTCAAAGATTAGGAGGAAATCTCAATAACTCAAAAGTTAAAGAAAAGTCGAGCGAAGGAATCAAGTATATTTAACGAGCCGAATTACGAATAAATTCAGTCAAGTAATGTTGAACCAATCGATTTACATTCACGTCTTCGTTTTTAAATCTCCATGTAATGTCATGAAAAGGACCGACGTGTGCGCGTATTTCATGAAAGGCATTGGCGGTTTCACTTTCCATATGAATTCGTGGAGCAAAAATTCCACCAGCGTTAGTCATAAAATAAATCTGGATTAAATCGTGGGCCTTTCTGTTAATGATGAGTTTGAGAGAATTTCGATAAAGCATGAAATCATTAACGGTGTTAGAGATTTTAAAAAGCTTAATAGTAGAGCCCTGCGCTTCCACAGAGGTGCGGTATCGATTGAATTGGTCACAATAGAACTCAAATCGATCTTTTAAACTATCCATAAAATCCACAGACGATTGCTCTAAATGGTGGAGTGGATTCAAATGTTCATTCAGATGAACGACACCACTTTCTTCCATGTTAATCTCATCAAGGGCCAATGACTCTATCCAACGAGTGTCTAAATGAGATGATGTTTCTGGAGAAGTCTGAAAAGTATTCATAAATGATCTACCGTTTTAATTTCTATGATGGTCGGTTTGACTACGTGATGTCAAGTCAGCTGCAGACTCTCTCTGAATTTAAAGATTAAAAAAAATAGTAAGTCGATGTGGCATGGGAAAATGGTTTCGCGCCCCTATTACTATAGGTGGGCGCAATGATAACCACGTTAGGCTTCCCACTCTATACAGGTGGGCATGCTCACGGTGGCCAGTGACCGCTCCCGAAAAATCTAGTGTAGGGCGAAACAATTTCAATCCACACCGACTTACCGTCTTTAATTATACCTAAATATTTCGTACTCGGCCGTAAGCTTTATCAGTTAAAAAAATAATTTTTTGGCCAGCATCTTTTCAGATACTTAATTTGGTTGTTGCCAACAATAATTGGCAAATTTGCCGCTTGCGGCCACAGGAGTTAAAATAAGATATGGGAATTATAAGAATTTATATGAGTTTTTGACGAAGCTCATTTGGAAGAAAGTAAGGACTAAAGTTTTGGTGAGATAAGACCGACATTTGAGTACCAGTATTCAAGGTCTCTATTTTATCATTGGGAGTAATAACATGTTTAAGAGTTTTCTTCACTACCTTAAAGATGAAAACGGACAAACTTCTACCGAGTACATTCTCTTAGTAGCAGTCGTGGCTTTAATTGTTTTTAAATTTAAGGAAAAAGCAGTCACCGAACTTGATGAGTTGACCACTAAAATTTTTGGTACTGCTGGTGATAAAATTGTTAATGAGTTAAACGAGTTCAATTAGGATAAGATTGAAAAGTTTTCAGCTCTAGTAATCGTTCGTTTTGCTTCGGCATATTCTGCCTAAATTTTCCTAAATTTTAAATGCTCGTAATATGAAATCATGGGTATAACCGAGCATAAAAATTCAGCTAAGACTGGCCAGGCCCTTCTTGAGTATTTATTGATCATTGCATTTATCAGTTTATTTTCCATTAAAGTTGTTTCAAGTTTAAGTACATTCCTGGGTGATTCATTCGGTAGTCTGGCAGATATATTATCTAGCCATCTCACGGTAGGAGTTTGTGAAAACTTTTGTTTTCATGACGATTTTTCTAATGGAGCGACACCTGGAGGAAATGCTCCGTGAAAATCGGGGTGAAATTATGTACTTAACTACTTATCTTTTTTTGATGATTCAGCTTATTTTTGTAACTTATGGAGATATAAAATTTAAAAAAATCCCTAACTATTGGTCCTTGATAAATTTAATCACATTTGTCGTTTTGGCTTTTTTATTTCCCGACATCTACGAGTTAAAATTACAAACATTTTTTTATTCAATCGTTTTCATTTCTGTGGGCTATGCTCTTTATATTCTCAAAATCATGGGAGGAGGGGATACAAAGTTTTTGGCCACTAGCTATTTAGTTATACCTGCTAAGTTTCAAGATCAAACTTTTTATTTGTTAGCGATTGTTACGACAATCATTGGCGCAATTCTTTTTATCCATAATACTTATAGAAATTGGAAAGTGATTTCAGATGCCATAATGATTAAGGACATAAAAACTTTCAAAAATATTTATGGTAGAAAGTTTCCTTTTGCTCCAGTGATTCTTTGCTCATGGATTATTTACGGGCTTCAAGAGAAAGTTTGGAGGAATTTATGAAATTCCTTCAGAAAAAAAATAATCAAAAAGGACAGTCAACCATCGAATATCTTTTGGTGCTAGGTGTGGTTTTTATTTTGGTCTTGAATCTATTAAACAGTCCATTTTTTGCCAATATGATGGGATCAGATGGCGACGTCTTCACCGCTTTTAAAAAATACATCGAATATAGTTACCGCCATACTCATTTTAAAAAGGAAGGCGATCCATTAGATAACTTTAATGGCTATACTGGAAATCACGAAAGCTTCACTCAGCCCAATATTATCGATACACGTTTTTTTCTAGTAAGGAATCCTTATGGTGCTCCATAAAAAACAAGGTCAATCGACGATTGAGTTTTTATTGACATTAGTGTTTTCCATTGCTTTTTTATTTATGTTTGTACAATTAGCGCTGAATTCCGGCATTGGGTATCTCAATCATTATGCAACTTTTATGGCCAGCAGGGCGTATTTGGTTTTTGATGACAATAATCAAGTCGTAACAAGTACCTTAGAAAATGCAGAAGACTTCGTCAGAAATGATGTGATGAAGAAGTTTGGGCTTGATGTGATGGGTTTAAAAATTGCCGATATAGTTGGCAACGTTGAAATCAATTCACCCCTAGATGCAAATAAAAAATATGAGTATGTTGGTGTCGTTCACAAAATAAAAAGAAAATTTTCAGCACTCTCAATCATCGGCGGTAAATTTTTTGCAGAATTAGTTTCAGAATCATTTTTAGGAAAAGAGCCAACACGAGGTGATTGCCTCCAAAGACTTTGCCAGCATGTAGTCGTGGAGCATTTGGGTTTTGAATGTAACCCGCAAAATGAATCCAATCATATAACATTGTTTGATGATGGATGTTGAATATGAAAAAAAATAAAGGCCAAGCGATTTTTGAATTTATAATTTTTGTTCCTTTTATGTTTTTGGCTTATACCGTCTCGATTAATCTCATGAGTGCAATCAATGGTTCAATCAATCAACAAAAAGTAACCCGAGGATATTTTTACGCTCGACTTAAAGGAAATTCTCGCGCCCCTAACTTTGGTGAGTTAGCAGAAATGCAAACGGTGGGGGCCAGTTATGCTGGAATGCTGGCGATCGGCTGGCGTGATAATCCATTTGCCGATGG
>JBIKWR010000188.1:0-5173 GCA_044356225.1 Bacteriovoracaceae bacterium | reverse complement strand
TATCTGGCAGGATTTGATGGTTATCCTGAAGGAGATGCACGTAGAGCTCGTGTGGAAAAAATTCTTAATCTGTTTTCACAGCTAGCACCTTCGATTGAGATTGTTGCCATAACCCCTTCAGTTTATAAAATTTCAAACACTTCCGTTTACGCTCCTCTCTAGAAGCAGCTTCTCTAGGAATTTTTCATCATTACAAAAAGCAATATGACTTTGATTAAAAGTATTTATGGGAGCCGATAAATAATTCATACGACCTCGGCCACCAAATAATAAAACTTGTTTATTAAGCACAAGTGCCTCTTCAATAGCTGTTGAGCTAAAACTCACAAGGAGGTTACTTTCTTTAAGTACCTGAATAAAAGCCCATTGAGATTCAATAATGACACGCGGATGTTTTTCTAAAAGAGCAGTTAGATCATTTATGCTTAATGAGGATCGTGGTCGAAATTTAATAATCAAATAATGATTTTCTAAACTTTTTATCGCTTCAACTAATTGTAAAATAGTTTGAACATATTCTTCAGGAGTTTCATACATATGAATGCGAAATGCATCTCGACTTTTAAAAGTAGAGGCATGTAGGATCACTTGAGCATCGTGCGGAATTTTTAAAGCGTCTCGTACAAAAGGTGGAGATTTTAGATCTACTCCCCATAACAGAGGTCCAGTTAAATTTTGTTGAGTTTGCACAGAATAAAAATTGAGATAATCACTGGCATATTTTGACTGAACTTGATTTTGAGTTTGTGGACCTAAAATTAAACCTTCTCCATGCAATTTAAAATCTAGTTTTTCGATTTCATTTTTGGGAACCACATGGCTTCCATGACTGGTTATTACTACTTCATGTTTGTTTTCTTTTAACCATTCGGCCAGAAGATAACTGGAATTGAGTGTATGGGGGAAATGGCCTTGAAGGTGGGTAAAGGATTTAAAAAATAAATTTAATCCTTGGGCCATAGTCATGAGGCGATTCACCGATTTCTGAAGACTATCATCAATTTTTTTTGATAAAAAATTTGAAAGATCGAACTGATTAAGAAATAAATCATTGTTTTTGAGAGTTATCTTAACCATTAATTTTGGAGAATTAATCGCCAATGAAGGCAAATCAATAATCGCCAAGGGGGAAATTTTTTTTCTTCCGAGGCTTATCATTGTGCCAGTCATTTTATGAAGGATAATATTTAAAAATGAAAATAAACTAAGAGCGATTCTTTTTAAAATATTTACTTTTTGTCCCAATATAAAATTGTCACCATACCAAAGTAGCAAAAGAGGAGTATTCAATTTTTTTAATAAATTTTCAAATGTTGGAAAAAGCGTTGATGTTATACAAAGAGAAAGTTTTTTATCAATAAGAGCTAGATTTATTTTTTGTAAGTAATAAAGAGTTTTTTCTAGGATAAAATTTGATTGAAAAAAAACAAGCTTGTTTTTTTTTGCAATTTTATGAACTTGAATTTTAATGCCACTTTTTTCCCAAGGAGTGGTGAAAAATAAGAGAGGTTGCTCAGAATCTAAAAGTTTTGGAAAGGATAGATCTTGTATATAAGTCGAAAAAAAATGAATCTCTTTAATATCATTGGCAATGACAGTCTGCTGAATCATTCGGAGTAAATAACCAATATACGAAAGCTCTAAATGTAAATAATAGCGCAAATGATGAAAGGCAGAGTTTGTATGGGGAGAGATTTGCAATCCTGCCAGCGTTTTGAAAATCTCTTGAGTGACATAAAAATGATCTTCATTAGAAAAAACATCTAATGTGGAAATAACTTCAACGTCTAATTTTTTATATTTTTCTTGGATAGCAGGTAATGGTGATAAAAGAATCACTTCAGAGTAATTTTTAAAAAAGCCTGAGAATTCTTTTTCCTGCAGGTCAGTCTCAACGATAAAAAGTTTCATGAAAATTTAAAGTTTTTTTACTTGGCGAAGAAGAAAGGAACCAACTAGATGATCAATCACCATGTGAACATCTTCCACTGGACCATATTCACCTTTTTTAGTTTCTACATGAATATTGATGTCACTGAGTGGCTTTAACTTACCTCCATCAAAGCCAGTTAAACCGACAATCGTTGATTGACGATTTTTGGCATATTCAACGGCCGTAATAATACTTGGGCTGTTTCCAGATGCAGAAATGGCAACGACAACATCTCCATCGTTCATTAATTTTTCCAATTGGAGTTTAAAGATGTTCTCATATCCGTCGTCATTGCCTATGGCGGTTAATATCGCCACATTGTCAGTTAAACTAATCGCTTTAAATGGCGGATTAGTAGCTCGCGTACCAATTTGGATATCATTAGAAAAGTGGGAAGAGGTGGCGGCACTTCCGCCATTGCCGATAAAAAAAATCTGCTGGCCTTCGGCACGTGCGCGCAAAAGTAAATCTATAAATTTTCCAATGGCGGTGTAATCCAATTTTTTTAAAACTTCTCCTAAGTATTCACAGTAGGAACGGGAAAATTCGCTTGGATTAGAGGATTTTTGGAAAATTTGGTCAATTTGGTTCATTTTCCACACTATGCGATAGGTACAAGATTTTGTAAAATCAGAAGATACTTGCGCAACGCCAAAAAAAAGAGATTTAAAATGTATTCTCAAGAATCAAATCAGGCCCACTGGGAAGAGCGATATCAAAAAAATACCTACACCGATAAAAATCAGTATCCCTATTCTGAGGTGATATCTTTTGTCATGCGAACTTTCGGGTCGGTTGAAGATAAGAGCAAAATAAAGATTCTGGAATTAGGGTGTGGCTGGGGTAACAACCTTAAATTTTTAAACGATAAAGGATTTGATTTTTACGGAGTGGATTTTTCACAGACCGCTGTTGATTATTGCAACTCTATTTTGCGAAATGTGTTTAAGGCAGATTTTAGAAAATTACCTTTTGATGATAATCATTTTGATGCTGTCTATGATCGCATGGCAGTTCAATGTAATACTAGAGAGGCAATAGCTGAAACTTTTGAGGAAGCGAGAAGAGTATTAAAACCTGGTGGTACTTTTTTTTCCATTCTGGTTGAAAAAGGGGAATATGATTGTCTGACATATTGTTCGAGCAAGGCGGATGTAGAATATTTCACCAAGGGATTTTCAAAAGTGGATCTTGGATATCAAGAGACTAAATTTTTACCTCAATTACCTGTTTTTCGCAGCCACTACATTTTTGCTAAGAAATAACGCTAAAAAATATTTAAAGGTACTTCCATTTCTTGAGATAGTTTTTGTAAGGCCGTGAGAGTTGCTTGGTCTAGTGGAATACCATTTTCCATTCTTTGTTTTGCCACCATTATCTCTCGATCACCCGGTAGCATGACAGGGGCATCTCCCATTCTTGGTTCCAACGAAACTTGTTGTGACATTTGATTTAGTTGCTCCATAAATTCTTCTGAAGAAATACAACCATCTACCCTCATGACCATATAGAATTGCCCAAGATTTCTGGTTTTTTCCATAGGAGTTGAGTACATGGCGGGTATCATGCGACCAAAATTCATGCCGGTAAAGATGCCACAAAAAATATCGATCATGGCACCTAATCCGTAACCTTTATAACTTCCAGCTGGCAATAAACACTTCGCTAGTTGTGGATCATCGGTCGCTAAACCATTTTGATCAGCAGCTAAGGGTGCATCGAGATGCTGTTGATTTTGTCTTGCGAGTAAAACTTTATTCCATGAAATCATGGTGGTCGCCATATCTAAACAAAAAGGCTCAAGGTTTTTTCGAGGAGCTGCAAAACAAAAGGGATTTGTACCAAAAAAGGGTCTAGTACTATTCGCTGATAACATGAGGGCATCGGCATGGGTAAAGGCAAAGGCCATGTAACCTAGTCTAGCTGCCTTTAAAGCAAAACTGGCCATCGCTCCTGGGTGACTTGAATTGCTAACCCCAACGATTCCGCAACCAAATTTATGGGCCATTTCAATTCCATGATCAATGGCCTTCATGCCAGCAGCATGACCAAAAGCATGATCAGCATCGAGATGTCCCATACAAGGAAAAGTTTGTTTAAATTTAAAATTTGGTTTGGGATTTTTACGACCTGATTTTGCTGAAGCCGCGTAATGAGGTAATAGGCGAATGCCGTGAGAATCCACTCCGCGCAAGCTTGTTTCACAAAGTCCAAGGGTCACTGCATTTTCGGAAAAGGAATCAAGACCCGACTTTTCTAAAACCATGGAAGTAAATTGAGTCAAATCATTATACAAAATTTTATTTTTCAAATTCATCCCTCACTAATTCAAGATTTAATGTAACTTTGTATTTTTTCTTTTTATAAAAGAGAACTGCTGTACTTGATGGATGAAAATCGTGGGCGAGAATTTTTAATAAATCATGATGTTCAGAAAAATTTTCAATATCTATTTGGCGATCTTTATTGGTTTGAATTCTCTTGTAAGAACTCACTTCACCTTTTTGAGGCTCCGGATGAACATCATTGAAGATTATATTTTCAAAATTTTGAGTAAATAATTGTATAAGTTCTTTTTGTAAAATTAAGTTAAGATTTTTTCCTGTGATGGGCATCTCATAATGCACTTCTTTTTGTATCCAGATGTCTCCATCGTCGTAGGTATTTGTCATTTCAATAAGTGAAACCCCAGCTTTGCATTGATTTTTAATTGTCCATGCAGCGTTATCGTTACCTCTACAGAGTGGCACCAGGGCAGGATGAAGATTCATTCTCTTTTCCGCTTTAACCAACAAGTTTGGTGGAAGGTAATGGGGAGAGTAAAGATTTAATATCCAACTAAAATTTTCATCACTTAATATAATTTTTTCAAGTGAAGCTTGAGTAAGTTTTTCCTGTTGATGGGTTGGTAATTCTTGAGAATTTAAAAAAGTTTCTATCTCCTTATTTTGATCGCCATCATAAAGAATATTAAAATTTTGTTGTCTTTTATTTAATACAGGAATCAATGCTTTTAAACATTCAAGACCAACGTGTTTGGCCACAAGTATAAGTATCGGCTTTTTCATAGTCTTCTTCTTTTATCTTTGTTAAAAATAGGGCAATAAAAAACCTTAAAAATGCGATGCGCCAATGAAAATTCCTTTTATGGATACTACCATTAGAGATCAAGGTTTAAAAAAAGAACTTCTCATTTCTTATGAAAAAATTCTTGATCATGGTCGTTTTATTTTAGGACCT
>JBIKWR010000187.1:0-5231 GCA_044356225.1 Bacteriovoracaceae bacterium | reverse complement strand
CAGATGCCATGTCGCTGCATTGCGAAAAATTGCCATTTTAAGAAATGTTCATCAAAAATTCACAGCGATCTTAGGATCATTCAATTTTAAAAATTTTATTAATAAATGTGGAGTACCATGAATCCATACGAAAACCAAAATGCCCACCATATTCGAGAACGTGGGTATCCACCTCTTGATCCCAGTCTCCGGGTGAATTCATAAAATCATCGTCGGATAAAAGAAATCGAAACTGGTCATAACCAGCAATTTGGGCACGATCTTTCCAGTAAGAAATTTGACCTAAACGAGAGTTTAATAAATCCAGCACATGGGGTGAAAACTCTTTTAGATAAGATTGAAAGGAAACGGATTCTCGCCATGCTTTATGCCTCCAAGCATATTTCGCCTTAGGGATTTTATTGAGATCCCAAACTTTGTCGTATAAATATGCCGAATCGGCAAAATATTGTTGAAAGCCTAAAAAAATGGTCATCGCCTTCATGTTTTTAAAATCCGTGGGATTTAACAAATCAATGCTATCAAGTTTTTTAAGTCGACATATTTTTCGATAGTTTTGGAAAAGATCCAAGAGAGAAAGATTTTTGTAAGTCTTGCTCATCGAACTTTGAAAATGATCAAAATAGTTTAATGTTTTTCCCAAATTATAGGGAGGAGAGATAAGGGTCGTGACTTGATTGATGATCGGGGTCTCGCTTTCTTGGTCAATCGCCTTAACACCCACTGAAACAAAAGCTCCATAACTAATTCCACTTAAAAAAACGTCTCCCGTTAGGACGGAGTTTTCGAGCAACACTTTATAACCTTGGCGAATTAACTCATAGTAAGTCTTAATCTCTTGATCCACTTCTCCTAAACGATAAACAGGAGCATTTTGGACAAAATCGGTGGCCCAGGGATTTGGCAAAACGAGAACATGATAACCCAGTTGATAAAAGAGGCTGCCCATTTGCCTAGTTTGCGGATCTTTTAAATTGGAAAATGCTCCTGGAATAAAAATCATCAGAGGAGCTTTTTTGACTTGTTTGCTACCTTGTAAAGCCAACAAAGCAGTCGCCGTTTTAGTTTTGGTGTACTGACTTGGAAGAGTTATAACTTCAAATTGTTTTTGGTATTTTTTCCATAAAGAGTCTTCACTGTCACAAGATCCATTAAAAGAGTAGAGGAATGCTTCATTAAATCGAAATTCTACTTCGTTAGATAAAAAATCAATTTCATCAGCGGACCAACCTTGCGCCTTACATTCGGAGCTCACAAAAATTAATGAAAAAATTAAAAAATGACCAAGCCAAATCCTTGGCCCTAAGGATTTTCTCTTTAAAACTTCCATGTAAATTAAACTCCCAAATCTTGTTGCATTTAATAGAATAAAGAACTTTTAGGCAGATGAAAAGTTAACCCACAGGAAATTTAGTATTCCGTGAACACTTTTGAGTGTTTATAGCGGCACTGGAAATCTCAACCAGCACCGCACTATTCTAAAATTAAAGATAGCTTCGCGATTTTTTTTCGTTTAACTGGGGATAAAAATATTAAAAAAGAGTGTTGAGAAAAATGTTTTCTAAACGTCTGGCCCAGTCACTTTCGGTATGAGCTGCGAAGGGGAAAACTTGATATTCAGTCGTTAAATTGGGAATTTTCTGAGAAGTTTCAGAAAACGTTTTAGCAGCCGGAAGCATATTGATGTCCGAACCATGAGTTCCGTGATCAAAATATAATTTTATGGGAAATTTTAATTCATCCATTTTGCTAACAAATTTTAAGAACATTCCATCCATACCATGAATCGGCATAGACAAGGCAAAGGCTTGTTTAAAAACATGAGCATAAGTCCAAAGCATAGTTGAAGAGACCAAGGCGCCATAACTTGAACCCATTAAATAACTATTTTCTCGATCAGTTTTAGTGCGATAGTTTTTATCGATAAAAGGCTTCAATTCATCGACGATAAATTGTCCGTATTTTTGACTTTTTTTATTGATGTCGAATTCGTCATCTCGATTTAAACTCTGTATTGCCACTACGATAACTGGTATTTGGAGTTTCTCAATTACATCGTCCAGCGCCCAATCGACTCCAAATGCACTCGTTTTAGGATCAAAGGCATTTTGTCCATCATGAAAGTAGATCACTGGGAAGTGAGCATTTTGCTGGGTTTGGTATTGACTGGGAACCCGCACCCAGATTTGGCGATTATTATCAAGAATGTTGCTTCTAAAATCAGGATAACTTTCAATGATACCATTGACCTTAAGTGGACCTAAATCTTTCCAGTTGATGACATTGTAGATATGTTCGATTTGCTCTTGCGGATTAATGATCAGATTTTTGAGCGCAATACCTGCGGCAGTGGCGGCTTGCATGTCCCAATGTCCACGCGTTATTTTTATTTCAATTTTTGTTTCAGAATTGTAGATGGGAAAAGTTACGAAATATGTATGTCGATTTAAGGCATTCATTTTTAAGCATTTAACTTCCCAATCACAAACCTTCGGTATTTTTCCCGTAAGATAGAGATCAGACTTTTCAGGGGTGTTGAAGGGAACATTGATGAATACGGTGTGGGCTTCTTGTGCCTGCAAAAAAGAAATAGAGCAGAAAAACGAAATCAGCAGTCCATTAATAATGGGATGATTGAATCTTTTAAAAAAAAGTACTTTTGGAATGAACGAATGAAAAGAAATCATCGATTTCATGCTATTAAAAAGTATGCCCCGAAATTGATGATGAAGCCAAGTGTTCAATCTTAAAATAAACTATCTCTAAGTGTCTTTTTTGATGGTTGAATCATAAAATCGCTTCGTTACGATGAACCTAAAATAGGCGATTAGAGGAAATAGTGCATTTGGGCCGTTTAAGATCGATCAAAAATTATTTAAGTGGTTGATAATCTAGTCAATGTATTTTTTGGATGTTGTTTTAATTATGTTTTCAGGAATAAGTCAACAATGTTAGTCTTCTCTCAAAATTTGGCATTTATTGAGAAGCATTATGACTCGAGAAGACTATATTTATACCTCTGTTCCTAGTCCGCATCAGCACCGCGCGCAGGAAATGTTAAAGAAATATCCTCACATTAAAAATTTGTTTGGACATTATCGCCCAAGTTTTTTTTATATGGCAGCAATGATCCTCGCCCAGTTTTTCTTCGCTTATTTAGTCAAGGATTGGCATTGGGTAGGATTGATTGTTTTGGCCTATTTGGTTGGGGCGGTCTTGAATCATGGATTGTTTGCAGCTTTACATGAAGTCACCCATAATCTGGTTTTTAAAACTCCGTTCATGAATAAAGTTTTGGGGCTTGGTTTAAATCTTCCTCAACTTTTTCCCGCCTCTGCGGCTTTTAGGCATTATCATCTCATTCATCATTCCAATTTTTCAGAATATGATTACGATGCCGATATTGCCCATCATTGGGAAGCGCGATTGATCCAAAACTCACCTTGGCGTAAGGCGATTTGGTATTCACTCTTTTTAGTGGTCGAAGCCTTGAGACCTTTGCGACTAAAAAACACGATTTTTGATCGTTGGGTCGTGGCCAATGTCATTCTGATCGTCGTAGCCGATGTTTTAATTTGGCAGTTTTTAGGATTTAAAGCCTTTTGTTATTTAGGTCTTTCGACTATTTTTGGACTAGGTTTGCATCCAGTCGGGGCCAGATGGATCCAAGAGCACTATCTTTTTGATTTAGATCCTAAACAAACCACTCCTCCTGCTCAAGAAACATTTAGTTATTATGGTGCTCTTAATTTATTGTCCTACAATGTTGGTTATCATGTTGAACACCATGATTTTTTTCGTGTTCCGTGGATTCATCTACCAAAACTAAAAAAAATTGCTCCTGAGTACTATTTAGGTTTAAAATCTTACCGATCATGGACATTATTGTTATGGCGCTTTCTCTTTGATCGCAACGTCAATCTTTTTTCAAGAGTTGTGCGCTAACTCTGACCATTATTAAAAATAAAAAAATTATTATTCAATTTATTATCCAAAGGAAAAAACATGAATCAAATGAAAGTGGTGGGAATTCTTTTTTTAGGATTAGTTATCGGAGGTATTGGTGGGTACTTTATAAATTCACCTTTTAGCTCTCGGTCAGGGGGAGTGGATTTAGGTAAAAATGTGGGAACCTGTGGCAATGATCCTTCGCAAGCTGGGCTCTTTATGGTCGATGGCACCAGTTACCAAATGACCCAACTACCTGGTGAATTTCAACAAGACTATTTTGATCTCAATAACGAATCTCATTTAAAGTCTAAATCTTTAGTTCAAGAATTGGCGATGCGAATGGCCTTGGCCAAAGATAAAAGTGATTTAAGCAAACTCCCCCCGCTTACAGAGCTTTTACCGATGGAAAAAGTTTCAGATAAAGAAATTCAAGATTTTTTTAATCAAAATAAAAACCGCTTTCCTCCCCAATATAAACTCGAAGACCTTAAAGAAAACATTGTTCGCCATTTACAAGGTCAAAAGGTCGCCGCGGTTTTTCAAACAACTTGGCAAGAACTGGAAAAAAAAGGTCGAGTGAAATTAACTATCGCCTCTCCCATTCCACCCATTGCCAACATTGACCATTCTGAATTTCCTTTAATCGGGGATAAAGACCATCTAAATACGTTAGTAGAAGTGAGTGATTATCTCTGTGGCCATTGCCAAAAAATCCATCCCGAAGTCAAAGAAGTGATTAAAAAATTAGGAAAAGAATTTAAGTTTGTGCAAATGAATTATTCATTAGCCCCTGAAGGACTAAGCGGCGTACTGAATAAAACCGCTTTATGTGCTTACAACCTTAATCCCAAAAAGTTTTGGGAATTCCATGATAATGCTTTTGTTGAATTTGCCCATGACCATCAGGCAGATGGCGATCATGATTTTTCAGGCGGTGAAGCGGCCATCGTGAAAACTGCTAAATTTGCTGCGAAATTTGGTTACGATGAAGAAGCGATAAAAAAATGTGTTAACGATCCCAAGACGGAAACTCAGTTTCAAAAAAATCAAAAGATGTTAAGTGAGGCCGGGGTGAGGGGGACACCGACGTTTTTTCTACAGCAGAGAAAACTCAGTATGACTCAGCGTGGGCTGATGGTGGACGTGCAAGAGGCCTTAAGGGCAAGTCCAGGGGCAAGTCCGTAAATTGATTTTGGATGTGTCAGACTGCGTGCTCGTCGCTTGCCGGCGTTCGGGAAGTAAGCCTCAGCTCCTCGACTTGTCTTCCTTCCCAAAATCAA
>JBIKWR010000048.1:0-17740 GCA_044356225.1 Bacteriovoracaceae bacterium | reverse complement strand
TCTATGAAAAATTAAAAAAAGAAAATAATTTATCGGATGATGTAGTGAAGGGATTAGAAGAATCAATTGCTGGATATTTAGCGACAAATAAGTTTTAAATTTAGATTAATAAGGATTAATCGTGGCGAATATTAAAGATTTGAAGAAGAAAATTAAAAGTACCAAAGGTACTTTAAAAATTACTTCTGCCATGAAATTGGTTTCAGCAGCAAAATTGGCCAAGGCTCAACAGGCAATTTTAAATTCTAGGCCATTTTCCTATGAACTTTCGGATACCATTAAAACTATTTCAGCTTTGACTCAGGACTATTCTCATCCCTATTTTCAAGAGAGTAAGAATAACAAAACTGTTTTATTAGTAATTTCTTCTAATAAAGGTCTCTGCGGTGGATATAATGCTCAAATTATTAAGGCGGTAAAAAAGTATTTAAAAGAAACTGATGAAGATGTGAAAGTTTATTTTATCGGTAAAAAAGCAAAAGATATTCTAGAGACTGAAGTTAATTTTGGAAAAATTTATCGTTTTGAAAAATTTGAACCAAGTTATTTAGAAATTAAACAAATTGGTCAAGAGTTGGCCAATTTGTTTGTGAGTGGGGAAGTAGGAAAAGTAAAAGTTGCTTTTAATTTTTTTAAATCAGCGATTTTATTTGAGCCTACAATTAGCCAAGTACTTCCCATGGCTTTTCCAGAGGGTAAAAGAGAAGAACTACAAAATAAATTTCCTTTTGATTTTAAATATGATCCAAGTCCAGAAGAAATTTTAGAAGAAGTTGTCCCAGAATCTTATACAACTTCCCTATGGAGTTGTTTATTAGACGCTCTTGCTTCTGAACACGGCTCACGAATGGCAGCAATGGATAATGCCGTTAGTAATTCTAAAGATATGATTAAAAGATTAACCTTAAAAATGAATAAATTGCGACAAGCATCGATTACGACAGAATTAATAGAAGTCGTTTCCGGTGCAGAGTCTTTAAAAGGATAGGAGTCAATAATGTCTAGTCAATTAATTGGGACCATAAAACAAGTTCTAGGACCAGTAGTGGATGTTGAATTCACTGGTGGAAAACTGCCAAAGATAAAAGATGCTTTGAGAACGACAAATAAAACTATTAACAAAACGGAAAATAATTTAGTTCTAGAAGTAGCTCAGCATTTAGGTGATGACACTGTTAGAACAATCGCCATGGACTCAACAGATGGTTTAACTCGAGGCCAGAAAGTTTTTGATAGTGGAGCACCTATTCAAACTCCAGTAGGTGAAGCGGTTTTAGGCAGAATTATCAATGTGATTGGCGAACCAGTGGATGAAGCTGGCCCAGTCAATGCCAAAAAATATTATTCAATCCATCGTTCGGCTCCAACCTTTGAAGATCAATCCACAAAACTTGAACCGTTTTTTACTGGTATCAAAGTAATTGATTTATTAGCTCCGTATTTGAAAGGTGGAAAAATTGGTTTGTTTGGCGGTGCCGGAGTTGGAAAAACTGTTACGATTATGGAACTTATTAACAACATTGCTTCTCAGCACGGTGGTTATTCAGTTTTTGCGGGAGTTGGTGAACGAACCAGAGAAGGAAACGATCTTTACCATGAAATGAAGGATTCAGGAGTTATTAATAAAACTGCATTGGTGTACGGACAAATGAATGAACCTCCAGGGGCCAGAGCGCGAGTAGCTTTAACTGGTCTTTCGGTGGCAGAATATTTTCGTGATGAAGAAAAAAAAGATGTGTTATTTTTTGTCGATAATATGTTCCGTTTTACACAAGCGGGTTCAGAAGTTTCTGCCCTCCTCGGCCGTATTCCTTCAGCGGTTGGTTATCAACCTACTTTGGGTACTGAAATGGGTGAACTCCAAGAAAGAATTACCTCGACAAAAAATGGATCGATCACTTCTATTCAAGCAGTTTACGTTCCTGCCGATGATTATACAGATCCTGCACCTGCGACGACATTTGCTCACTTAGATGCGACTACCGAACTTTCAAGATCAATTGCTGAATTGGGAATTTACCCTGCGGTTGATCCTCTTTCCTCTTCTTCCACTATTTTAACTCCGGCAATCGTTGGACAAGAGCATTACGATACGGCAAAACGGGTAAAAGGAATTTTACAACGCTATAAAGAGTTACAAGATATTATTGCCATTCTTGGTATGGATGAACTTTCGGAAGACGATAAATTGATTGTTTATCGCGCTCGAAAAATTCAGAAATTTTTATCACAACCATTTTTTGTGGCAGAAACATTTACTGGTATGAAAGGTCAATTCGTTGAAATTAGCGATACAGTTAGATCTTTTAAGGCCATCCTCGACGGAGAATGTGACAATATGCCAGAGCAAGCATTCTATATGGTTGGCAATATTGAAATGGCGCGAGAAAAAGCTAAAACGCTATAAAGGAAAAATATGAGTTATTACTCATTAAATATTTATACTCCAAATAAAATATTGTTAAAAAGTGCACCTGCCACATCTTTAACCATACCAACGGTTAAAGGTGAAATTACTGTACTACCTGAGCATACTCATATTGTTTCAAGACTTGATAATGGAATTTTAGTGGTGAGAAATGATGGCAAGAAAGATGAAAAATTTGTTGTTTCATCGGGAATTTGTAAAGTACTAAATAAAGAAATTACCATCTTAGCGACCACTTGTGAAAAGGCCGAAAAAATTGATAAAGATCGCGCTAAAAAAGCGTTGGATAAAGCGATGGAGAAACTCAGTGGTAAATTCACATTACCAGAGGATGAACTTGAGAAGTATCGTCGGAAATTATCTAGAGCACAGCTAAGAATGAAAGCTGCGATGGAAAAATATTAAGAGATTCCATAAAAATTTTCAAAAACTGAAATAAATTCAAAATTATTATATATCTGCTCAAAGTCATAGTTATACTAATACTATGATTAATAAGTTTTCGCTTTCTTTGTATATCATTGCCTCAATTTTAGTCAGTAGTTGCCTTGGTAAATATCTTTATCTGGAATTTAATCAAATTCAAATTGTTCAGCAAATTCAAGCAGATGATTTTGTGATTGAAGATATTGTTGGAACAGAGGTAGTCAATGCGGACTTAGTTATTGAGTTACCAGAGAGTATCAATGAAAAAAATTTGGAACAAGTTGATCAGTTAAATGAAAAGAATTCACCAGAAAGTGGAGTAGAGGAGCTAAATGAAGAATTGGTTAATAATAAGATTGAAACTGGGCCAATAAATAATCCGATAGCCGCAGTGGAAATAAAAAATCCAGAAAATATTAAAGAAAATGATGAAATAAAAACAAAAAATTCTGGATTCAAAAAATATCGATCAAAATTTGTTTACTTAGTTCCTTCTGAAAAAATTGATAAGCCGATCGTCTATAAAAATCATATTAAAGCTCATGCAGTAGAATCTATCGATGTTAATTATCATTCTCCTCTCGCTATTTATGAAAAAGTAAAAATAGAAATTGAAACAGAAATGGTGGCAATAAATAGAAGGGAAGATGACATTAAAGTAGTAGCAGAACTCCAGCAAACATCATTACCTGTAGATGCTGCAAATTCGATTACCGAAAATAGATATTTAGCTAGTGGGGAAGTAACAAATACGGATATCGACCAAATGAAGGTGGAAATAGAGAGTGATAATGAAGATCTCGTCTTTCTAGACTTGAAGTCAGATGAAAATACCAAGTCGGAGTTGCCAAATACACCAACGATGAATTCGGTACCAGTGATTGCCTCAGCGGATTTTAAGAAAAATATTGATTATATTGAAGAAGAGAAAGGTGGGCTTCCTGGCTCCGTTCAAGACGCCATTTCTCGCTATATGAGTGGGTTTGATAAAAAAATTGATTATGAAAGAAAAAATGTTGAGAAAGAATCTAGAGAGTCAGTTGAGGTATATACCAGTAGAGCTAGTCGAAATGAGCAGGTCTCTGAAATTGAATTAAAAGTTTTAAATGTTGCGATAGGGAAAGGGATTGTGAGTGATTCGAATGAATATATCACGCGACTTGGGTTTGATTCAGGAGATTTTTTAAAGCATGACCAAAATGGAATATTGCAAATTAGAAATAATCTAAAAAATGAAAATGGATTTTTAAATATTACTGTAGATGAAAAAAATTCTTTAACGACGATCACTGATTTAACTTTAGAAAAATCAAGTCTGCAAGTTTCAGTTCCGGCGATTGATGAAAATTCTTTTAGAGAATTTCTGGATGCTGAAAAACTTTCGGGCCAAGGAGCATTTGCCTTATTTGATATGAATAAAAGTGGTGAGGTGAATGAAATTAGTTTTGAAATAGGACATACCTATGAAGCAAAAATTTATTTAGATGAAAATTTTCAAAAAACAGAAAAAGATTTAGGTTATAGGTATATACTTTTTATCGGGCTTCCTCCGGGTACGGCATTAGTTAATTATCATGCCAACACGAAGGATGCCAACGAACCAATCCATCGTTTTGTTTTCCTCGAAGAGAATGCCATTTTCTATGATTCAGTGGCCTATTTTGACAACACATCAGTAGAACTAGAATTGTTTGAAGAAAATTTGTTTACTAAAGAAGCAGTGGAGCTTGATATTCCCTCTGAAAAAATAAAAAAATTAATATCAAAAAAATCACCAGATAAAATTAATAATCATACACATCTTTACAATATTGAGAAACAACCTCATGGGAGTAGGTTATATTTAGAGTATACTCATTTAAATGATTCAGTTTTTGTGGGACATTGGTCGAATCAAGAAATACTTCTTCCAAACAATAATTATGTATCGGCAATTTTTGAAAAGTTTCAAATCAACGATCTTTCACAAAATTGTTTAATTCAAATAAATTTATCAGATAAAATAAAAGATTTTTCATTTGAAGGGAAAATGGTCAATAACAGTATACCGACAGAAGTGTTGTTTTTAGGAAAAGATGGATCTTTTGAAAAACAGAGTAGCCACGTTACCAAAAAGATTTTTCTAAAGGGTGAAGGTCAAGGAGTCTATAATATAAAAATTGATTATCTTGATGGGAAAACTGATGTTTTCCAAACGTACTGCTCGCCAGAGACTTATATCATCGAACAACTTTAGATCTTTAATGGACTAAGACCTATGGGAATTTTATAAATTCCAATTTTTGGGATACTTTCTTCTAATTAACTCAGCATTTATTTTTTTGGTACATTGAGGATCCACATTATTCACTACGATTTCATTTGAACAATGGTTTAAATGTAGGCTGATGGTATCTTCAACTTTGGGCCAAAATGAATTTTGAGAAAGATAATAATTGATCGCCAAAAAACTCAAATA
Organism: Bacteriovoracaceae bacterium; assembly: GCA_044356225.1. Taxonomy (GTDB): domain Bacteria; phylum Bdellovibrionota; class Bacteriovoracia; order Bacteriovoracales; family Bacteriovoracaceae; genus JBIKWR01. The sequence continues at coordinate 12,428 of JBIKWR010000048.1, read as the reverse complement.
GAAATTTTTAGTGGCAAATCCAAAATGATCATTGTCTTTTAGACGGTCAAAAATATTATGGATGGATAGGCCAGTGTGCTCTTTCATTAGATTTTTAATATAAAAGGCCCCTGAATTGTAACTAAGAATGGATAAGCCCCAATCATTTAATTGAGCATAATTTTCTTTGATTAAATGAAATGCCGCCAAAGTGCTTAATGTTGGTGAAAATCGATGCTCTGGATTTTTTAAATAGTGTGCAGCTACAGAAGGCATAAGCTGCCAAAGTCCTCCAGCTCCTACTCGTGATTGTGCCTTGGGATCAAAATTACTTTCTAGAAATGATAAGGCCAGAATTTCCACCGGCAAATCAAACATTTTAACCACAGTATTTAAAAATATCTTATAGTCAGCTGCGCGTTCGATCCCTTTTTCAAATTTATTTTTTTGTCCAGTTTGTGATCGAAGATGTTCGCTACGAGGATTGTTTTTTTGAATTTTCTCGATTTCATTTTGCGTCGCTTTGATTTGCCATAAATAGATTAAATGAAAATCAGCTTCATTTTTTAATTTAAGATGACTAAAGTCGAGAATTTTATGAATTTTTGTTATGTCATCACGACCATGGATAATGACTTGATTACTAGATAATTTTGAATACACCAGATACCAGAAGTAAATGACTTTTGGATCAAATCCTTCACCACCAAACTCTTGATTCTTCTCTAAGTATTTAGCAATTTTGGCGACCTCATCATTAGTATTTTGTAATTCATAAAAAGAAATAGTTTTATCTTGTTGGTAAAAATTGACTTCAATATCCATTAACAAATTTTGATGAGGGAAAAATGCAAAAGCTAATGGAGTATATAAAAAAGCTAAAAGAAATAGTTTCATCTTAATTCTTTAAAAACCGACATAGTTTTTTTAAAACCTGATTTAACAATCATGGCCATGACGTCAGTATTGAGTGAGAAATTCGGACTGAAAAATAATTTATGGTTATTATGATCGGGGAAGATGTCAAAAAACTTAACATTGGGCCTGTAATCAACATTATCCTCAACAATTTTTAAAACCCTCTTAATGACACGACTATCTATATTTTCTTCTTTTAAATATTTATGGATTGATTCATACATGTCATGAATAGAGATATAAATGGAACGTTTAGATAAAATCTTTTTTTGAATCATAAGAAAAATTGATTGAAGACAAATACTCGGTAGACCGTAATTAATGAGAGAACCCAGCTTTTCATGATAGTGGTATGGAGTATGAGTCCAACTACAAATTATGTTTTCGCACCCATGGTCAAAAGCAATATGACTTGAAAGAGTGTCTCTAATTTCACCATCAATATATTGATCAGTTTTTTTGGTGACAGGGTTGTAAATCGGAAATGGAGCATAAAAAGGAGGGACACTCATGCTAGCAGCGGTTGCATCAGTGACATTGACGCCAGTGTAATACTCCACAGATGGGTCATAAACGGGGGTAGGGTAGTGAAATTTACTAAATATAACTTTTCTCGAGTGATCTAATTGAGTTCCAACAATGAACAAGTCAGCATCGTACTCCTCAAAATTGTTGCTAATGGCCACTTGATCGAGAAGATAATCTCTCAGACCCTCAGTAGTAAAAAAACCGGTTATTTTAGTAATGGGATTTAAAATAATTTGAATAAACTTAGGTAATTCTTGGAGAACATGGTCAGCTTTGAAAATATTATTTTTCCAAGAAGGTGTTTTTAGTTTTAGCATATCTTTATAACGGATAGGCTTTAACACTGAATCACCCTTGTCTAGATATGATCGAATAATGTTTTGGGGAGAATATCCACTGGCAAGATATAAACATATTAAAGCGCCGGCACTTGAACCAACATAAGTACCAATTTCTAGTGGATTTTGCTTTCCTCTCGTTCGGTTAGATTTAAACTGGAATCCGATTTCATCTAGCGCTAAACTTACACCTAAGTGCCATGCAGCTGCTTTAACCACACCGCCACTATAAACAGCGGCGTTTTTTTTATTTTCAAAAACCGATAAATCCATATTTGTTGACCAATTTTGTTGTGGTTTTGAATTTCTATGTAAATACAATTACCATTTAAGAAGTAAGAGACTAGATTTGCAAGAAAATAGAACCTTTTTTGAATATGCGACTTCAAGGGAATAAATTATGAAATATATTTATATATTGATAACGATTTTTTCAATTTCAAATTTCTCTGATTCATTGATGGCCAAAGATGTGAACATGAGAAATTGTATGATTCTGCCGATTACCGATTATATCGACGGCGCCTTGGCCTTTAGAGTTCAAGAAATCGTTGAAAAATCTTTAAAAGAAGGGTCGTGGTGTTATTACAAATCAAATTCAGAAATTTTAAATATTTTAAAAAATTATAAACAAAATTTACAAATGCATTTAAGAAATAAAGAAGTTCTTAAAGCACTCGCCGAAAAACTAGATGCCGGTTCACTTTTAAGAATTGATATAAAAAAAGAAGTCAGCGGAGCAACTGTTGAATTAGAAATTTTGGGAAGTAATGGAGAAGATATTTATTTTAAGGAAAAATCTATTATTGATAGTGATGAACCTGAGCTCATAGCGAGAACGATTCAAAACTGGTTAGATATTTATGACAAGCAAATTCCTTATGACGGAACATTGTTAGGGATCTTAGGGGATCAAATTACGGTTGATATAGGTAAGGCCAGTGGGATTGGGATAGGCCATGACTTTTTCGTTTTACGATCGAAGAGTAAAAAAAGGCATCCATTACTAAAAGAAATTGTTGAGTGGGAGTACGACGAAATCGCAAGGGGATCTATTTTTAATATTTCCGAATTTCAGGCGCAGGGATTGGTGAAGGTCTATCTCACTAAATCAAAATTGGAAAAGGGAGATTGGATCAGAATAAGTAAAAAAGAATCCCCTAATCAAATTTCAAAAGAAAAATTTCCCGATATCAAAGCCGAAGATTTTGGAAAACTAGGATTGGTAAATGTGGATATATCTATAGGAAATGGTTCAGTTAATAACCTGGTGAGTGATGTGAATAAAAAAATTGGAGGATTAACTTTTGGAATTGGATTAGGGGCAGAAATTTGGGCCACTAGAAATTTATTTGCCGGGATGGAAGCCAAAAGAGAATTTGGAACCTATAAACAAAAAGTGGGAACTATTGCACTAGGAAGTAATTCTGTTTCGTTATCACAGTTTAAATTTTTTGGTGGGTATAAATATCTTCCAATGGGATTTTTCTATGGGCCACAAATTGATGGGATTTTGGGATTTTCGCGGAATAATTATAACCTTGATACGTCGACGGTTGATAGTTTTGGAGAAGCTTCGTTTAGTGGATTATTAGTAGGAGTAAGAGGAGATGCGCCTGTTGTTCAAAACTGGCGTGCCTTTCTAAAGTTTTTATTGATGTTTAACCCTGATTATAAAGAAGAAGTCGTGATTTATGGAGAGGAAGATAGTGCGAGTGGATACGAAATGGAAGCAGGTGGTATCTATCAATTCGCCCCAAATATTCTCTTAAATGGAGGAGCTAATATAAGGTCAAATAAAGCGAAGTTTAATAGTGCTACAGCAAAAGAAGTGCACTTTAAAAATACTGCTTTTAGATTTGGCGCTTCATTTAATTTCTAGTATCTATAGTTATGCCAAATGAAAGACTCTTAGAACAAAAAATCCTTTATCATAAGGCCCGTTATTATGACGGGTTTCCCGAAATTTCAGATTTTGAATACGATCTTTTGGAAGAAGAGTTACGTAAAATAAACCCTGATAGTTATGTTCTTAATCTGGTTGGGACTGTAGGAAGTAATAATGGTTTTAATGAAGAGAAAATAGCTCACGATAAAAAAATGCTTTCGTTAAATAAAACCTATTCCATTGATGAATTTGAAAAATGGCGAAAAGATCATGAGGTCATTAGTACTTATAAAATTGATGGTGTTAGTTGTTCACTAATTTTTGAAAAAGGAAAATTAGTTTTGGCTAAGACACGAGGGGATGGAAGTTTCGGCGAGAACATTACTGTTAAAGTGAATTGGATGGAAAGTGTACCAAAGGAAATTAAAATATTAGATAAAATTGAAATTCGTGGGGAGTTATTTTGTCGTGAGAAAAATTTTATTGAGTTGGCAAAAACCATGGAGAAAATGAATTTAGAAAAACCCACATCGCAAAGAAATATTGTTGCGGGGTTAATGGGGAGAAAAGAAAATATTGAGCTTTCTCGATTTATTGAGTTTATTGCCTTTGATATGATAAAAGAAAAAAATACTTTTAAAAATGAATCAGAGAAATTTTCCGAGTTACAAAAAAACTATTTTCAATACCCGCAATATTCAATTCATCAGAATAAAGAAAGTGTTCAAACCGCATTGGATACCGCCGTACTTTTTATGAGTGAAGGGGATTATCAGATCGATGGTTTGGTGTTTACGTATAATAGTTTATCATTACAAGATGAACTGGGAGAAACCGCCCATCATCCACGTTATAAAATGGCCTATAAATTTGCCGGTGATTCTAAACCCGCAAAGATTATGCAAATTGAATGGTCTATTAGTCGTAATGGAATATTAACTCCAGTGGCCGAAGTTGAACCGGTGATACTAAGTGGTGCCACTATTACCCGTGTCACTTTACATAATTTTGGCATGGCCAAAGAGTTTTCATTAAAATCCGGTGATCAAATTGAAATCATAAGATCAGGGGAAGTCATTCCCAAATTTTTAAGTGTCATAAAATCTTCTAAGGGTGACTTTGAGTATCCAAAAATCTGTCCAGTTTGTGGGTATAAAACAAAAATTGAAGACATTAGGTTGTTGTGTAGTAATGAAAGATGCCCAGGGAAACAGAAACAAGAAATTCTTAATTTTATCCAAAAGATTGGCATCGAGGATTTGAGCGAAAAACGATTAGAAGAAATGATCAAAAAAGGATTGGTCACAGAAATTTCTGATCTTTATAAATTAAATGAAAGTGATTTTTTGATCTTAGATAAAACTAAAATAACATTGGCGCAAAAACTGTTTAACTCGATTCAAAAATCAAAAGATACCGACTTGATTTTATTTTTATCGAGCTTAGGGTTACGTGGTGGAGCGATCAATAAGTGTGAAAAAATTGTCAACAATGGCTACAACACCATTGAGAAAATTCTAGCACTGGATAATGAAAAACTAATTGCCATCGAATCCTTTGCGGAAAAAAGTGCCCAGGATTTTCTTTACTCCCTTAGCGAAAAAAAGAGTTTAATAAATAAGTTGTTAAAAGTGGGATTTTCTTTTACCGCTAAAAATAAAATAGTATCAAATAAACTCGAGGGAAAGAAAATTTGCATAACAGGTGCGTTAAGTGAGAAGCGATCGGTGATCGAAAAATTAATTAAAGAAAATGGCGGCATTGTCGTGAGTGGTGTTTCAAAAGAAACCTCGATTCTTTTGACCAATGATGGCAATTCTGGTTCGAGCAAAGCAGAAAAGGCGATCAAGCTAAATATCCCAATCATTTCAGAGGAAAATTTTCTTAAGCTAGTCCATGCTGATTAATTATCAATATTTAACAGTTTCAACTTCGATTCAGTTATGAAATAAATTATTTATGGTTAAAGAGACTTCAAGTTTTATCTGTCAAAATTGTTCTTATAGTTCCGCTAAATGGATGGGTAAATGCCCTGAATGCCAAGAGTGGAATAGTTTTGAAGAGGAAGTCAAAATTCGCGTTGGTAAATCGAGTGTCGATAGTGTCACGCTAGAAAAAAGAAGCCCAAAAAAGATTAAAGAAATTGAAGTTGAAACATATGCCCGGGTGAAAAGTGGAATCAATGAATTTGATCGAGTGGTAGGTGGCGGTTTAGTTATAGGGTCCCTTACTTTGATTGGGGGAAATCCAGGAATAGGAAAGTCCACTCTATTATTAGAAGTCTGTGGGCGATTAGCTAAGCTCAACTACAAACTGCTTTATGTTTCTGGCGAAGAGTCGAGTGGTCAAATAGCCAGTCGCTGTAAGAGATTAGGAATTACCTCTGATAATTTATTAATACTTCATCAAAATAATTTAGAAGAAATTAAAAAAGAAATAAATTCTTCTAAGCCAACCTTTTTAGTTATTGATTCAATTCAAACTACCCATTCTGATTTAATTCAATCACCTCCAGGTACCATGTCGCAAATACGTGAGGTGACCTATGAAATTATGAATCTTTCTAAAGCTAAAAACATTACGACCTTTATTATTGGTCATGTGACCAAAGAAGGAAGTATTGCCGGGCCTAAATTACTAGAGCATATGGTTGATACCGTCATTTATTTTGAAGGAGATCAATTAGGGCATTATCGCATGCTCCGAGTGAATAAAAATCGTTTTGGAAATACTAATGAAGTAGGGATTTTTGAAATGTCAGAAGAGGGATTAAAAGAAATAACTAATCCTTCAAAGTTTTTTTTAGAAGATCATTTAGAAAATAGTTTTGGAAAATCACTGACGTGTATTTATGAAGGTAGTAGACCTCTTTTGTTAGAAATTCAGGCGCTCACGGTGGATGGAGGACTGGGTAATGCCAGAAGAACGACCCAAGGTTTAGATGGAAATAGATTGGCAATGCTGGTGGCGATCGTGGAGAAATATTTCGGGATAGTTTTAGTTGATAAAGATATTTATGTGAACGTCGTGGGTGGGATCAAATTACAGGGTCGAGAGGCCGATTTGGCGATTATTGCGTCTATTTTAAGCTCGCTAAAAAGAAGGCCCATTGAGGAAGAAACAATTTTTATTGGAGAAGTTGGATTAACGGGAGAAGTGAGATCTGTTCCTTTTGTTGAATCAAGGATTAGAGAATTACAGCAACTCGGTTATAAAAAAGTGATTACTTCATTTTCCTCTGCGGAGAAATTGAAAGCAAAATATAAAATTGCAGTGATTGGGATTAAAAAAGCTTCTGAACTTGAAGGTGTTGTTTTTTAGAATAATATATATTTATCTAATTTATAGTCTGTGAGAATGAATTTTTACCTTTTAAAATAATTCAAAATGAGTCGATCAAACCATTTGGATAAAACTAGTTTCATAGTTTGAAGTTTTGTTCGTAAGCTTTGGAAACACAATTTCAAATGAAATAAGATAAAAATTTCATTATTTTTCACAAAACTTATCATCTATAACACAAGGCATGATAACCATAAGGACCTAAATTAAATTCTAACATTTTTATCAAGAGGAGTTTTTTATGAAGTTTTTTGTTTTGGCGAGTATACTTGTATCATTATAATGTTTTTTCAACAGAAATTCGTCTTTCAGCTGGTAGTAACACAGTTATCACGCCTGGAGAAACTGAAGTTAAGGTATCATGTGAGGGAGGAAACGGAAATAAATGTAAAATACAGAGCTCTGGATATTATTTTGTTATAAAGAATCAAGATGGCACAATGATTACTGGCTATGAAAGTTTAAGTGATGCCGTTACTAAATTAGCTGAGTTAATTGAAAAAAAGATTTGCGATTAATAATTGATATATAAAATATTTGAATAAGAATCGTTGTTTAAAACGATTCTTATTCTAGTAAATCTTTTGAATCGCATTTTCCCACTGAAGGTACTTATTTTTGAAATAATGCTTTTTTTGATTATCGGGTTTAAATATTCGCTCTTCCTTCCAAAAACTTTGTAAATGGTCTAAATCTAATATTTCGCGACCTATGCCCGCGGCCAAAGCTGCACCATAAGCAGTGGTTTCAATCACCCGCGGTCTGATAATATCGAGATTAGCAACTGAGGATTGGATCTCACAAAAAAAGTTATTAGCTACCATTCCACCATCCACTCTTAAATTTTTAATTATTTGATTGGTGTCCATTTTAAAACTATTTAAAAGATCGTTGATGGAAAATGCCACTCCTTCTAAACAAGCGCGCGTAAGATGGTACTTATTAGTATCGCGGGTCATGCCGATGATTGCTGCTTTGGCATTTGATTTCCAATGAGGTGAAGCTATGCCGGTAAAAAAAGGTAAAAATAAAATATTTTTCATTTCGTCATCGTTCGTGATGGATTGGGCAAAACTTTCGCATTCTGAACTTGAAGTAAAAAAATTGAGATTATCGCGCAACCACTGAATGGCCGCTCCGGCAATGTAACAACTACCTTCGAGCGCATAGGAAATTTTACCATTATATTGATAGGCAATAGTGGTCAACAATCCTCTTTGAGAAAACTGAATTTTTTCACCAGTGTTCATCAGCATAAAGGCCCCAGTTCCATAAGTGCATTTGGCATCCCCTGGATTAATGCCCGCTTGTCCAAAGAGAGCAGATTGTTGATCACCTAAAATTCCCGTAATTGGAATCCCGTCTGGAAGAAAGCTTAACCCTTTGGTCACACCAAAATTGCCAAAACTATCGACGATTTCGGGAAGGTACTTAAGCTCGATATTAAATAAAGAAGTTAAATCTTTGTTCCACTGCCCTTTTGATAAATCAGCTAATAGAGTTCGAGAGGAATTTGAGGCATCTGTTTTGTAGGACCCACCACCGGTTAATTTATAGAGGAGAAAGGTATCGATCGTGCCGAAATAGAGATCATTTTTTTTGGCAGCTTCTTGAACGTTAGTATTGTTTTCTAATAGCCATTTTATTTTGGTTCCAGAAAAATACGCATCGATAGGGAGACCAGTAAGTTCTTTGACTTTTGATGAGTAACCTTTTTTGATTAATTCTTGGCAGTAATTTTCGGTGCGACGGTCCTGCCAAACAATAGCATTGGCGAGTGGAATTCCTTTTTTATTAAAAGCACAGGTGGTTTCTCTTTGATTCGTAATTCCAATGGCGATTATTTGGTGTGGTTGGACATTATTTTTTCCAATGACTTTGATGACCGATTTTTCCACAGATTTCCAAATGTCATTTAAATTATGTTCAACCTGACCTGGCTCAGGAAAAATTTGCGGGAATTCAGTGTTGACTTTATCGATAAATAAAAACTTGTCTGCAGAAATTAAAGCGGCGGTAGAGCCAGTTGTTCCTTGGTCGATACTTAAAATAAAATTTTTCATATTTTACTCACTATGGATTAAAGTCGATGCCTGTTGTAGGATAGGCGATTTGATTGATAAAATACAACCAGACTTTGCCTAAATTACCATTGATACCTTTAAGCATGGCGATGGAAATAAACATAATTGCCGCCAAAAGAAAGATGTATTCAAAGGTCGCTTGACCTCTTTTTGAACTAAAAATTCTTAAATAAAAACGTATTAAACTTGTCAACATTACCGACCTTTTGTTTGGCCAAGTTATAAAATTAAGATCTGCTTGGAAATATTCTTACAACGGTATAGATAGTATTTTACTTATAAATGAAAGGTTGTTAACCAATGGTGATTATGAAGAAATTATTGCCATTTATTCTAGGCTCCATTGCTTTTACCGCATTTATCGTCATTCAGTTTATGTATGATTTTATGCCTACGAAAGCGAGTTTATCATCTGATGAGGCGATGAAGATGGCGTATTATAAAAAAGCCACGGATTCCCTGTTATATAAAACTTTAAAAAATGAAGACTTAATAGTTTTAAAAGATAAAAAAGCGCCGGTAAAAATTATAAATTTTTGGGCTTCATGGTGTCAGCCTTGTTTAATTGAATTACCAAGTTTAGTGAAACTAAGAGAAACATTTTCCTTAGATCAACTTTATATTTTAACCATCAATAGTGATAATGAAGATCAGGAAAACATAATTCAAAAAATTACTAATGAATATGGGCTTAATTTTGATATTGTTGTCGATTATGATGGAAAATTATCTGAGATGTTTAAGGTGAGTTCGCTTCCATTTTCACTGGTTTTAGTGAATGATAAAATTCATTCTGTAAATTATGGAATGATAGATTTTATGAGTGAAAATTTATTAAACTTGATCAATCAAACTGTTCAAAAGTAATTTTTTGATAAAAATTTCTACCCCAAAAATATGTAATATTTTCTAGATAATCAGTTTTAAATGAACTCATCCGTGCAGAAAATCCAGGTACTAGGGCACCTTGATTGGTAAGGCCTAGTGAATGAGCGGCATTAAGCGTGATGCTACTCCAAAGTTCAGCTACATTCATGCGATAAGTTGGAGCAGCGATGGATGCTAGAAAAATTAAATTATCAAAATGTGATGAGCCAGGATTGTAATCTGAAGCAATTGCGACCTTAACCCCATGATCTAATAATTTTCTAGCATTCACTTGTGGCTTGCCTAAAAAAAATGCGGTTCCAGGAAGAAGTGTCGCTACTATTTTATTTTGGGCAAGACTTTGAATACCAGACAAACTTGTTTGTAGTAAATGATCAGCACTGGTAGCGCCAAAATCACAAGCTAATTTTGCCCCATCATTATCGTTAAATTCATCGGCATGAATTTTTCTTTTGATATTAAGTTTTTTTGCAAGGTTAAATAGACTTGAAACATCCTCGCGAGAGAAATAATTTTCTTCGTGAAAAATATCGACAAAATCGATTATCCCTTCACTGGCAAGTTTTTCTAGAAGGGGCAGGACAACTTGATCGATATAATTCTTAGAACTAGAAAAATTGGGGGGAACGGCATGTGCCGCCATATAAGTATTAAAAATTTGGATTTCTTTTTTAAAATGTATTTTTAATTTATGAATGATGCGAGTTAAACGTTCTTCATTTTCCAAGCTAAGCCCATACCCCGATTTTATTTCGATAGTGCCGATACCAAGATTTTTTATCTTCTCAATTTTTTCTACTGATTCATTAAATAGGTCGGCTTCCGATAACTTATTTGTTTCGTTCATGGTTTTTAAAATGCCGCCACCATTTTTTGCAATATCTTTATAATCTATACCATTGAGTCTTTGAACATATTCTTGAGCGCGGTTACCACCAAAAACTAAATGAGTATGAGCATCGACAATTTCAGGAGTGATGACATATCCGGCGGCATTAAATGTTTTACAATTTTTAAAATCCGCTGGTAAATCTTGATCTGATCCGGTCCATAAAATTTCGTTTTGATTAAAAACCATGGCGGCAGAATTTATCATTCCTAAATCACTGGGGATTAGTTTACGACCATCTTTTTTTAAAGCTGGGGCGAGAGTTACTAGTTGATTAATATTTCTTAAAACACGTGTAATATTTTTTGTCATTTTATTATCTTCGCTTAACGCCGCTTAACATTGCTTAAGTTCATAAAGAAGGAAATTTAATATTTGTTTTTTTACTCATTTCTATCGCCTCTTCATAACCTGCATCCGCATGACGAATAATACCCATTCCTGGATCACTGTTAAGAACTCGCGATAAACGTTGATCCATATCAAGCGTACCATCGGCAACGATCACCATTCCAGCATGTTGACTATATCCAATACCAACACCACCCCCATGATGAAAACTTACCCACGATGCTCCACCATTAATGTTGATAAAGGCATTTAATAAAGGCCAATCGCTGACGGCATCACTACCATCTTTCATCGCTTCAGTTTCTCGGTTAGGTGAAGCGACTGATCCACAATCGAGATGATCTCTGCCAATAACTATCGGCGCTTTAACTTTTTTCTCGCGGACTAATTGGTTAAATAATAAACCTGCTTTTTCACGCTCGCCATATTCAAGCCAACAAATGCGCGCCGGGAGTCCTTGAAATTGAACCATTTCATGAGCTTTATCGAGCCAATTAAGTAATTTTTTATTTTTGGGAAACAAATTTTTTAACGCCTGATCGGTGACATGAATGTCATGGGGATCGCCAGATAGGGCCATCCATCTAAAAGGGCCAGAGCCACGACAAAATAAAGGTCTGATATATGCCGGAACAAATCCGGGAAATTGGAAGGCATTTTCTAATCCTGCAATCTTTGCACCTTCTCTTAAATTATTACCGTAATCAAAAACATGAGCGCCTCTTTTTTGAAATTCCAACATGACTTTGACGTGTTTGAACATGGTTTGATGACTATCGTGGATATATTTTTTGGGATCAGATGTTCTTACTTTTTTTACCATTTCAGTCGTATAACCGCGTGGCACATAGCCATTGAGGGGATCATGCGCCGAAGTTTGATCAGTCACTAAATGGGGTAGAAATTTTTGTTTTAAAACAAATTCAAAAAACTCTGAAGCATCGCCTTTGACTGCGATGGAGATGGGCCTTTTTTGTTCCATCGATTGGATCGCCAACTGGTAACCTTCTTCAAAACTTTTGGCAAAAACATCGAGGTATTTCGTTTTAATTCGTTTTTCAATTCGCGATGAATCCACATCCGCTCCGAGGAAAATACCGTGGGCCATTTTAACTGCCAATGGTTGAGCTCCACCCATTCCACCGATACCCGCTGATAAAACAAGTTTTCCCGTTAAATCGGATCCCTTGCCATAATGTTTTTCTGCCGCTGCCATAAATGTT
>JBIKWR010000047.1:0-17865 GCA_044356225.1 Bacteriovoracaceae bacterium | reverse complement strand
CCACTTTGTTTAATCATATTAAATTTGCGCAATAATTTGATTAAATGTAGCACTCGGTCTCATCACTTTGGTCAAAGTTTGATCATTCGGATGATAATGACCGCCAATCTCGGCCCGCTGGCCTTGCACCGCCAATAACTCCGCCAAAATTTTACTTTCACTGGCCTTTAATTTTTGAGCGATTGGTTCAAAATGTTTTTTTAAATCACTATTTTTGTTTTGGGTCGCTAACTCTTGCGCCCAATAATAGGCCAAGAAAAAATGACTGCCTCGATTATCTAACTCACCCACTTTTCGCGCTGGCGATTTATCATTTTTTAGAATCAGACCATTCGCCCGATCTAAGGTTTCTGCTAAAACTTTGATTTTTTCGTTATTTTTTTTATCGCCCAGATCTTCTAATGAAACCGCAATCGCCAAAAATTCACCCAAAGAATCCCATCTTAAATAATTCTCTTCAACCAATTGCTGAACATGTTTCGGTGCCGATCCTCCTGCTCCCGTTTCAAAAAGTCCTCCGCCATCTAACAAAGGCACGATGGATAACATCTTGGCACTGGTGCCTAATTCCAAGATAGGAAAAAGATCAGTGAGATAATCTCTTAAAACATTTCCGGTCACTGAAATAGTATCTTGACCTTCTTTTAACCTTTTTAAACTATAAGCACAGGCGGCCACGGGAGAGAGAATTTGAATCTCTAATCCCTTGGTATCGAGTGTGGCCAAAATCTGATTAACTTTAGTTATCAGAGCTTGATCATGTGAGCGTTTAGCATCGAGCCAGAAAATGGCGGGGTGATTTGTCGCCTTTGCCCGTTTGACTGCTAGTTTAACCCAATCGACAATCGCCACCTCTTTTGTTTGGCACATTCTCCATATATCACCGGCCTCAACTGCGTGCTCAATTTTTATTTTTTGATTTTGATCGAGAACTTGCATCACACCTTTTTCGGTGATCCAAAAAGTTTTGTCATGTGATCCATACTCTTCCGCTTTTTGTGCCATCAATCCCACGTTGGATACACTGCCCATGGTTTTGACGTTAAAGGCCCCAAACTGTTTACAAAAATTAATTGTTTCTTGGTAGATCCCGGCATAACAGCGATCTGGAATAATCGCTTTGGTATCATACAACTTTCCATCTTTTCCCCACATTTTACCTGAAGACTTAATCGCTGCAGGCATCGAAGCATCCACGATCACATCATTGGGAAAATGCAAATTACTTATTCCTTTTTCAGAATCAACCATTGCTAATTCAGCTTTATTTTTTCTCACTTGTTCAAGCGCTAATTCAATTTCAGATTTTTTGGCGGCAGGCAATTTTGATAGCTTTTGGTATAAATCTCCTAATCCATTTCGCGCATCAAATCCAATCTCTTTTAATTCATTTTTATATTTTTCCAACACCTCTTTAAAATAAACTTTAACCGCTTCACCAAAAATGATGGGGTCAGAGATTTTCATCATGGTGGCCTTTAAATGAAAGGACAATAAAACATTTTCTTTTTTGGCATGATCCATTTCTTTTTGATAAAAGGCGCGTAGTTTTTCACAACTCATAAAGGAAGCATCGACCACTTCTTTCGCTTTGACTGAAACTTTTTCTTTAAGTATTTTCTTTTCACCTTTTGCATTCGTAAAAACGATTTGCCATTGGCCATCTTGTTCAACGACCGAAGATTTTTCTGAGCCGTAAAAATCGCCCTCTTGCATATGCGCCACATGGGTTTTGGAATCCTTACTCCACGCTCCCAATTGATGAGGATTAGTGCGAGCATACTCTTTAACTGCCTTGGCCACCCTACGATCAGAATTCCCTTCTCTAAGCACGGGATTAACCGCACTTCCTAAAACCTTGGAGTACTTGGTTTGAATCGCTTTCCCCGCATCATCTTGGGGATTCTCGGGATAATCAGGAACAGTGAATCCTTGTTTTTGCAATTCTTGGATCGCTGCCTTGAGCTGGGGAATCGAAGCACTGATGTTCGGCAACTTAATAATATTCGCTTCAGGTTTTTTCGCCAACTCACCTAAGTAGGCCAAGTCGTCGTTCACTTTTTTTCCTGCAGGTAGTTGATCAGAAAATTGCGCTAAGATTCGAGCGGCCAAAGAAATATCTCTTACATCAATTTGAATTCCCACTGGTTTACAAAAAGCCTGGATAATAGGGAGCAAAGAATAAGTGGCCAGTGCTGGAGCTTCGTCTGTTTTAGTATAAACAATAGTAGAGTTCATTTATAAATCCTCATTTTTTTATTATGATGATCAGATTAGCCTAAGCTTAAGAAACTGACCATGAATTCGAAGTCATTTTATAACCAAGTAAACTACTTTAGATTTTCCTATGATAACTTATGAGATATTTCAGTTGCCCATTTTTTAGGAGGTCCAAGTGAACGATCATCAGAATTTTAAAAAAAGTTTTTTAGTCACCGGTGGTAATCGCGGTATTGGCGAGGCGATTGTCGCTGGCCTGGCAAAAAATCGTGAGCATCAAGTATTGATGGGCTGTCGCCGAATATCGGATGCCCCTGAAGCTCTTTTAAAATCATACCCGAATGTCAAAGCGATCTCTTTGGATCTGTCTAAACCTCGCGAACTCGATGAGCAAATCCAAGATATTTTAAAACAGTACGCCATCGGTTCTTTAATTAATAATGCGGGAGTTTTATTTAATGAATCTATTTTAGAAATCTCTGAAAAGGATTTTTCTCAAGCTTTACAAGTCAATCTGATCGCTGTTCATCAGTTAATCAAAGCCTTTTTGCCCGAAATGCAAAAACAGGATTACGGTCGTATTGTGAATGTTTCTTCGGGATGGGGTTCATTTTCCGAGGGGTTATCTGGTCCCTACTCGTATTCATTAACCAAGGCCGCCCTCAATGCCATCACCTTCAATCTCGCCCATAAACTTCCTAAAAACATCAAGATCAATTCTCTTTGTCCAGGGTGGGTGAAAACTCGCATGGGTGGAGCCGATGCTCCTCGCACTCCAGAACAAGGAGCCGATACCGCTTTATGGTTGGCGACTTTGCCAAATGATGGCCCTTCAGGAAGATTTTTTAGAGATCGCAAAGCGATCAATTGGTAAAAGATAGGTAAAAAAAAGCCGGCAAAAATGTTGAGGTTTTGCCGGCCATATAAAATTAGCTAAAAAATAAATTAGTAACGTCTTCCGCCGCCGCCGCCGTCTCCACGGTTGCCTTCGCGATTACCACCGCGATCACCACCACCGTATCCACCGCCGCCGCGACCACCACGATCACCACCACCGTATCCACCACCGCCGCCGCCGCGACCACCAAATCCGCCACCGCCGCGACCACCACGATCACCACCAAATCCACCGCCGCCACCGCCAGCAGGACGTTCACGCGCAATATTGACTCGAATCGCCCGTCCATCCATCTCTTTGCCGTCTAGACTTTCAATCGCCTTTTGAGCATCTTCTTCAGTTTCCATTTCCACAAAGCCAAAACCTTTGCTTCTTCCTGAATCACGGTCAATCACGATTTTCACTGACTTTACCGCTCCAAAAGGAGCAAATTCTTTCTCTAGTCCACTCTCATCCATTTGGTAAGAAATATTACCAACGTACAATTTGTTGTTCATTAACAACCTCCAAAAAAAATACAAAATTATCCAGTCCTTGTGCCATTTTGTATTGGTTAAACGTTATAGTATAAAAAAATGTTGATGCTTTTTGGGGAACAGAATGACTAGATTTTTTCATTGCGATAGATACTTTAAACAATCTCGTATGGCGGTTAAAACCTCTAATCTTCGACATAAAAAAGAAGCCCCATCAGATTAACGCATTTTCTGGACTGCGTAAAGATCTTAAATCAGGCACTTTAATTATTGAATTTTAAAGGAGTTAGGATTACTTTTTTTTATCAAATAAATAAAGGACTAAAGGCTTTACAGCTTTTAGTCCTTACAAAATGTTTAACTATCTTAGACTTTCACATGAATTAACTTTTACATCCCAATGACATGTTTCTTGTTTAACAACAGCTTGTAAAGCCAAGGCTTCTGCTTCAACTCTAGATCTTCCTTTCGCTCCGTGAGAAGTTTTTAAATTTGCAGTGGATAAGTCTGGCTCTGTACAAGAAGCGCTACAATAGACGCCCTCAACCGAAGATGTAACCAATTCACAGCCAAGAGATACTAAGCCCCAGTGACATGTTTCTTTCGCAATTACGTTTTTAATTGATTCAACGTTCGCTTCAGATTGAAATTGACCGTAACCTAATTGGACAGATTTACGAGATGTTGTTTTTTTATCTGGTTTAGAACACGCACTCGCACAGACCCATAGATTAGGATTATTTCCCAATAAATCTTGCAATTGTTCAGTCAACTTTAAATTTTCATTTTGAAAATATAGATTCATTTCATGAAGCTCATCATTTTGCGTTTGCAGTTGAGAAATTCTGGTTTGTTGTTCGGCACTTTGAGCATTTAAATTATAAATTTCTCGACTCAAACGCTGATTTTCCACACGACATTCCTGAAGCTCTTTATTATTCAGTGTAGGGAATGGGAAAGGAAGTGGATTTGGTTTATTTAATTTCGCTTCACAATTGGCCAATTGAGCTTGCGAATTTGTAAAACGATTTCGTAAACTGTCTATCACGTTATGAGCTATACGAATTCGTTGTAAACATTGTGGACCCGCCCCTGGTAGTTGTTGTGTATTATAAGTAAAATCCATATCACCACTATAATAATTTCCTGGGCCAAATTGTGCCATTGCTTGAGTCATACCTAAACATAACAATAATCCGAAAACTTTTTTCATTTTAAACTCCTTTATTTACAATTTTTACTTTCTCATTAATTCAACGGAACCACTTCACACTCACCAACTTGTTTAACGCCATGAAGACATTTTAAATTATCTTGTGTCAACTTCATCGCCAATCCAAGGGCTTCAACACTATTCATTCCTACCGCACCCATTGTCCTATTTAAGGTGTTTGTATTTGGATTAAAACCAGGACCGGTACAAGCGGCTTTACAATAAACACCTTTAAGCGATGTTCGGCTTTTTTCACAACTGATAGTATGAACTCCCTGAGGACCATTGACTGGACAGGTATAATCTATTCTCACGTTCTTAATAGATTCAATTCTTGCTTGTTGATCTGTTTGACCATAACCCAAGCGAACTGATTTACCATTAGTAGAATTACCAAATTGATCAAGAGAACATGCACTCGCACATACCCATTGATTCACATCAGTCCCTTCTAGATCTCTTAACTGTTCAAGCAATTGAGTTTTTTCAAATTCCAAAGATTGATTTACAGTTTGTAATCTTGTGACTTGAGTTTGCAGTTCGCTACTTTGGTTTTGTAATCGAAGAATGTCATTATTTATGCGTTCATTTTCGGCACGACATTTAACCAATTCTTGCGTTAGATGGAAAACACCGGGATTTGGATTTGGTTTATTTGAATTTGCTTCACAATTCTGCAATCTACCACGTAAACCTTCGATCACTTTATGAGTAAAGTTAATATGATCTATTGCTTGAGGACCATACCCTGGAGCAGGAACCAGGCGTTTAGTAGTATCATATAGTAAATCCTGAGCGGGCGAATATGGAGGATGTTGCGGAAAGGATTGCGGTTTTGGACCAAACTGAGCAAAAGCTTGCGACATGGCCAAACTTAATAAAATTCCCATCATTTTTTTCATTTTAAGCTCCTATTGCGAAAAGGGTTATAGAGGGGGGGTAACTACTGAGTGTATGTATCTAAGATTTGGAAAATTCCCAAGTGCTAAGTAAAAACCATGAAAAAAGTGACATATGGTATGAATTAAAAACGTTAGCAACTTGAGTGAAACTATTTTATTTGAAACAAGTTAAATTTATGGAAGCCATAAAACTTCAATGGCATTGGTCCAATTAAACGTAGACGTTGTTCCAAAATTAGCGGCTTTATCTCGATACTTAACTTGGTACGTTTTTGTACTAAATGGTAAAGCGCTTAGGTTTAAGTGTGGATTAAATGTTTGTCCGTAACCAAAATGTAGTGTTTGATTGGTAACTCCTGGAACAACTATTTTGGTTTGCGCTTGAAAACCTACACATCGCAGGCCATCGCCACCACCCCAAGAAATTCCATTCTGATTAACACTGCCATTCATTTCAAATAAAGCAACAGTACTTGAGTCTGGTAATCCTGAAACGACTAACTTAAAAACAGCAGGATTTGAGACAGAGGCCATTCCCCATGCTTCAAGCTTTGCTCCTTTAGCATTAACAGAATGAGCACATCCTCGGTTTTTGGCACCGTTGTTACCCATTGGGCAAGCCCCTAAAAGGCCATCGCCAGCGCAACGAATAGGATATGAAGAAGCTGAAAAAGTTGGACATTGATCGACGTAAATTTGATTTTTTCCATTTCCACTAAGGCCGGCAAAAGGTTGATTAAGATCTGAATAAAAAACCACACGACTACCATCATCTGAAACAATCGGCCCTATTGTTAATTCGGTTTTCGAATATTTATCTCCATCATCATCGATGCCAGAAAAATAATTTTGCCATGTTTCGGATCTGGTTGAGCGATGGACCAATTTACTATGCAGATCAATGACGAAGACATCGCGATAATCACCGGTATCAAGTGGAAAATCAAAGGGCGTAAAATGATCCGAAACTGATTGCAACGCCAGAAATCGTCCATTTCGAGATAACTGCGGTGAAAATGTGCTTCCATTATTTTCAGTTACAAAATGACTGGAGTAATTGCCCATCTGAGATGGCGCCGGATCAAATTCAAAGGCGGTCACACGCTCAAAAATTCCCGTAGATCGGGTCCAGGTGTAAACATCGTAATGACCGTTTATATCATCTGCAACTAAAGCAGATGACGTCGAAAACGCGATTAATTCTCCATCTGAGGAGATGGAAACTCCCCCATCACTAAAACCTCCTGCAATCAGAATTGGAGTTGAGATAAAAGGAAACTGCTCTAAATCGACGATATAAACTCCAGTTGAGGGTTGAGTAGAATAGTAAACTGCAGTTTTTCCATCTCCTGAGAGCTTATAATGATAAACATTTCCGGGGGTCACTTGACGTAAAATATTTGTCGTTCGATCTAAGACCATACCCGGAGAATGCCATCCATCCAGTTTAAAGCCTACACGGTTGCCGTTATCTGAGAGTGATGGATAATTGCCAGTGGCAATCCATGATGTCGTTAATGTTAGATCGTCATAAATAAAAATTCCTGGTTGAGCGTTAACATCCAAATTTGTTGCTTGACTCTCAAAGGCAATAAATCGACCATCGCTCGAAATTGATGGCGCAAAAGAATCTTCATTTGCTTGGGCACCGTTATTGCTGGAGACAGAAATTATTTTAAGAGAAAAAGTCAGTCCATCCCAAAGATAGATATCAGATTTTGAATTAGTATCTGACATTGGCGGAGGAAGTAAGTTAGTTGAATTTGATTGGAAAGCGATTTTCATGCCATCAGAAGAAAGAGTTGGATTAGTCGCGTCCTTATCACTAAGTGAATTAAATGCCGTCGGGCTATAAACGCTCAAAGGAAAAGCAAAACATGAAGAACCATTGGGAAAGTCGGCCAACGCAAGTGGAATAATTGGCGTAGAAATTGAAAAAATAAATCCCAAGATAACAATACCAATTTTAAATCGTAAGTAAAAAAACATGATTAACTCCCATATGAAACTCATTCTCTTTTGCACAGAGATTGAATCAATTTTTTTTGCAGATTTTTTTCCACGTTAGTGTGAAAAACCATTTTTTAAAAGTTATTAAAAAAAAACATTCAATGGGATTTTTAAAATAAAATTATAGGGAAAATTTTTCGTGATTCTTTTTGTTCATTTTGTAAACTTACAATATTGTTACTTAGTAAGAAATTGTTAGTTTTTTAACGCTAAAAAATAATTCTGTAATTTTTATTTTTTTTTGATTTTTTTAAACAGCTGCCACAACGGCTTACTGAAAATTCCCAGAGAAGGTTTGACCCCTAATGTTCGAACCAAACTTGAAACGACAATTTCGCCGTTGACGATTTTTCGGCGCGGAAAGGCGAGTAAAGATAAACCACGCAGGAGTCCGGAAAACATAAAAATGGTGATGTAGGAATCATAATGATTTCCTAAATAAGCAAAAGTCATCAGCCCAAAAAAACAACCTACACCAATACACAGAGTATGCAACAGATTGTACCAAGTCATCATTTGCGCCTGTTTTTCCGTAGGGATTTCCTCAAAACAGGTTACATAAAAAGAAATTTCAAACGCCCCCCACATTAGGCCGGTTAAAACTTCTAAAAAGATAATGTATTGATAGCTCGTGGAAAAAGTCCAAAGGATCGGAATAAAACTGATGCCAATACTGGCGAATAACTGTACCCGATTGATATCAAAACGATGGATAAATTTTCTTAAAAATCCACCTAGCAATGTCCGCCCAACGAAAGCCGAAACTAAAACCAGAGCATAATCAAGATAACTAAATTTAAGCTGCTTAAGCATATAAGGACTAAAAAATGAAGCTGAAAAAAAAACACCAATTTTTATCACGCAAGAAAAAAAGATAAAGCGAAAGGGAAATCCTTTGATGTTGTCGATGAAAAAAAAGTCTTTGCCTTTATTGATTCCACCGACATTTTTAAAGGGGACTGATTGATGATTAATCAAGGCAAAAAAACAAACTAACCGAAAAAGGAAACAAGATCCAAAGATTAAATAAAATTTTTCGAATCCTATTTTTTCCGTATCGACAAAATGTAAAATCACTCCACTGAGCAAGAGTCCAAAGAGTGTCCCCAAGGACATCATCACATTTCGCGTAGAAAAAAATCCGCGGATCTCGCCGGTTTTTAATAAGGCCGAGATCCAGGTGTTCCAGCCAGGAGTAATCCCCAAAGCGAGACTCCAATAAATTGTCACCAGAATAAAAAGCACTTCAAAATTATGTGCGGTAAATTTATCAAAAAGAATAAAAGCCCAAAAAAGCATCGCCTGTAAAAAAACGCCAGTGATCGTCCAACGTTTATAAGACTTCACGACATTTATTCCAAAGGGAGCGATTAATTGCACCACTCCCCCGATGACAATGGGAACAGTGACCAGAACACTGGCCTGGAGTTCAGAAAATCCTAAATGCAAAGAGTAAGCTGCGAAGAAGGCCTCACCGGCCCCAACCATGAGACTATAAAAAAATGCGTCGATGTAACCGTAGAGCTTGTTGGACATAGAGATAAGAACGATTTTATCACAGTGAATTCAATCTCATGGGATTTGCAGAAAAAAATTAGATGTTAAGTAAATTCTTTAGTCTGAATCGACGTTCTTCTACTTTGACTTGATTAGGTTCACTATAAGTTCCCCAGATCGGCTGCGGCCAAGCGCGATCGGTTTGATAACGACAAATAAGATGTAAATGGAATTGGGGAACTTTGTTTCCTAAGGACGCGACATTTAATTTATCTGGAGTAAATTCCTCCATCAAAACTCTAGAGACCTTATTAATTTCCAACAAAAGTTCAATTTGGTCGGCCATAGAAAGTTCATGCCATTCTTTTAAATGTATTCTTTGAGGCACTAAGACCACCCAAGGAATCTCGCCATCGGGCATGATAAAAACTTGGCTCAATTTAAAACTACCGAGCAAAATTAAGTCTGCTTTGAGTTTCGGATGCAGCTCAAACATAAATCTTAATTTTCTAAAACGTATTCAAAAATCAGGGGAGCAACAATCGTCGCATCGGACTCAATCACAAACCGAGGGGTGGTTGAGGATAATTTTCCCCACGTAATTTTCTCATTAGGTACTGCCCCAGAATAGGAACCAAAGCTGGTGGTCGAATCAGAAATTTGGCAAAAATAGGACCAAAGGGGAACATGTTCACCCATATCTTGATTCATCATGGGTACGACACAAATAGGAAAGTCGCCAGCAATGCCGCCGCCAATTTGAAAAAAACCAATGCCCTCTTGCCCAGCATTTTCTTTATACCATTGCGCCAAAAACACCATATAGTCGATGCCACCTTTGACCAGCGTAGGAACAAATTCATTTTCTAAGCAGTAACTAGCAAAAATATTAGCGGTGGTTGAGTCCTCCCATCCAGGGACGATGATCGGAATATTTTTTTCACTTGCTGCCACCACCCATGAATCTTTAGGATCGATTTCATACTCTTTTTTTAACTCTCCGGAACGAATGATTTGATACAAAAACTCGTGGGGAAACAATCGTTTTTGATTGTCTCGGGCTTCACTCCAAGCAGCATGCAAATATTTTTGTAATTTTCGAAAAGCCGTTTCTTCAGGAATACAAGTATCGGTGACGCGATTAAATCCCTGCGCTAGCAGCGCTTCTTCATCGGCGGCACTGAGCTCGCGATAATTAGGCACTCTTTTGTAATGAGTATGGGCAATTAAATTCATAATATCTTCTTCTAAATTTGCACCCGTACAAGAAATGATTTGCACTTTATCTTGGCGAATCATGCGCGCTAAAGTAATCCCCATTTCGGCAGTACTCATCGCCCCCGCCAAAGTGATCATCATTTTTTTGCCGCTTTTTAAATGCGCCACATAAGCTTTCGAGGCATCCACCAAGGAAGCAGCATTAAAATGACGATAGTTATGCTCTAAAAAGTGGGTAATAGGTTTCATGAAAATCCTCAAAAAATTTCAGGTTAAAGAAAGCTCTTTGATAGACTAAAAGCCATCAAATGACTAGGGGCCGACCTTTGATAAATAATAGTCATAATTGCCCGGATAAATAGTGACTTGACCGTGATCCACCTGATAGACTTTTTGCGCTAATTCACGCAAAAAATGGCGATCATGGCTGACCAGCATAATGGTGCCTTCAAACTTTTTAAGCGCTTGTAAGAGCACCTCGCGCGATTGCAAATCCAAATGGTTGGTGGGCTCATCCAAAACTAAAAAATTATTATTTTGCGACAGCAAAACCGCCAAAATTAAACGACTTTTCTCGCCACCGGAGAGAAATTTAACTTTTTTCTTCACATCGTCGCCACGAAACAAAAAGGCCGCCAACAGATTTCGTAAGTACCCTTCGCTCACTTGCGGCAATGATTGTTGCACTTCATCCATCACCGTATTTTCGCGATTAAGCACATCAAAAGAGAACTGGCTAAAATAACCCACTTTGATGCTAGGGCCAATGATGACTTCGCCAGCAGTCGCGTCAGTTTGACCACAAATCACTTTGAGTAAAGTGGATTTACCTGCCCCATTCACCCCCACCACCGCAAATTTTTCCAATCGTTTAATGGTCGTCGTAAGTCCATCAAAAACTAAATGATCTGATCCATCGGGTCGTTTCCAAACTTTTTTCAAATTTTTTATCGCCACCACATCATCACCACCGCGCGGAGGCACGGCAAATTCAAAATCGATGGTTTGCTCTTCTGTTGGAACGATCACGCGGTCAACTTTATCTAATTTTTTAACTCGTGATTGAACTTGAGCGGCATGGGAGGCGCGGGCCTTAAAGCGCGCAATAAATTCTTCGTCTTTGGCAATATTGTCTTGTTGCTTTTTAAATTCTGATTTGATTTGATTGAGTCTGATCTCGCGTTCTTTTTCATAAAAATCATAATTGCCGCTATAGACGGTGACTTTTTGATGAGCGATTTCCACAATTTTTTTACAAATATTATTCATAAACTCACGATCGTGAGTGGTCATAAAAATAGCACCTTCAAAATTTTTTAGCCAAATCTCTAACCATAAAATAGTTTCTAAATCTAAATAGTTGGTGGGCTCATCCATGATAATCAGATCGGGTTTTATCACCAGCACTTTGGCCAAGGCGATACGCATTTTCCAACCACCACTAAATTCTTCCATCATTTTGCGATGATCGGCTGGCATAATCCCCAGGCCGGTTAACACTTCTTCTGCCCTCGTTTCTAAATCATAACCACCACGTTTTTCAAACTCGGTTTGGACGTCACCCATTTTTTCCAAGACTGAATTCATCATGTCTTCTGTGGTATCGGGATGACTTAACATCGCTTCGTATTCGGCCAGTTTATCACTCAAAACTTTTATTTTATCATCACCACTCATCACCGCTACCAGGGCGGTTTGCCCCTTCATTTCACCAACATTTTGAGAAAAATAGGCCAAGCGCATACGCTCAGGAAAACTAATCTCTCCTTTATCCGCCCTTTCTTCGCCGATGATAATTCTAAAGAGAGTGGTTTTTCCGCTCCCGTTAGTTCCGACTAAACCCACTTTTTCTCCGGGATTGATTTGAAAACTAACATCGGTAAAAAGCGGTTCGCCGCCTTGATTTTTGGTCAATTGACTAATACTCAACATGATATGTTCCTTTTTTTTATAGAGCGGTGCTGGTTGAGTTTTCCAGTGCCGCTATATAGCGGTGCTGGTTGAGATTTCCAGTGCCGCTATATACCGTAGGCTCGACTCATTGTCATTGATAGGACTATGATTAAATCTAATGAAAGATCTCATTTTAAAACCAAAAAATCGTTTTACTTGGATGCTGCTCGCTTTTCAGGCCGGGTTTGTCAATTTTGGGGGCCTTTTGTGTGTGCATTTATTTGTCTCACATATAACTGGTTACTCCAGTTATTTTGCCAAGGCCTTGTATGAAAGACAGTTTGAAAAAGGACTTTATTTTCTCTTAGTTCCCTTGCTCTTTCTGACGGGGGCGATGATTAGTTCTCTTTTTACAGAAATCAAACGACTCAATCATCAAGCACCAATATATATTTTTGTGATGGCGATGATTGCCTCCATTTACTGTCTGGTGGCGATTCTTGGTGGCCAGAATCAATTGGGAGTTTTTAACCAACCCTTAGAAGATTTTAGTGATTTTGTTCTGATCGCCCTTTTAAGTTTTAACTTAGGGGCGCAAAATGCCCTTTTCACAAGGTATTCTCAATCGATTATTCGCACCACTCATCTCACGGGATTAACGACGGATTTAGGCATCGGCATCACTAAATATTTTATTGCTAAAGAGAAATCTGAAGGACCTTTTAATAAAGTTCGAATGCAAATTATATTTTCATTTCTCTTCGGGGCAATTGTTGGGGCTTGGGTCTTTCCTGAACTCAAATTTGCGGCTTTTTATTTACCTGCAGTCCTAAGTTTAATAATCGCTTTAAGACTCTACTCTAAACCGTAAATATCTTTGAGTTTGGCAAATTCTTTTTCCATATTAAATTTTAAATCGACAATCAAACCAGAACGAATATTTAAAACCCAACAATGAATTTTAGGATAGCCTTGTCCTGTCCAAGCCTTTTGCACATGATCGATTTTCATAATATTAATCGCCTGCTCTAGCACATTGAGCTCAACGAGTCGGTCAAACTTTTTTTGTTCGTCATGAATAGCATTTAATTCTTTGGCATGAAGACGATAAACATCTCGCAATCCCTGCAACCAATGATTGATCTGGCCCATATCTCGAGGATTGAGAGCGGCCAAAATACCACCACATCCAAAATGGCCACAAATAACAATGTGTTCCACCTTCAACTGCTCTACCGCATACTGAACCACTGCATTTAAATTAGAATCAGTGGGTATCACTTGATTGGCGACATTTCGGTGAACAAAAATTTCTCCAGGCTCAGCTCCCATCATCTCTTCGGCAGTCACGCGACTATCAGAGCAGCCAATATAGAGGACATCAGGACTTTGTCCTCGCGCTAATCGATCAAAATATTCGGGGTCCACATCAAGTTTGTTTTCTACCCATTTTTGATTTCGCAGTAAAAATTTTTTAATATCCGTTTTCAAATTTTTTTACCGCCTAACGGTTGAGCGTTTGTTTTTATCGATCACTTTTTTACGAATGCGTATCTGCACGGGAGTTATCTCCACCCATTCATCTTTATCGATCCAGTTCATGGCAAATTCAATGGACATCGGTTTCACGGGAGGAAGTATAATATTTTCGTCTTTTCCTGCTGTTCGCACTGAACTTAAATGTTTTTCTCGAACACAATTAATGTTGAGATCATTATCGCGGGTATGCTCACCAATCACTTGACCTTCATAAACAGGATCGCCTGGCACAATAAATTGTTTTCCAGAAGAGAGAAGATTAAAAAGGGCATAGGGTGTAGCCTTGCCGGCGCGATCGGAAATCAGCGATCCACTCTGTCTAGCGAGCATATCTCCACAGTAGGGAAAGTGACCAATATAGCGCGAAGACATGATGCCCTCACCTTTTGTTTCATTCATAAACTGAGATCGGTATCCAATCAGGCCGCGCGAAGGAACTTCAAACACTAAACGAGTTCGGTGCTCTCCTAAGGGATTTAAACTTTTCATTAATCCTTTGCGTTTGGCAAAACTTTCGGTGATGGTACCCACCGCTTCTGATGGTAAATCGACCACTGCTGATTCAAAGGGCTCAAGTAATTTACCATCTTCTTCTTTCATTAAAACTTGTGGACGGGCCACCATAAACTCATAACCACGTCTGCGAATTTGTTCAAAAACAATCGCCAACTGTAACTCCCCACGACCTTTTAATTCAAATTCTTTGGGGTCTTCAGAGGGACTATATTTTAAGGCGACATTCAAATTACAAGCTTCAATCAGCATCTCTTCTAATTTTCGACTGGTGAGATACTCGCCGTCTGTTCCTGATGTGGGTGAGGTGTTAACCGATACGGTGACGGAAACCGTTGGGGGATCAACCTCTATACGCTGAATCGGTTCTTGAAAGGCAACATCACAAATACTATCGCCAATTTTAACATTCTCAATTCCCGAAATAAGGACAATTTCTCCCGCTTCGGCTGACTGAATTTCCTTGGTTCCCAATCCATCAAAAATTTGAATATCTGTGACTTTAAAATTTTTAGAACTGTCTTTACCAATCAATGTGTAGTTTTTATTTTTTTCGATTTTACCGCGCTGAATACGGCCGATGGATTGCTGTCCTAAATAGGCACTGTATCCCAAATTTGTCACTAAAAACTGAAAACCTTGACCGGGATTTACTTTGGGTACTGGAAAAAAATCACTCACCATAAAATCCAATAAAGGGTGCAAGTTTTCACTTGGGCCCTCGAGGGTTTTTTTGGCAAAACCATTTTTGGCCGAAGCATAGAAATAGGGAATATCGAGGTCATAGTCTGTTAACTCTAGAAAAGTTGCCAAATCTAAAAAAAGATCATCAATTTCAGAAATGACTTCGGCAATTCTTTCATCGGGACGATCAATTTTATTGATCACCACGCCAATTTTAATTCCCCTTTCAAGTGCTTTTGAAAGCACAAATCGGGTTTGTGGTAATGGGCCTTCGGCGGCATCCACAAGTAGTAAAACACCATCGACCATCATCAAAGATCGTTCGACTTCTCCACCAAAATCCGCGTGGCCTGGAGTATCGAGTAAATTGATTTTAAAATCTTTCCAGTAGAGGGCACAGTTTTTAGCGGTAATGGTAATCCCCCGCTCTTTTTCAATTTCACCGGAATCCATGACCCGTTCGGTGATTTCTTCACGATCACGTAAAGTATTGGACTGCTTAATCAGACCATCGACAAGGGTGGTTTTTCCGTGATCGACGTGGGCGACAATGGCAATGTTTTTGAGTTTCATGCAAAGGACTACTTTTGTTAAGAAAAGGGTTTAAAATGCTTAATTTTCAATTATTTGTGGACGAAATATACCCGAATCTAAAAAAAACCACAACCGCTTTGATCTCGCCTGATGAATTCTTAACTAAATACTAGGAAAAATTACCAGTTCAGCTTAAAAAACGAATTTATTTGCTTAAAAAAAATCTCAGGACTTCGGTTAGGCCTCGTCTAAAGAGTTTCACGGCACTCGTCGATATTTCTTTTTCACCATAAAAACCTTGAACAAAAACTTCGTTAACTGCAAAAAATGGTTTTTCGATACTTAATCTCATTTCTCGATCTCGACTTAACTTTTGGAGAATCATATCACCTGGAGGGAGCTCTTCTGGTCCAAACCATGCTTTGAATAAAGGGAGAATAATATTGTAGCAAGCGATAATTTCTTCCTTGGGAGCGAGATTCATTTTTTGAATTCTTAAAATTTCTCTGGCCAAGAGATTTTTATCCAAATCTGGCGCCTCCACTGATTGAATGGGATAATCTTTCGGTGAGCGACTCCACATTTGATAATAATAGATGGCCAATCCTGCTATCAGTAAAAACACCAAATGTTTTACATATTTTTCAAATAGTTTTTTTAATGTTAACCATCGATCTGCTTTTTTTTGAATTTCATTTTTTAATTTTTTTTGTTCAGCAATCTCATTATTCCATTGAGAATCATCCAGCGAAAATTCCCCTTTTTTCGCAAGCTCGTTCAAAGGATCACTTGGTGTTGGGGTTTCTGCCTTTTGCTGAGTTAGTGTTTTTTCTTGGTTTTTATGAATAGCATGCTGGTTTTTTAAATTCTCTTGATATTCTTGTTGCATGAGATTTTTTTTATTTTTGGCGATTTCTGTTTTTATTCGATCTATTTGTTCATGAGCATGTTGCAAATGCCGACTCTCTACCCCTTCCAGAGGAGAAGCCTTTAAGCTCTGCTCTACTTCTTTGGTCATTTGATTTAAAGATTCAAGATATTTTTTTTGATCCTCTGCCGTTAACTGGGGTAACTCATTACTTTGCTGAGCAAGATCTATTAATGAGTTGTACTGTTGGTTCAGTTTTAAATTAAAAGTGCCTGTGGCCATCTTTTCAAAACTCTTCTGGGATCCATTTATTTTTAAATTTAAATTTTTTATTTTTAAAGTTTGCAATCTTAGTTGCTCGGTTTTGGTCTCTAATTTTTTTAAGTCATTGACTAATGCTTGTAGCTCTTCGGGATCAAAACTTTGAATACTCGCAACCTTTTGTTTTAGTGACTGGGCATCATCTTCTAAATGTTTTGAATCTTTCCCAAAATGAATCTTTAAATCCTTCGGAAGTAAATCCATCAGCTTTAAAAGCTCTTCTGTTTGTTTAAATATTTTCTGTGAATCAATCGCCATTTTGTTTTTTATGGATTGATTATTTTGCTCGAGCTTTTTATGCATTTTATGACTCGGCAAGGATTCCATCTTGGTTAGTTTGGCCCATAAAAAATCGCCAATTTTTTTTGGGTCAAAGGTTATAGGAGTAAGCAATAAAATAAATAAAATAATTAAAATAATGCTTTGGGCCAATTCTTTGAATTGCTCTCGACTAAATTTATGAGGATCAATCAAGAGTAAAAAATGGATAAGTATCAAGAAGATAATCAATCCGGGGTGATAGACTTTGAAAACAAAATGTCCCATCAACAAACCTAAGAGATTGAGGAGTCGGCATAATCGCAGATGGTTTTTTTGAGAAGCATTAATCAAAATTATCTGGATGAAGAGAGGCTGAACCAGGACCATTAACGTTTGAGTCACGGTGGGAGACTTAAAGAGGAAGAAAAATGAAACAACGTATGAGACGACACTCATCAAAACCAAAAGCATTCTTTTCATTTTAGCTTCGGCCATCATCAGATCCATGTATCGTTCTTCACCCATCTGATCCGGCTGTTTAATATCTGATAAATCCATGCCTCTAAAAATGAAAAAATTTTTTGATTTAAGATAATCTGAACTTTGCTGCATCCTTGGAGCAGCGATAAAACTTACTAATCCTAAAAAAATTAAAGAGTAACAAGAAAACCAGGGAAAGGGATAAAGCAGTCCAAACTGGAGCAAGATCAATGGGAGAAAATTTAACGAGATCGATGGATTTATTTTCATACCCTGGCCGCTCCCATTTTGAGCGCCAATTCATCTCGAAAATTTGCTTGATCAGATATATTGATAAC
>JBIKWR010000186.1:0-5304 GCA_044356225.1 Bacteriovoracaceae bacterium | reverse complement strand
ACATCTTCCTTCGCTTCTAAAAGCCAAAAATGAGTGGTCTCTTCGGCGCGTTCCAAATACCAGCGATCGCGTTTCACATCTCGACCTTGTTTACCCCAAGCACCATCACCTAAATACAAAGTTCCTAGGCCTTCGGTCTTAACATTGTTATTCCTTAGGTACTTGGTGCGCTTCATAGTGTGATCGTGATGCTCCAGACTCAAATCGATCCGGTAATGATCAAAGATCTTGAGCCAGCTCAAGCGACCTAAAAGATTGAGCGGATCATTGTAGGCGCGATGGCTTGGATAAAGTCCAACATGATAAATAGCAATCTTAGTGCGCATCGTTTTATATTTTTCCATTTGCTCACGAAGCCATACTCGCTGTTTTCCAAAAGGCGCATAAATGTGAGTCGAATCTAGTACGAATAACATGATGTCGTTTGAAATTTTTCTGGTGAAGTAACTTCTCCCCTTAGCATCTTGATCAAAAAGACTATAATAAAAAGGAGCTTTCTCTTCTGGTTTGGCAAATATTTTCAAAAGATTAGTTTCGTGATTGCCGATCGCCAGGATAAAGGGAACAGTAAATCCATCACTGGTCACCATTTTTTCGGTCCAGACACTCAACCACTTGTCCCAATCACCCGTGTTTTTTGGATTGCCATCGGCATAAGCGATATCACCACCCAAAAGCACCACATCCGGATCATAAGTTGCCGCCAACTCCGTAATGGTGGCATATCGTTTCCCTGTTCCCATGTCTCCACCATTGGCTATTTTCAAATTGCTATCCATGGGGTCGAGGGTGCGAAACTTTCTCTCAGGGGTGAAACCGGATTTCTCATCACCAGTTATAAAATAATACGGTTTTCCAGGAGTGAGACTCGTCAGTTCAACGTGATGAACGGCGCGATCTGTTCCTGGCCACTTAATCGTATGTCCTGTAGTTTTATAAGTATAAAGTGCAGGGTTTCCGCCACGCGACTCCGTATCATAATACACTGTCGCCTGAGAAAAATTACCCTTGGTATGATAGTTTACCTGGATTGTTGTAAAGGTATCTTCTGAACGCCAGTTTAAATAAACATGCGGTTTAAAATCGCCATTGCTGAATTTAATTTCACATGAGATGAGGAATAAAGAAAGAACGAGAAACTGAATTGTTTTTTGTATCTGCACAACACCCCTCCATGAGTATGATTATTGATAACCTATTCTATACTGGTGCTGATTGAGATTTCCAGTGAAAACTCATCCCGTGCAGCTATATTGTTTAAAAGGTCAGCTGATGCAAAAAAATATTCATCTCGATATTCAAGGAATGTCCTGCGCTTCCTGTGTGAACCGAATTGAAAAAGTTTTAAAAAGTTCTCAAGGGATTATCGAAGCGAATGTCAATTTGGCCACTGAAAAGGCAAATGTTAGTTATCAAGATAAAGATATTAACATTGAAAAAATAATTAAAGTTATTGCTTCGGTAGGATATGTTGCCACATTTAACAATCCTGAGAATAAAAACAATACAGTTTCTTATGAAAACTCGACGATCAAAGATAAACGCCTGATTATTTTTTCAGCTATTTTAACTTTACCCTTAGTCCTACCCATGTTGCTCTCGCCTTTTGGAATTGTATTGATGCTTCCTGCCTGGTGGCAGTTAATCTTGGCCACTCCCGTGCAATTTTATATGGGTAAACGTTTTTATATCTCCGCCTACAAAGCGCTGAAAGCTAAGGCCGGAAATATGGATTTGTTAGTGGCGATCGGAACTAGTGCTGCCTATGGATTAAGCATTTATTTAATGACCCGTGATTTAAAGCACCAAGGGGACCAAGGGTACCAAGATATTCATCTCTACTTTGAAGGGTCAGCGGTCATTATCACTTTAGTGCTGCTGGGAAAATATCTCGAAGGACAAGCCAAGAGACAAACTACTGAGGCGATCAGGGCCCTACAAATCTTGCAACCGGAATTTGCCATAGTTCTTAAAGATGGTGAAGAAATAAAAAAATCTATTGCTGATTTAAAACTCCATGAAGAAGTGCTGATTAGACCAGGCGAGAGAATTCCGGTGGATGGTATCATTCACCAAGGTTTTTCGGCGATTGATGAATCTCTCATCACGGGTGAAAGTCGGCCTCTCGATAAAAAAGAAAATGATCATGTGATTGGCGGTTCAATCAACGGACATGGAACCTTGCTTGTCAGGGTAAGCGCACTCGCATCTGAAACTATGTTAGCGCGTATTGTGCGCATGGTGGAAGAAGCACAAGCAGTTAAAGCGCCGATACAAAGATTAGTCGATCAAGTCAGTGCTTATTTTGTTCCCATCGTCATCTTGATTGCAACAACAACGATTGTTTTGACCGGACTTCTCACTGGAAATTGGGAGATGTCCATCATCAATGGAGTAGCGGTCTTAGTGATTGCATGTCCCTGTGCTTTAGGCCTGGCCACTCCAACATCTATCATGGTTGGCACTGGTGTGGCGGCAAAATATGGAATATTAATCAAAGATGCTGAATCCCTTGAATTGGCGCACGCTGTGACATTAGTGGCCTTTGATAAAACTGGTACCGTCACGGAAGGAAAACCCAAACTATCAAAACTGTTTACCTTTGGCGATTCTCCAGAAACGGTTTTGAATATTGTTGCTTCTTTGCAATCAGGTAGTGAACATCCTCTGGCGAAGGCGACGATTGCCGAAGCAAAACGTAAAAATGTTTTTTTTAAACACACTCAAAACTCTCAGACTATCGCTGGTAAAGGGATAATGGCAAAGATCGATGATCAAGAGTATCTTTTAGGAAGTAAAAAACTGCTACTCGATTTAAACATTCATGATGATGCTGTTTCTCAATTAGCGCTAGAAAGAGAAAAATTAGGAGAAACGGTTTCTTTTCTCATTCAAAACAATGGTCTTAAAAAAATTATGGCCGTTATAACATTCATTGATCAAATCAAAGATTCATCCAGGGAAACGATTGCAAAATTGCACGCACTTGGTATCAAAACCGTGATGCTGAGTGGAGATAACATCGGGAGTGCTCAGACCGTAGCACACCAGTTGGGAATTCAAACGTTTCACGCCGAAATTCTTCCTGGCGAAAAATCGGCGATCATCAATAAATTAAAAAACCAAGGTGAAATTGTCGCCATGGTAGGTGATGGCATCAACGATGCTCCCGCCTTGGCCTCTGCTCATGTGGGTATTGCTATGGGCACTGGCACCGATGTGGCCATGCATTCTGCCGGCATGACTCTGATGAGAGGAAATCCCCTGTTAATCCCAGACGCCATATCCATATCTAGAGCAACTTATCAAAAAATAAAGCAAAATTTATTTTGGGCCTTTATTTATAATATCGTCGGTATTCCACTGGCAGCATCTGGATTTTTAAGCCCGATGATTGCGGGAAGTGCTATGGCCTTTAGCTCCGTCAGCGTGGTGCTCAATTCTTTATTGTTACGCCGCTGGAAGCCTTCACAAAATAATCAAAAAAATTAACGAATTATATTTTTTTCTCAATTAATTTATAGCATGCCATCCCAACAATCATACTTGCGACAAAAATAAAGACTTCGATTTGTCCGCTCACTAGTGAAACGATACTAGGACCTGGGCAAATACCCGCCCATCCCCAACCTATACCAAAAATCATCGCCCCTAAAATAAGTTTACCATCGATGTTTTTTTTAGTGGGTAGATAAAACTGGGTGTCTAATAAAGGTGATTTTCTTTTTTTAATGAAATAATAAACCAAAGAATGAATAAGAATGGCACTGACCATGACGCCGATCAAAGTCAAATTCCAATCACCCAGAATATCTAAAAATCCTCTGACGATTGTCGTGTTGGTCATTCCTGAAATTCCTAAGCCTAGAGCAAACAACAATCCAACCACAAACGAAACTAAAATTTTCATCATTAACCTCGTAGCCAGGTAAATAGTAAAAGTCCGATCATGCCAAAAAAGATAAAGGTACAAGTCGCCAGCAAAGATCGCAAAGATAAACGCGAAAGACCACAAACCCCATGGCCCGAGGTGCAGCCATTTCCCAT
Source organism: Bacteriovoracaceae bacterium (assembly GCA_044356225.1). GTDB lineage: Bacteria > Bdellovibrionota > Bacteriovoracia > Bacteriovoracales > Bacteriovoracaceae > JBIKWR01. The sequence continues at coordinate 1,257 of JBIKWR010000186.1, read as the reverse complement.
CAATGTCCCAAATCCCACCAGCCAGCCGGCAAAAATATAATCACTCAATTTCACCTCTGGAGATAATAAAAAAACATCGGGTCGTAAGATTTTTAAGATCAAACCTCCAAACAGCAGGCCCAAGAGAAAGGCCCAGCGCCAGGAAGTATCCGATTTTTTACTAGTTAAGACTCCAGAAATAATTCCACTGATACCTGTCACTCGACCATTAAAAAGCAACATAATACTGACGGCGATACCAATAATAGCACCTCCAATCATCGCGTTAATCATGATTAAACTCCTTTTACTCTTTTTTTATAAAGCTTATCCATTTTTTTGCCATAGATATACAGGCTTTGATTGATTATAATTCAGAATTCTTATAACAAATAAAGGGTTCATCTATGAATTTATGTAAACTTCATCAATTCGTATGGATTATTGTTTTTTTAAATGTGGCGGCAGCTTCACCACAAATTGAAAGTTTTTTCCCCACAGGTTCAGTTAAAAATGTTCAACAAGTGACTGCCCGATTTACTACTGACATGGTGGCGATGGGAGATCCTCGCACTACCTCTGATGAAAAATCCAATCCCTTCACCATCGAATGTAAACCAGAACAAAAATTTTCAACGAGGTGGGCCGATAGCAAAAATTGGGTTTTGGATTTTACAACACCCCTTAAATCGGGGGTGAGCTGTCTTTTTAAAACCAAATACGAGACTAAAGATTTGGCCGGAACTATACTTCAGTCGGAAAACGAATATCGTTTTTCCACTTCGGGTCCGGCGATTTTAGATGTTGCCCCTTTGTATGGTTCAATTGAGCCCGATCAATATATTGTTCTTCGCAGTGATGGATTGATCAATTTAAAATCCATGGTTTCATTAGCCTATTTTGAAGTCGCTGGGATGCCAGATAAAATTGAAATCAAAGTTATCGAAGGAAAAGAGCGCGAAGATATACTCAATGTAGCAATCAAAGACAATTGGCGCTGGAATTCCTATCGACATTTAATATTAAAAAAACCACCTATTCCTCTGGCGCAAATAAAAGAGCTTGATCAATTTATTGTTATCGCGGCGAAAAGGCGATTCCCCGATGGAGCAAAAGTTATTTTTCATTGGCCCGCAGGAATTTTATCTACCTCGGGTCTAAAAGTAGAAGGAGCTCAGCAGTTTCCATTCAACGTCATAAAACCTTTTGAAATTAGTTTTAGCTGCGAAAGAACCAATCCCTCTAGACCCTGCAATCCGATCCTCAATATGAGTTTAA
>JBIKWR010000185.1:0-5349 GCA_044356225.1 Bacteriovoracaceae bacterium | reverse complement strand
AAGGTAATGAGTTTGCTAACTCAACGATACGGTAGTCAAGAAAAGGAACTCGAACTTCAAGAGAATGTCTCATCGACATCAGATCAACTTTATAAAGCATATCATTAGGTAAAACCAAAGTCTGATCATTATATAAAACGTCGTTGAGACTAAGATTTGGGAAATTTAAATAATTTTTTAAATGATCACTTGAACGATAGTTAATTAAGAGTTTTTTAATTCTCTTTGGATCATTGTACTGACACCATTGGAGATAACGGTCATCAGGATGCAGCGAAACGGAAGATAAAAAACGTTTTGTTTTTCGCAAGGTATTGCTTAAGGCATTTTCACTCGAACCTGAAAATGGTCTTAACAAAGGTAGAAAAATTTTTCCTAAAAATTTTAAAGAAGCATATTTTCGACTGAGAAGCTCGGCACGATGCTTATTGTAACCACCAAAGAGTTCATCCGCGCCATCTCCAGATAAGGCAACCGAGACATGTTTTTTAGCAAAACCACAAAGGATACTATAGGGAATCGCACTCGCATCGGCAAAAGGTTCATCGAGATGATTGAGAATAGAATCAATTTCAGAAAAAATCATTTCATTATCAACCATGAGTTGATGATGATTTGTTTGATATTTTCCTGCCACTTGCAGGGCATACTGAGATTCATCAAAATAGGAATTTTCTTTAAATCCAACGCTAAAAGTATTTAAGTTTTTGGTCATTTGAGAGGCAAGGGCAACTAAAATAGATGAATCTAGGCCTCCACTTAAAAATGCACCGATGGGGACATCTGATTGAAGTCGTAATTCAATAGAATGATTTAAAAGATCTTTCAGTTTTTTGCTTAAATTTGGTTCAGATGATGGCTTGATGGGTAGATGGTAATATTTTTTTGTTTCAATTTTTTGTAAATCAATAGTGAGTAATTCTCCAGGGTTTAACTTAAAGATGTTTTTATAGATAGATTTCGGTGCTGGTATATAAGTTAACTGGAAATACGTTTGAATTGATTCATTCTGTATATCTCGAGGAAGATCCAATGAGGTTAACCCTTTCATCTCAGAAGCGAAATAAAAGAGGTTCTCATCAGCATAAAAATAGAGTGGTTTAATTCCCATTCGGTCGCGAGCGATTAACATTTTTTTTTCGAGTGAATCATAAAATGCAAATGCAAAAAAACCATTTAAAAGATGGAGAGCAGCTTGACCTTTTTGAATCAGCAATTGTAGCAAAACCTCTGTATCACTTTGGCTGTTAAATTTTATACCATGAGCAATGAGCTCATTTTTTAATTCTTTGAAATTAAAAATTTCACCATTATAGACTAAAGAGTATCTCTTCGTTTCATCAAACATTGGTTGATGGCCATCAGGTGAAAGATCAAAAATTGAAAGCCTTCGATGTCCTAAATAAACAAAATCATCAACAAAAAATCCAAGATCATCGGGACCACGGTGCTTTATCGGTTCAGATAATTTGTCGAAATGACTCTTAAGAGTGCTGGCCCTATCTCCTTTTCTAAAAAATGCACCTTGAATACCACACATAGATTTCCACTATACTCTCAAGCATTTCAGTTGAGGAGTCCGTAATTAATTTTGCAAAAATCTAAAAAATATCTTGAATTCTTTTATTTTTGCTTGAAATCTGAAATGATGACATGCTTTGGGGGGCATGGAGTTTGAAAGTGAGATTATTAAAACATTATATAAAACGCTGGCGATCGAAATGTGAAAAAAACAATTCTGGCTCACGGGGTCACAGAATTTTAATGTATCATTCAATCACTGCTGAAAAGTTTGATGCTTGTCGTGACTTGTTTACTGTTTCAATTGCTAATTTTAAAAAACAAATGCATTGGCTCAAAGACACCTATGGTACTCAATGTATACCAATCCATTCACCTGGGGATATTGATTCAATGAAAATTTCCATCACCTTTGATGATGGGTTTGCTGATAACGAATCACTGGTTTTGCCCGTCATGGAAGAGCTCAATTTACCTTTTTGTATTTTTATCTCCTCGGGTTTTATTGAAAAAAAAATTTCTAATTATTTAACGGAAGTACAAATAAAAAAATTGGCCAATCACCCGCTTGTTACCATTGGATCTCATGGACAATCCCACCGCCCGTTAGTGGAATTGGCAAAAGAGGAAATGATTCAAGAGTTAATAAAAAGTAAAAGTTTTTTGTCTGAAATTTGTGGTTATCCTGTTCAATTCCTTTCATTGCCGCATGGTCTATACAACGATTTTATTATCGAAAAAGCGATGGAAGTTGGTTATCAGAAAATTTTTGGTTCAAATTTTGGTCTGAATTTAGCAGCTCAAAATCCAATGATGCGATGTGACATACAAGGATTAGATTCATTCAATGATTTTACCAATAAGATAAATGGTTCCTGGGATTGGTTAGGTAACCGTCAAAAAGCTCGAAATTATCATTCGTAATTGCTATAAATGATACCTAGGAAAAACTATGTTTATAAATAATCTTATCAGTGCACCATTTGGCGTAAATGCTGCTGTATGGCCAGCATATGTATTCACTTTTGTTTTTGGGGTGATCGCGGTCAAACTATCTCGCGTGTTGGCGATTAATACTGGTTTTGTTGATCACCCTGACACTGCTGTAAAAACCCACCAAAAATCCACACCGTATTTAGGGGGATTAGGGATTTTTACAACTTTTATCATAAGTTCTGTTTTTTTTCTCAATCACTCACTTGATGTTTCACTAATCATTGAACTGAGTTGTTTGGCTTTTGTTTTTTTTCTAGGTTTGCTCGATGATCGATACGCTCTCTCAGTCCATTCTCGTCTTATTAGTCATTGCCTTGTGGCCTCAATTTTAATTTTTAATGGCAACATTATGTCGGTTTTTGGTTATCAATGGGCCAATATCCTTTTTACTTTTGGCGGAATTATTTTAATGATCAATGCTTTTAATATTTTGGATATACTAGATGGTCTTGCAGCCGGAATATCAATCATCATAATCTCTACGTTATGCTTAATTCTCAGTGAAATAAGTCCATCGAATGCCTATTTTTATCTAGGATTATTTTTTGCGGTTTCTTTAATGGCTTTCTTAGTTTTCAATTTTAATCCCGCAAAAATATTTATGGGAGATGCTGGAAGTACTCTCATCGGGCTCTTTATAAGTATAATGTGTATAAAAGTCTTTAATCAATCTCCCGGAGGTAGTTTTAAAGCAGGTTCACTCTTTGCAGTTTCAATCCCTGTTTTTGAAGTGTTTTATGTAAGTTGTTTACGAATTCGCAAAGGGTTAAACCCGTTGATGGGAAGCAAAGATCATTTTCCTTTGAGAATTAGAAAAATGGGATTTTCAATTAAACAAACAGTCTTGCTTTGTTATTTTATCACTTTGTGTAGTTCAATTTTTTCTCTCATTGCCATTGGAAAATCATTTATCTTTGTGTTTCTTTCAGGGGTATTTTTACTGGTTGGATATCTAGGGCTTGGAATTTTCTTGGCCAAAGTTAAGGTTGAATAAAAATGAAATTTGATTTTGTTATTGTTGGTGCTGGACCTGCAGGAATTATATGCGCCGAGAGATTGGCCAGTTTAAAAAATAAATCAATTCTGGTTATTGAAAAAAGAAATCATATTGGAGGTAATCTGTATGATTATCATAATCAAGAAGGAATTCTCATCCATCAATATGGTCCCCATTTTTTTAGAACGGACAAAGAATTTGTTTGGAATTATTTAAGTCAGTTTACTGATTGGCATCATTACGAACATAAAGTCATGGCCAGTGTAAAAGGGATGTTAGTTCCTTTTCCCATCAATTTAGATACTTACAACCAGCTTAACAATTCTAGACTCACCCAAAAAGAATTCGAGTATGAGTTAGCAAAAAATCACTTCACAGATAATCCTAAAAATTGTGAAGAGGCGATCATCAACCAAGTGGGGAAATATTTGTATGAGACATTTTTCCTCAATTACACGTTGAAACAATGGGGCAAACATCCTCGAGAGCTGCACCCAGATACTGTAAAAAGAGTACCGGTTAGAACAGATCGCGAAAATCGTTATCAGTTGGCCAAATATCAAGGACTACCTATACATGGTTATTCAATGATGATGAAAAGAATGCTCGATAAAAAAAATGTTAAATTGATGCTGAATACTGATTATAAAGAAATGTTACCTCATTTATCTTTTGGGCAGATGATTTATACCGGTCCATTAGATTATTACTTTGATTTTGAATTAGGCGAGTTAGATTACCGAAGTTTAAAATTTGTAGAGAAAACTTATTTACAATCTTCATTTCAAGATCATGCTGTTATCAATTATCCAAATAATTTTGATTACACTCGTATCACTGAATATAAAAAAATGACCGGACAACAAAGTGAAAAAACTACGGTTCATTATGAGTATCCACTAAAGTATTCGAAAAATGAAAATGATCCTTACTACCCAATTCTTGATAAAAAAAATGAAGAACTTAAAAATAATTATTTAAAGAAAGTTTCGCAATTAAAAGATATCCATTTTGTAGGCCGATTAGCGGAGTATCGATATTATGCCATGGATGATGTGGTCGAAGCCGCTTTAACATTGTGTGCACAAAAGTTTCATGTAAATTAAGAATGAAACACATCGTTTTTCATTCTGTCACCGGCCATTCCTTATATACTTTTAGAAGATCATTAATTGAAGAATGTTTGAAAAAAAAAATTCAAGTGACTGCCCTTTGTAGTTTTGATCAATACATCCCCAAATTAGAGTTAATGGGTGTAAAGTGTATTGAATCAAAAAACACTCGAGATAGTACGAATCCTATTAAAGAATTGTTCTTTTTTTTGCATCTTTTAAAAACGATTAAAAAAATAAATCCAGATATTGTTCATCATTTCACTCCCAAGTGTGTGGTTTATGGAAGTGTGGCCTCTAAGTTACTAAAGATAAAAACCATCGCCAGTATTACTGGGCTGGGTCATGCTTTTATTCTACCCGCCTTACACCCGGTTTCAATCATAACAAAATGTTTATATTTTATTGCTCAGTTTTTCATCGACCATTTAATCTTTCAAAATCCAGATGATAAAAATTTATTTTCCCGGCTTGGTTTATCAAAGTTTGTAAAAACCCATTTAATTTTTTCGAGTGGGGTTGATTTACGATATTATAAACCTTTAACCGAAAGATATAAAAAAAAACAAGAAGTGCTTTTTACTTTTATAGGTCGGCCATTAATTGAAAAAGGGATCAGAGAATTTTTAGATGCAGCGATTAAAGTAAGTCAGAATTTCTTGGATGCTCAGTTTCTCGTTGTTGGATACTCACATTATCAAAACCCATCGTTGATAAGTGCTG
>JBIKWR010000046.1:0-18094 GCA_044356225.1 Bacteriovoracaceae bacterium | reverse complement strand
GCTGGCGATATATGCTGCCAATTTAGATAGTCGAATGCTCTATCGTTATTTATGGGCCTTAAGTACCAATGGTATTTTACGTGATGTTTACCGATACAATGAGGCGATGAATACTCTTTTTATTCAAGGAGGAGATGATTATTCAAGTGATAAAAATCAGGAACATGCAAATCTTGTTTATAACGATTTAAGCCTTGAGCAAATTCTGGAGAATGCCATTTTTGATTCAGCTTACAAAATTCGCTACTTCCTTTCGGATAAGGGAAAAAGCAGATGGGGCGAGGAGAGTCTTAAAACAGCTTTAAGTTACTATTCCAGGGAAGAAAATAGATTTCGCTATAATTTGTTTCAGTTATTTCTGAATTATTACTACCAAGAAAAAGAATATGATAACAATATTTCTTTTATCAATAATTATAAGATTTATTTCGATTCAGACAAAGATTTAAATTATGGATTTGCCAATAATGAATTGGCTTATAATTATTTTTACAAAAATGAATATGAAAATGCTTTGAAATTTAATAACGAAGCATACCGAGTCTATTTCACTAGTTCCATTTTGCTGAGATCAAAAATACTGAGAAAACTTGGGCGAGGTGAAGAGGCACTAGCAGTCGCACAACAAGGGTTAAAAAGATATAACGATAAAAGGGTTTTCCAAGAAGTGTTTGCCTCATTGCTTTTTCTTAATCGATTTCAAGACGCAGTGGCGGTAATTTCAGAATTCAAGATGGAAAAGGATTTTTCTCACTTTTTGAATAAAATATTTTTTGATGAAATGAAAGAAAAATCAAATGAAGAATTAGAAAAAGCATTTACCGCATTTTTTATTAACGAGTATTTTAAAATTCAGGCCATGTATATGGTCTCAACGTTTACCGATGAAAAAAGTTACGAAAAGGCCCACTTCCTTTTTTCACTATTTAAAGATTCAGATTTTAGTTTTTCACAACAAAACATGACTAGATATATTTACTTTTTTTATCAATTCAAAAATCTCAATTCCTGGAAAGGACAAGAAGAAGCGACAAATTGGATTCAAACCAAAATACCTAAAGAAAATCTTGGCCAGTTAAATATGATTTTGGCCACTCAACATTTGTGGGATTTAATTCCAAAATTTTCTAAAGATTTTGGAATTTCAAAAGATGATCAATTTTCTGCTTTGATAAATTTACTAGCGTTGACTTATATTAAGTCAGAGGATGAACGAGTTGAACTTATTGCAAAAATGAAGAATTACTATTCAGTTAATCAAAGTAATGATTTTTATTTCACCATGGGCAAACATATTTTAGGAATGAACGATGTTCAAGATGTCATTAAGTCTATTGGCAGCGAACCTAAGAAAAGTGAGTTTTGTTTTTTTATGGGGGTAAAATATGAGCTGGAAAAAAAATATGTTGAAGCAATGAATTGGTATATTGCCAATCAATATGAAGGTCATTATCAAAATATTGATTTTACGCTTTCACTTGAAAAGCGAAACTTTTTGCCTTTAGATAGTTTAGTGAAATAGAGGGAGTGGCCAGAACTTTACAGAGCCACCTGGGTTTTGACAAGTACAGTTTTTTTTGTGGGTCTCGTTTGAAAATATCGAAAATCGTAACTATTTTATTTTTCTCAGGCGAGGCTGAAAATGCCATTGAACTAATAAATAAAGAGAAAAATAAAAAAAAATAATTTCATATTAAGCCTTTTATTTATTTTCTAAATTGTAATCTTCTTTCACTTTTGTTTGGTCAAACAATTCAGCTAAAAGGGTCGCTTCAGATTTAGTTTGCACCGACCAAACATTAAAAAGATAACCCACACCTGCATGGGCCTCAAGCTCAGCGCTGGCGCCAGATTGGATCATCGCGGTGGCATAAACGTATTTTACACCTTCATTAATTCCTGCTTTTGCGCCATAAGAAAATCCTTTTTTAACAGCGTTGTAACATTTTTCAAAAACATTCCCATCGGTCCCTAAGTATCCCCAAATGGCGCCGATGGCCCCTTTTTCGACACAAGCATCAAAACTCTTTTTAGCAGAGACGACCCCTGCAATTTTTAAGTTAACACCTTTGATAGCTCCACCTGTGAATGACATGCCAACGGTTGATCCGACAAAATCACTTGGATCTTCTAAAGATCCCCAAATGAGTCCAAGACCAAAACGTCCTGCAATACCGCCACCTGCACCACCACCCATATTCACCGTGGGCATAAACTGAGTGCCAATTTTAAAAGTATACATCTCGTAAGTTTTTTTAGTTTCTTTGTTCACTTGGATTAATTTGAATGGCTGAATGACAAAATAAAACATTCCTGAAGCACCAACCCCTACGCCCCAATTTCCAGAAAGTTTTCCACCCACGGCGATGATAAAAGCGCTGGGGATGATTTGGGCCATGCGAAAATGGCCTTCGGCATGTGCTTGACCTTGGCGGTTAATCCTATCAAGTAAATAAACAAATTGAGTGGGATGGTATTTTTCATTAATCGTATCGGTTAATGAATTTTTAATTTCTTGTTCGATGAGTGTGTCATTTTCTTGATGAGATAAAAAATTTAAAACCTGATCTTTGGCATGATCAAGCATGTCCATCTTATCTTCAAATATAAGTTCATTAAGGGGAATTTGAAAATAGACATTGAGTTCGTCTTGCCATGTTGTCATAGAGAACGCTGGCCTTAAAAGAATCAAAAAAATGGTCAAGAAAAATTTCATATAATAACCCTTTGTCATGCGTTAAAAAATGTTCAAAGTCTTTTTACTGATGAAAAGTCTTTCGGGATAGGTTGAGGGTAAAATCTTCATTGAAGAATGAATTCAATTTTTATGACGCTATGGGTTCAGGTGGTCTTTCAGATCAACAATCGAGTCTTTTCCGATCCAAGGAGATAAAACAATAGAGCAAAGCTCGTGACTGACTTTAGAGTTTAATAACAGACGATTTTTATACAACGAAACTTTTTTTGCTAATTGATCAATTTGAATAAATAGCTTATCACCCTTTTTCATGTCGACCGTGTTTTCTTTCAGCCATTTGAGTTCTTCGGAGAGCAGAGGAGAATTTTTCGCTTTTTCTTCCAGACTATGATCCCAACCTTGGTTAGATTTTTCACGATCTATATCGCGGAGGTATTCCAGCACTAGAAGTTCGTTTTGTTGCAGATTTTGGTAATAGGCGATTTGATAAATTTCTATTTTAAAAATACTGTAAGTTAATAATCCGTGTTTTTTAAGTTTAAATTCTTGTTGGTCGAAGTTTTCAACTGGAATAGGGGATTGCTCAGAAGCAAAAACATTACATAAGAGAATAATACTTAGAATCCACTTCACAAAGGTTGTTCCTAAAATTGTCTAACATTTAAATTGCTTCAGTGACTGTATTAAATTAGCGCTTTAAAGTCACGGCATGAAAAAAAATATCATGGTAATTTTATTATTTTTTAACAAATCCTTGTATGCCAATGAAGTTTTGATCAATAAATTTGACCAAGATAAATTGAATGGGGTCAAAGAAAGAATAACCTCCCTGATTTCTATGTCTTTTCCAGAATTAGAAGAAGTAGATATTACAATTGAAAGTTTTAATTCAAAGGAATATTTTCTTAAAGTTCGACCCCTAAAATCATTTCTCTTTGGAAAATCAAGATACAAATTATCTATTTCCAACCAGTTGTTTGATGGACAAAATAGTGCTCCGGGAATTGATGGCATCTTGGCCCATGAGCTTACTCATATTACTCAATATGAAAAAATGAAGGGAAAAGAAAATAAAATTTTTAAGCTTTTATGGTCTCAAACAAAACAAAAATCAGTCATAAAATTTGAAAGAGAAACAGATGTTGAAGCCATCATGAGAGGTTATGGTCCTCAATTGATTGACTATCGTTTATGGCTTTATACCAAAATTCCCAAAGATAAAGTTGAAAAAAAGAAAAAAGAATATTTAACACCAGAAGAAATTCAAAAAATTATCGATCTTAAATAAAAAAAGGGACGTAAAAACGTCCCTCTTTTTATTCTTTTGAACTGAAAACTTATTCCAATAATAATTTTTTGATAAGTGCTGCTTTATCTTCAGCGTTAGTTACACCATTGTGGTTAGCTGCTTGATCGATAAAACCTTGTAAGTTGTTAGATTGACCTTGTTGTGATTTTTTCAGTTCTGCAATCGCCGCTTTAACATCGATTCCAAGAGCTTCACCCAAGAAGGCGTTGGCATCAGCATCAGAAATCTCTTTAATTTTTTCAAGATTTTGGTATTCACGAATTAAAGGAGCTAATTCAAGAGAACGCTCTTCAGAGAGTCCGTATTCAGCAACTAATTTTTCAGAAAGTTGTAAGTTGTTACCTTCTTCAATTTTAGCACCAATTTTTTCTAAATCTTGAGATGAACCAGCAGTTTTTTCATAGATGTAACCATCGATGTCGATAAAGTTGTTGGTAAAAGGGATTGCGAATGCAGGGATAGCTGTGTCCCAAAATGCTTGAAGATCACTGCCGTAAAAATTAAGCGAGTTCATATTAAAAGCATAATACTCACCAAAAGCCACTTCTACGATGATCCAACCATTGCCTTGTTCAGTGTATCTTTTTGCTAAAAAATAAGAATCAAATGGATCCTCATAATTAAGGTTAGAGATAAATTGAGAAACGGCATCTCTTGATCCAGAACCACCACAGGCAACCATCACCATTAAAACACTAATGGTCAAAAATTTTTTAAACTTACTTAGCATAAATATAACCTCCCGAAAAAGTTGTTAAACGTTAGGACAACGTTCCCCATGGATGTAAACAATAAAGTCCTCGATGTAAATAAATTGATTCAGTTATGAATTTTTTTCCGCCAACCGCAAGAATAAACATTCTTTGCAAGTGTCATTTTGACTATGGGAGATGCTTAGATTTTTTTTAAAAATTTTAATTTGAATCAGTCAAAAAAATACTTTTGATAAAAAAATATTTCTGATTATTTTTTGCAAACTGACAGGCAAACAGATAGGAATGTGTCCCGATGTCATCGATTCTACTAGGATGTTTACTTGCGCAATTTTTCGGTAGCTTGATCGCCATATGCGCTGGAGAAATGATTTTATTTTGATTAATGCTTGGCACAAGCAGGTAGAGGTAATCGGTTTTAATTGAAGTAGAGTCTACAAAGTAAGAAGGAAGAAAGGTTTTGTTAGAATAATATTTTATGGGCGTAAAAGTTTCTGCCAAAACGACTCCAGGTAAAAAACTGAATCGAACTAAATCATTATATAAATAAACAGATTTTTCAGCGTTTTCAAAATGAGTTACAAATTTTGTTTTGGTGAGAAAGCTGGAAAAATAATCACCATTTTGTTCGGATGTGCCTAAAAAGTTCAAGATATAATCTTTTTTATCTGGGTGAACATATTCTCTTTGAAAATTTGCATCGGCTGAAACTTGACCAAAATAAATAATCGACTCAGAGATCGGAAGATAAAAATCTTTAGAAAATTCTTGAGCATCGTCAGAGAGAGAACGAACAAATTGAATGTGCTTACTTTGAAAATCAATTGATTGGTCAGCAAAAGGATTTAAGGCCATATCGCCATTATTCTGGACTGTTAAGATGGAGTATTTTTTTCCAAACTTGATTAAAAAATCGACACTCACCAAATCGTTATGGTGCTTTGTCCTAACTAGTGTGATTGGGGTTATGGATTCATAAAATTTTAAATCTCCACTTTTTTGAAAGGTTTGGTTTAATTTAAAATCATTCCAGAGAACCGCTTTCACATTAACTTTGGCTTCATTAGCTTCATTTAATATAACCTCAGGATGAAGAGAATAAAGTCCAGGCACCATGTGTTGGTTTTTTAAGGCAAACTTTGAAGGGTTATCTTGACCACTAGGAATTGTTCCACTGAAAATAAAATAAGGGATGGCGACTTTTCCTAAAAGAGGATGATCGTGAGGGACAAAATAGGTATTTTTAAAATCGGTGATGGCATTCAGCGGTAAATACATCCATAAATGAGCATTTTTATAATTGGAAAAGAGGGGAGATCCATCTCGATTAAAAAAGGCGTACTGCAAAAAAGGCCCAACTGCACCATTTTCTAAAATGTTGCGGCCTTGATAATAAACCAGATAGTCGAGCTCGCCATCAAAATTTGCATCGAGATAAAAAATATTAATAAGTTTCAGGGCACCTGGGAGAAAGAGTGGATTGTTTAGCTGTTCGATTTCTTTGAGAGATGGATTTTTTTGAAATACTTCTAACAAAATCCCATCATCGGATTTTTGTTCAATGTAATAATCGGGAAAACTGGGTTTAGCATAAAAATCAAGCACCGTTCTTAAATCTTCAATGAAATTATCTTTAGGCGTGAAACCCTCTCGAAATTTGATCGCCAACGAGTTTTCCAAGTCCGCGTCCAATAATTTTCTGATTAACTTAACTTCATGCCTGAAAATTTCTTTCCGATCAGCATAGGTAAGCTCAACCCAAAGATTGAGGTTATGATCGGCCAGAGAATCGGTAATTACCCCTTCAATATTTAAAGAAATGGGTTGTTCAGAATTAACTTGGTGGTGAAATTCGAGGGGAGCAATTTGGGCCGCATCTCCCATGCCCCAAACTTTGACTTGTACTTTTTGATTTTGGGCATTCATCGCATCGATGATCAAAGGAAATGAAAATGTATTTTGTTTGTTTTGAAATTCGATTGTTTCAAATTCTTTAAAATCTGGGCGAAAGAGAGGAATCAAATTTGAGAGGAGAGATTTTTCTAAATTAATCAGCCCGTCGTTGCTATACAAGGCTTTAAAAGTTGGATGATTAAGTTTTTGAGCACTTTGAATGAAGAGATTTTTTATTTCAAAGTAGTTTGAAGCTTTTCCAGTCCCGAGTAAAATTGCGGTCATGGCAGCGACAAAAGGAGTTGATTGTGAGGTCCCACTTAAAATTTCATAACCTTTTTGATTAAAAAATGAAGGAGACAATGAAGTCAGATAGGTACTCAGGATGCGATCCCCGGGCGCTAAAAAATCGACCGAACCGCCGTAATTCGAAAAATCAGAAACGGTACCATCCACATTAATGGATCCAACACAGATTACTTTTTTATAAGCGCAAGGATAGGATACTTGATTGGTGGAATTGTTTCCGGCGGCAGCAACAAAAATTATTCCAGCATCGTGAGCTGCTTGAAAGGCCTTTCTTAAATACTCGCGGTCATTGAGTTTAGGCCATCCCAAACTCAGATTGATGACTTGCACTTTTTGAATAACAGCATAGAGTATCGCCTTAGCAATGCGATCAGTGAGTAAGGCTATCTTTTGGTCAGAGTCGTCTGAGTTGTCGTCTTTTTTATCAAAAATTTTTATTGGAAGAATTTTTATTTGATCATAAACGCCCGATGCACCTTCAAAATTATTGTTAGATTTGGCAGCGATAATTCCCGCAATATGAGTTCCATGTCCTTTGCGGTCATAGGGTTTGTTATCACCAACTCCTGGCGCACTAAAATTCCAGCCCATGCAGTCGCCTTTAAAGCCATTTTTATCTTTATCCTCGCGCATGGATGGAATGGGATTCCCATCAGGGTTACACTCTTTTTCATTTCGAAAAATTGCATGCTCTAAATCGGGATGCTCCAGTGTTACACCCGAGTCAATGACTGCGACGGTGACTGTTTTGTTGAGTTTGTTTTCAAATAGCGTTCGAGCATTTTTCCAGCCGATGTCGGCACCGGGAACACCTTTGATAAAATTAAATTCTATGTCGGTGATATCATCGATAACCGTTTGGCCTTGATTGTAAAGACCCCATTGTAAGGGGAAATGTCGATCATTCGTCAATAATTCAGACTGATCGGCGGGAATGATACTTTGTGGTAAATAAAAAGAATTATTTTCGATACTTTCGATAAAGTTAAGTTTTTTTAATTCAGTTATTAATTCGGTTACCTGATATGTTGTTAGTTGCGAAAAGTTTTTAATTTTGGCTTGATACAAACTTGAGAAATATTCACTTTTAATCGGAGAAAATGCAGAAATTGATTCAAGACTAGCGATGTTGTTTAACAAAAGAGAATCATTTTTATTTTTAAGTTTGATAAAGATCGTGCTTTGATTGGCAAAGCTTTGAATAGAGAAGCCAAAAAAAAGTACGAATAAGAGTAAAGTTTTTGTTTTCATCAGAAGTTTTCCACTAACCAAAAAATAAGGAACTCACCTTGGGTCATACCGACTCGTGATCGTAAATCATTGAGTGGTCCATCCAGTTGTTTGTCGCCAATTTGCCCGATAGTGTCTCCAAAAAAACGTTGATCACCATTTTCATCATTTTGACGAAAGCCGGCGACGGTACTAGTCACAAAAATATTTTCTTTACCACCAAAAAGTTGGATTAACCCTTCGGCATTAACTTGATCTTCTAAGCTTTGAATAAGTTCAATCATCAATTCAGCATACTCATTCAGTTTTCCCGCCGCTTTGGCATTTTTTGCCCAAGTTTGTTTGCCGTTTATTCTTAGAAGTTTGTCTTGAAGGGTGATTTGATTAACTATTCCCTTTTTTGAATAAGTAGTAAGAATTTTTTCGATATCAGAAAGTGATAAAGCTAAAAGATAACTCAAGCCATTTTGATAAACATTATAGTCGAGACTAATATTGTAAAGATTTATTTTTGAGGTATCATGGAAATCAAAATCTTTGTAAGGAGGAAAATAATTTTTCTTATTGATCTCATTGAGGAATTTTTTTAGTTTTTTTGCATTTGCTATCCATCCACGCCAAGAGTAATTGATATTGACATAACTTTTTTGAATATCCCAAATGCGCTGAGAATGTATGTTGTCTTCAACCATCGCCATTCTGAACTCTGGTCCAAATTGTTTAAAGGTCAATTCTAATAAATGACTAAAACGTTTTTCATTGTCCACATAACTTGGAATAGCATTGGCAGCATTCCTTGGACAGATTTTGGCAATAGTTTTTTCACTATAAGATTCTAAGAGTTTATTAAATTTAACTTGATGGGAGACCGTATTGCGCTTAAATTCTTTGGCCAAGGTTGAAAATTCCAGCAATGTTTTTTCAATTTTAGGTTGATAAATTAATCCACAAAGACTCGTTAATTTATTTAGCAAGTTGCGAATCACTAAATCAGATTTTAAAAGATGATCAACTTCCGCATCAAAAGTAACACTGTTGAGTTCAGAGCTGCCATAAAATGTAAATTCGGGCCGTGAAGTGCTACCAGAACCAAAAAAGTAGGTGCTTTTTTCGAGCAATTCTTCCAGCGCATAATTAATGATGTCAGTAGAAAAGGCTTGATAGTTATCGCCCTTTCTCACTGCTTTAGAGTGACGATATAGAATTTTTTCTTCGCCTTCTGGGTGAGTGACTTTGATCAAGTCATTAAATTTCATGGTATCACTTTGAGCCCAAAGGAATCGCCAGTTAAAAGGTTTTTTCTGGGTAAAATCATGCTCGACTAAATAGGGTTTTTCTAAGCCGTGGAGCATTTCCAAGTCGTGATCTAACAAAACACTTTTTAGTGCTTCAACTTTTGTTAAAAGATTGGGATTCTCTTTTTCACTTGGATTGATATCAAGCGTGTAAAATTTGGTGCGAGCATTTCCGGTATGATACTCAGTAGACATGGTAAGAATTTGCACCCCTACATTGAGCCTAAAGCTAGCAATGAGTGATTTAAGGTTTCCATGGTCTTTATAAATATGAATGGTGTGTTTGTCGGCGCGGTTAATATGAAGCCTGGAAATAATCTTCATGCCTCCTCTAAAATCAAGATAAGCTTTCACTAAATCTGAAAATGAATAACCGGCGCGAAGAGAAAGATCCGCTCCTACGCTATCAGTAATTATTAAACTATCGCCCACAGGCATATTGTCTAAGAACATATTAAGAACTTTTTCAATTCTTTCATTCCGGTACCCAAAGCCGATCAGGAGATCTAAAATTTTTTGTGTTTCAGAGAAAAATGTTTCATGATCTTTAATTGTATAATCATGTTTGAAATATTTATTGGTAGTATCGTCAGGATGTAATGATTTTTTACATGGGTTAATAATATTATCAATGATATCAAGTTCATTCTTAATGTTTTCAGTTTTATATAAACGAGAGTCGATAGCAATGAGATTATTGATACTAGCAGCTATGGCACGGCCTAATTCACTTCTTATTTCCGGACATTTGGAGACAATTTTCTGTTGAAGTTTTTCCAACGCTTGAATGATCGTGTCTCTTCTAAATTGGGTTTCAGAGCTCGTTTCAAAAAGTATTTCTGAAATAAGATCAGCATTACTTTTAATCAGTCCATTAACAAACATATTTTTATAAGGGTATTTTAAGGCCTCTTTAATGGAGGTGACTGGCTTCAAGTGAGTATAGGTTCGAGTAAAAGAAGTGTTGGCCCCGCCTGATGCAACTAAATTTGTTGGCATGCCATCAAAACCAATAAAAAGTCCTGCATTTAAACTAACTCCAAAAGAGTCGGCCAGTTGAACAAGATTATCAGTCCCGAGATAAGCTCCAGTTATAATATCTCTAGAAAGAATTAAGTCGCCACCGAGAATGGGAGTTGACCACACTCCAAAAGGCGTCTCTTTAACTTTTCCGGTTTGTAGGAATTCTAAAAATTGTTTAAAAAATAATTCTTGTTGATGGGCCGCAAAGGCTTCGGCGAGGTCAGTTCTAGGAAGTACTTCAGTATTAAAACGACTAACTAAATTGTTAATAGTGTTTGAATATACTTTTGATCGACCAAGAGCGAATTTTTCTGAACTGGAAAAAGGTGAGGTTGGATCCCCATAAGCAAAACGATTAGCATATCCTTCCCATTTTTCTTTGAGAATTTTTCCTTTTTTCAGATGCTCTCCAAAAGTTACTTCTGGATTGAACTTGATTTGATCAGAGGGAAGTTTAAACATTTCCACTAAAGAGTTACGGCGAGCGATCAGTTTTTCAATTAATAAATATGAAACTTCGGCTGGTAGATCTGCTCCTCTAACAATTTCAACAAAATCATTTCTGGTAAGTTTGGCAATTTTTCTCGCGATCCATTTAGCGTCGTCAAGATTGCCTTCAAATTCTTCTTTAGATTTTGTTTCAAATTTTAAATGGTCACTAAAGAGCCGCCCAGCTCTCCATTCGAGTAAATTGACACTTTCAGGAACTTCAGTAAGGGCAAACGGGATCAAAAGTGAATTAAAGACTCGGCGATTTTTAATAACACCATTGGGAACATATCCAATTGAAAGATTAATTAGGTTGTTGGGGTTTTCGGTGACTAAAACATCCTGCAATTCAAGTTTTGATGGATCGCCTTTGTGTTCTTCAATTAACCAACGAGATCTAGGATCACTCTGAGTTTCTAGAGTTAACTGATTAATAAAAAGTTCTTTTGCACCTGGAGTAGTAAAATTAAGGGTTATTCTTGGCAATCGTTGGATGTTAGGAACGGTGAAGCCTAATTTTCTCAATAACCCTAATCGCAACAAATCATTCGCCTGTCGCTTGGCAATTCTGAAAGTAAAAGTTCGATCACCGTGAATCAAATCGTTTTGACTAGCGGCAAATCGAAAAATTCCCGCACGGGAAGAATCATTTGAACGAAATTCAAATTCAAAGTTGTTATTAAAATTGATAGGACGTAATACATAATCAAATTTGCTCAGATCTGCTCGGTATAAATTAGAAGGAGCAGGTTCTAATTGTGAAAAATCAAAATTCCCGGCGGCTTGTAGTTCTTTTATTTTAAATGGAGTTAAAAGTTTTCCTTGGTATTCAAGGTCGGTGGCCACTGGTGAGGGACCTGTGAGGGGAATCAATCCCGGTATACTGGATAAATCTTGGGCCTTAACAGTAAAGAAAAGAGTGAGGCAGTGCAAAAAAAATATTGATTTAACAATGCTTTGAGTCAAACTGATTCCTGGTTTATCTTAGGTGGTGTTCCCGTAAGATAGGTAGGTCTCAGTTAACATGCAAAGCCATTTTGTGGTATGCAATATTTTATAATTGAAAATTTTCTAATAGCGCATCGAGTCTCGGTTGACCTTATGCAGCTTTATTTTTTTCTAGAATTAACAATCGGTTAGAAATTTTTGTCAAAATTTTTTCGATAATTAACTGATCTTCACCATCAAAGCGTCCAAAACCGTTGATCGCTTCAAATAATCCAATCAGAATTATTTCGTATATTTTGTATTGGTATTCTATTGCATCTTTTTGACGCAATGCCATTTCTCCTTCCTGACTGGAAGATTCAAAATATTGATCTTTTTTGGACTTAATATACTCAGAAATTTTCTCGCGATAGGTTGCATCAGCTTTTA
The DNA here is from genome assembly GCA_044356225.1 of Bacteriovoracaceae bacterium. Taxonomy (GTDB): domain Bacteria; phylum Bdellovibrionota; class Bacteriovoracia; order Bacteriovoracales; family Bacteriovoracaceae; genus JBIKWR01. Next base: position 5,758 of record JBIKWR010000046.1, on the reverse strand, counting down.
AAGATTCCAATATAGCGCCGAGGAAAATCCAAGGGTCGATCCAAGTAATTTGACTTCCATGGATGTTAAACGCTTGCAAGTTTTTTCCCAGAGAGCCTTGTTGATACTCATTGGTCTGCAAGAGAAAATCAAGCGCATCGGCAACACTTTTGTCTATGAGTTTGTAGTCTTCTTCTGAAATTCGAAATTTTCGTCTAAAAAATATTTGAATGAGATTATCGAGCAACATGAAACCCCCTAAGTATTCGCTAGAGCTCTTCGGACACATTTCAGAAATAGTTGACTAAAATGCTTCACGAGGGATTTGTATCGACTTCGCCAATTTAAAAAGTCTTATTAATTGATACTGAACCCATAAGACTTTAAACTAAAAGAATGCGAATAATTATTATGCGTGTTCATCTTTTTGCACTCTTATTTCTTGGTATCGCTTCGACAGTTTATTTTTTTTATGGTGATGCTTTTCCCGACAATTATTTTTCGATCCAATCAGGAAATCATTCCATCAATATTTTGAGTTATTACTTTTCATCATTTGTTGCAAGTTTGGCCTACTATGCTGGCCTGTGGATTGGATTTAGTTTTTTATTGTATCTTTTTATTTATGCATTTCTGGCCCGTCGAGATTTTATTTTTGATAGCTTGGTTCCTCTGCTCTTATTAGTTTCTTGTTTAATGTTATTCAGTTTTTTCGCTCCTCACTTTATAGGAGCTGGTCTTTTAGATGTAATCAATTTTTTTACTCCATCAGAACAGGCGATCATATTTTTTACTTCTCTTATAATGTTGGCCTTAGTTTTAACTCGATTTTCCAAAGCTCCTTTTATATGGGTGGGGAGGAAATTGATAAGTTATGGTCTACTTACAGCAGCTATACTCAAAAAATGGTATCGACATAAAAAACTTTCTAAAGATTTAAGTCCATCAATCCCAGCAAGGGCGATTGATTTTCAACAAACAGAAGTCAAAGCTGAAAGTGCATTGTCAACAACACCACTTTTCAAAAGTGATGGACGTGATAATTTTGAGAGTTTTAAGAATGATAGTGAAAAAGAAATCCAGTCAGAACAAAATTTAAAACAAGAAATTGAAAATACTCAAACTCATTCGACTAAACCCATTCTATTGGCCGGTGATCACGCAAGAAATGAGGCGCAATTCAAATCTGACGAGTTAGTCGCATCAATCAGTCACAATAAAACGCACCGTAAAAATAGTCACCCAGACGATGCTTATTTTAAATCCATGATTGCTCAGATTGAAGATAAACTTAAAGAATTTAAGATCGACGCTCACATCATCAACATTATGAAAGGACCAGTGGTTGATACATTTGAATTGGAGTTAGGTTCTGGAGTTAAAGTTTCAAGAGTGATATCGATCACGGAAGATCTCAGTTTGGCCCTCTGTGGAGTTCCCTTGCGTATGGTTTATCCGATACAAGGAAAAAATACCATGGGGATCGAAGTCCCTCGCAGCCCCAGAGAAATTATTTATTTAGATGAAGTTTTATCATCACCTGCATTTAGTAAAACGGATTGTTTATTACCGATTTGTATGGGTAAAGATGCCTACGGTGATCCCTTTGTTGTCGATCTGGCCTCAATGCCCCATATGTTGATAGCTGGTGCGACGGGGGCAGGTAAGTCTGTCTTTATTAACACTTTATTAGTTTCTTTACTGGTTAAACGGTCGCCGTCGCAAATGAAGTTATTATTAATCGATCCTAAACAATTAGAATTGGCCTTGTATGCAGAGCTGCCTCATCTGTGTTTACCTGTGATTACCGATGGCAAAACCGCTGCTGTTTCTTTGATTTGGGCCTGCCAAGAAATGGAACGTCGTTACTCTATTTTACGAGAAATGGGAGTGCGTAACATTGCCTCTTTTAATCAAAAAATTAAAATGTCTTCTCCTGAGCAGTTAAGTAAATTGAATAAATTTTATGAAGGATATGAAGAAAAAGGTTATGAGCTCCCATATATTGTTATTATTATCGATGAGTTTGCAGATCTCATTTTAACCAAAGCCGGCAAGGAGATTGAAAATAATATTTGTCGATTGGCGGCCAAAGCTCGCGCCTCGGGCATTCACTTAGTGATTGCGACTCAAAGACCATCTGTAGATGTGATAACTGGTTTGATCAAATCTAATTTCCCAACTAGAGTCTCTTTTAAAGTGACTAGTAGTATTGATTCGCGAACGATTTTAGGCACTCAAGGCTCGGAAAAACTATTGGGTCGAGGAGATATGCTCTATTCTCAGAGTACTGAGTTGATTCGTTGTCATTCGGCTTACATTGACGAAGTAGAAATTGAAACCCTGATGGGCAGATTGAAAAAAATGAAATTAGATTATGACCACAAGGCTTTAGAGTTTTTAGAAAGTGAAGATGAACAAAGTTGGGATCAATACACATTTACTCCCAATGGTTCGTCACCAGAAACCGAAAGTCTTTCAGGTGAACTTTATCAGCAGGCAATTCAAATCATTGTGGAACATAAAAAAGCTTCGGCCAGTTTTCTCCAAAGACGTTTGGGCATAGGTTATAATCGGGCCGCCAATCTAATAGAAAAGATGGAAGCAGATGGAATTGTTGGTCCACAACAAGGTTCAAAACCACGCGATATTCTTTTAGGTAAACCGGTTTAGATACTCTTGCAAGTTACGGTTCGAACTTATTGTTTTATTCCCAGTTGATCGAGCATAAAGGCCATTTCAAAAGCTCTTTCCATATAGCGATCAGATCTTCCTGATGCCCCCCCATGGCCCACATCAAGATTGATTTTAAAAACGATCGGATTTTTAGCTATAGAGTTTTCGCGCAGTTTTAATACCCATTTGGTCGGTTCCCAATATCCCACTTGAGAATCATTGATGCCAGTAGTGACTAGTATTGTAGGATAAGCAAGTGGCCGCACATTATCGTAGGGAGAATAGGATTTCATATAATCATAGTACTTTTTGTCGTTAGGATTGCCCCACTCTTCATATTCTCCCGTCGTTAATGGGATGGTGTCATCGAGCATGGTCGTCACCACATCGACAAAGGGGACTCCCGCAAACGCCACTTTGAAAAGTTCTGGAGCTTCATTTAAAACAGCACCAATCAGCAATCCACCCGCACTTCGTCCTTCAATCGCTAGTTTGGTAGGAGAAGTAAATCCACCTTGGATGAGAAATTTGGAGACATCGATAAAATCGTAGAAGCTATTTTTTTTCTTTAAAAATTTACCATCTTCTTTCCATCTTTCGCCGCGATCACCGCCTCCTCGAATATGGGCCATGCCATAGACCACTCCGCGATCGAGCAAACTGATGCGGTAGGGGGAAAACATAGGATACATGACTGAGCCGTAAGATCCATATCCATAGAGGTAAAAAGGATGAGATGAGGTTGCAGAAAAATTCACATTTTTGTGATGAATAATGGAAACAGGAATGTTTTGGCCATCTCTGGCCCTGACAAATATTTGTTTGAGCACGTAATTATTTTCTGAAAATCCGGCACCGATCTCTTGTTGTTTAAGCAGTATTTTTTCTTTGGTTTCAAAACTATATGTGTACCAAGAAGGCGGCTCGCGCATGGATTGGTGGGTGATGATAATTTTTTGTGAATCAAACTGTGGATTAATATAAGGATAGTCTACCGACACATTACTACCGAAATCAATTGGATGAAGAGATTTTTGGCCGATGGTTAAATATTTTAAGCGCGCATTGCCATCCTCAACATAGGATAAGAGTAAGTGTCGACTAAAAACAGACACATCATTTAATTTCGCAACCGAGTTTTCAGCGACAATTTCTTGCCAATTTTTTTTGCCTTGTTGATTGGCGATGGTCGTTTTGACTAATCTAAAATTTTTCGCTCGATAGTTGGTGAGCAGAAAAAAATCCTTTTGATGAGAATCGGTAAAATAGCGAACACCTTTTTGTCTTTTTTCGATCAATCGAAAACGACCTAGCGGTTCATTGGTGGGCAGAAAATACTGTTCGTTAGTCAAAGTGCTGCTAACATCTAAAATGATAAATTGTTGGTCTTTTGTGGTTTGTAATGAAACGTCATAAAGACGATCTTTTTCATGATAAACCAAGGTTTTTGATTGTGGATTTCCGAGAGTATAGCGATATACTTGATGCGATCTGCGAGCGCTATCGTGAATCGTGTAGAAAATGGTTTTATGATCATTGGCCCAGACAATATTTTGAGCTTTATCTATGGTGTCCGGTAAAAGTTGTTTTGTTGCAGTATCATAAAAATAAATGGTGTAGTCGCGACTGCCAGTAGTGTCGATGGAATAGGCTAAGATTTTATGATCAAAACTTATTTCATAATCATTGAGCTCAAGAGTCGAGAATTGATTTTTTGCCAACAATTCATTGAGATCGAGTAAAACTTCTTCCGTTTGATTTTTCCGATGAGTCCGAGCATAGATAGGATAATCTTTATGCTCTACAGTTTTAGAATAATACTGATAGTCACCATATTCATAAGGAACCGAGCTGTCGGTTTGCTTAATTCTGTTAGTAAACTCCTGCACTAAGGTTTTATGAACTATTGAAGTATGCGCCGTCATTTTTTCCGCATACTGATTTTCCGCTTCTAGGTAAGGAATGACCCGAGGATCGGTTTTATCTTGGACATAATAATAGGGATCAATTCTTTTATCATTATGGTGAACTAAAATTTTTTCTTCTTTGGGTAAATGAGGTGGGACTAATAATTTTTGAGTGGAGCATGATAATAAAATAAAAATAGAAAACAACAAAAAATTATTCATATGGCACCTATTTAAACAGTTTTATAAACGCATCATTTTAATCGTGATTAAATTAGATAGATAGCGTAAAAGTGAATATTAACTTCTCTTGGAGAGATATGAATAAGCGATCCTACTGTCCTGATTTTTTAGACCTCAAGCTCGTTGATTTTTTTAAGCATAAATTCGGAATCGAGCAAGGAACCTTTGTCGACATTGGTGCAAATGATGGGATCACTGGTAGCAATTCAATGCTTTTAGAGGAAAAAGGCTGGAAAGGTCTTTTGATTGAACCCAATCACAAACACGCTGAAGCTTTAAGTAAACGAACAGGTTCAAAAGTTTTTTTTATCGCCATTTCAGAATCCCCTTCGGTAGATTTTCATGTGGTTGATGGCCCTAAAAATCTCCATGGTTTATCTCGTATTCAGTCCTCTGATATATTTAGAGAAAAAATTGAAAAAGAAGGAGGGCAAATAGTTAAATTGGTTTTACCTGCTAAGCGGTTGACTGTTTTACTAGATGAAAACCAAGTGAATAGAGAGTTTGAACTTTTATCTATCGATACCGAAGGCCATGAGTTAGTTGTTCTAAAAACTCTCGACTTTCAGTTTTATCAACCAAAAATGATTATCGTGGAAGATAATTCAAAGGGCAGCAATAGCACCATTGATAGATATCTTAGTTCAAAAAAATACCGAAGAGTCAGCCGAATAGGCGTCAATGAAATTTATGTCCATCAAATATATTTTCATTTCTTTTGGAAAGAGGCCTTGTTTTGTAAATTGCTTTATTTTAGATGGTCTATAAAAAGATTGATCTATGCACTTTTTGGGCTTAAGCCTCGCAATCCTTATTATTAGTTAAAGCAGAAATTTGTTCCCATTCATGGAAAAAGAAAAAAACGCAATCGTATAAATATTCTGTTCGTATGACTCAATTACATTTTAAAAAAAAGACACTAAAACGCCCCAAGTCAAAATAAGTTGCCCCGC
>JBIKWR010000045.1:0-18183 GCA_044356225.1 Bacteriovoracaceae bacterium | reverse complement strand
GTTTTTATTTTATGTTTTTCTCGTGGGTTTTGTGGTGACTGCAATTTTATATTTACTAGATCCACGGGACAATAAAATCATCTAAGACTGAATTCACTTTATTTTTTATTCATAAAAAAATAAATGTCATTAAAAAATTGAGTTGTATAAAATTTAAACGAAAACAGAATATTCATATCTTTAGTTTGGAGTGAGAATTATTAACTTACTTTCTCTAGATTTATAATCCAAGAATGCTGCAAAAAATATTATTTTCTCTGCCTGCGAAAAGACAGTAGTGCAAAATGAATGTAGTGTAATTGCATTTTTAAAACCAGTGCCTAGGTATGAATTTTTTTTTAAACAATTTTAGAATTAACAAAGATATTTATTAGTGAAGCAATTTATATAGCTGCACTGGAAATCTCAACCAGCACCGCTATATAAGATAAACTCCATCGGTAATAGAAATGTGTCTAAGTGATTCGTGAATCATCAACGTTGCCATAGATTTTGGGCCCATTTTATTGATGATTGGATCTGAAAATCTGACTCCAAACATTTGACCGTAAACAGCTGCACCAAATGTTTCTAGATTTGGATAGAGCTTATTTTGCTCATCGGTAAAAGTTAAAGTGGACATAGGCGCATGATAAAATGGCGAGTACAACCACTGTGCTCCGTAGAGTGATGTTTCAATGAGCTCGATTAATTTGTTATTAAGGGATTTCCAGTAGCTAAGTCGTTGAAGTCAAAATCCAACTGCGGGGCTTCCCTAGTTGGCAAGAACTGCTAAAAATTTTGATTCATTCTTAAGAACATTTATCAAAATTGTATAATTTAATTCTTTGTGTGAAAATTTTTTAACTTTAACAAATAAAGGAAAAAAAAGTGAACCCAGAAAGTTTTAATAAAGTATTGAATAGATTAGATTCACTTGAGGCGAGAATTCAAAAAATAGAAGCTGGAGCGAGTCTCAAAACTGGACCAGATTTGCCAAGTTTTGAAAATAGCAAAGAAACAAATCTCATTCGAAAAAAAACGATGGGGTTGAGAAACAGTTTAAATAAAAACATCGCTGAAGAAAATAAGAGTCATTTTCTGGGATATGTTGGCGCAGCTTGTATCTTAATGGCAGCGATTTTATTAATAAAATTATCAATTGATAGCGGATGGCTTACACCCTATAGGCAATGTACTTTTGCGTTAATACTCAGTATTGTTCTCATCATTTTTCCGTTCTTAAACTGGTTTAGTGATAAGAGTTATATTAGCTTGCTTCCGGCCATTGGCATTGCCGGTCTTCATTTAACAACTTATGGTGCAGTTTTTTTCCATAAATTGTTAGACCCAACCTTAGGTATTTTTTCTATTTCATTAATTGGAATACTTTCTTTAGGTATGCTCGTTAAGCTTAAAGAGGAAAATTACGCTATCTTTGCAATTTTGGGAACGTATCTGGGTGCCTTTTTCTTTCATCAATCATTTTCGCAATTATTATACATGGTCATCTATTTATTAATTTGGGATGTGGCTTTTACAATTTTCTCTATAAAACTAAAAAATAGGTTAATTATTGCGATTTGTGCTTATCTGGCGTTGGGGTTAGTCTCTTTTTTTGGAGGAATCAAAGGATTATCAAATGTTGATTTAAATTTTAACATTTTAATGATCCAATTTTTTCAATTTACAATTTTCGCATTGGGAACGGTACTATTTTCAATTAAAAACAAAATGCCCTTAACTTCTAAAGAAGCATGGACCTTTTTCCCTTTAATACTTTTCTTTTATGGCCAACAATATTATTTCATCAATAGATTATCTGATGTTTGGGCAAATTATTTTTCGATAGGATTTTCAGTTTTTCTGCTTTTTATACATTCGGTTGCTAAGAAAAAACTAAAAGATAATACTGTCGACAGTGGGGGAGTCGTATACACTGCCTGTAGTTTGTTTTTTCTCCATTCAGTTTTTATTTTAACAATGAATGATTTTTCCAGGTTGATTTTTTCATTTTTTGTAATTTTAATTCTCATGTTTTTTCAACATATCCTGGCCAATGATAAAAAATTCCGGGGAACTTTGGCGGTCATGGCATTTATAATTATCTATGCCTACTCATCAATTCTTCTTGGCACAAATCATATTAGTTATGAATGGGGCTTATTTTTTGGATTTGTTTTTGCCCTAATTGGTCTAATTTTTTCGATGAGTAAAGATCATTCAAAGTCTAATGTCGTGTTAAATCTCGCTCATGCTCAAGCCTTTGTTTCCATTTTCAGGTTAAAACAATATTTCGGTTATTTTGCGATTGCTCCGCTTTGGATTTCTTATGCTTTTAGCATTCTTTTTTGGGCATTCAAAAAAAGGGATATTGAGATGGCCAATAGTGCGATTCCCTTAGTCGCTTTAGGTGTTGCAAGATTTTTGTTTTTTGATTTTTCTAAACTCGATGGTAGAGAACAAATTATTTCATTGTTAGTTATGGGGAGTCTGATATTTGCTGGAGGATATCTCTATCGAAAAATAAAAAGAGCTTAACCAGGAAGTGTTGTAATTTCAAAAATTTTCCGACATCAATCAACAGGATATAAAAAGATAAATTTTTTTCTTGTAATCGCTTGATTGATTCAGTTAGAAGTAAATGATGAAAAAACTACATTTAGCAGAAGCTAGGGCCACAGTGATCAACGCTCAAGGACTTAGTAACAATACTCAGTTTAAAAATGATAAGGCCAAGAGCTTATCTGTTATTAAACATCTCTCCTATGTTCAAATTGACACAATTTCTGTTGTCGAGCGCGCTCATCATCATATCTTATGGTCGCGCAATCCGGCTTATAGATTGTCAGACTTGGATCAGCTCACAAATGAAAAAAAAATCTTTGAATACTGGTCGCATGCAGCGGCTTATTTACCAATAGAAGATTATCGATTTAGTTTACCTCGGAAAAAAAGACATGCTGATGGCGATGCTCATTGGTTTAAAATAACACCCGAACACCTCAAACAGAAAAAAATTATTTTAGAAAGGTTTAAATCCGAAGGCCCATTACAATCTAAAGATTTTGAAAAACCTAAAAACAGCAAACCTGGATGGTTTAACTATTCGGTAAGTAAACAAATGTTAACAAAACTTTTTATGGATGGTGTTTTAATGGTTTCAAAGCGTCAGGGCTTTCAAAAAGTTTATGATCTAACCGAAAGAGTGTTACCTCAAAATATTAATACTGATTTTCCCACGGATGCAGAGATGGCAAGATATCTAATCCAATCATGTTTAAGATCGCATGCCTTTGCTACCGAAAAAGAAATCGGATTTCAAAGGCAAGCAGAATTAAGAAATTTGATCAAAGGAGAATTAAAAAAAATGATCATAGAGGGCGAGGTGATTGAAATTAAAATAGCCGAAAACCAAAATAGCTATTTTGCATTATTTAATGTGTTGGACCAAAAATTACCAAAAACAAAAAGTACGATGGTTAAAATTCTTTCGCCTTTTGATAATTTAGTGATTCAGCGCCAACGCTTAGTGGATATCTTTAATTTTAATTATCAAATTGAATGTTACACCCCTGAAAAATCAAGAAAATACGGTTATTTTTCTTTGCCTTTGCTCTATAAAAATAATCTGGTAGGCCTTGTGGACTTAAAGGCGCATCGCTCTAAACAAACCCTGGAAGTTAGAACGATGTTTGGTAAAAATGAATATTATCAGGATGATGACTTTCAAGAGGCGTTGATGAAAGAAATAAAAATTTTTGCTGTTTTTAATGGTTGTGAAAAAGTGATCGGATTTAAAAAAATGAGAATTTATAAATAAAAAAATATTTTTAGACTTTGTATCAAATTCTCATCCAGTGCCGCTATATTATTCTTATTTAATTATCAGAAAACCTAGGGAAAAACCGTTACTAGATAAAATTAATCCACTTTGTAATAAATCGAAAGTTCGTGACACTTAGTTTTTAAGATATATCATGCTCATTCAATATGAGCTTTTTTAAAAGGAGTCTTTAGATGAATGGAAAACAATTGTTATTAATGGGCGCAGCGATGACCGGTTTATCATTTTCGATGCAATTGCACGCACAAGCTGGAGCTAAATCAAAAACAACAACTCCAGCTCCAACTAATGTAGCGCCAGATATGGTCATGTGCCATGGCGTTAACTCTTGTAAAGGAAGCGGAACGTGTCACGGTAGAGTTGATTCTTGTAATGGGGCAACTGGCTGCGACGCTAAGATGTCTTGTAAAGGCCAAAATGAATGTAAAGGAAAAGGTTTATTAAAAATGACCAAAGAAGAATGTGAAAAAAAGGGCGGAAAAATCGCGACCTAATTCATGTCTTTGTTTGGAGTTGGCCTACGCCATGATCATTTTCCGTTTTTAAATAATCAACCTCAAATCAATATTGATTGGTTTGAGGTTATCTCTGAAAACTTTTTATCGACGCGAGGTTTTCCCTTTCAAACTCTAAAAAAAATTCGCCGGGATTTCCCTGTTGCTTTGCATGGAGTTGGGATGTCGATTGGGGCAAAAACCGAAGTCTCAATTGATTATTTAAAAAAGCTAAAAAAATTAATTTATGAAATTGATCCTATTATCGTGTCAGATCATCTCTGTTGGACTGGACTGGCCAATCAAAATTTGCACAATCTACTTCCACTGCCTTATACCCAAAAAACGCGAGATTTGTTGTCCGAGCGCATAGGACGTATTCAGGATTTTTTGCAGCGACAGATTGCTCTAGAAAATTTATCAGCTTACTTTTCTTATGAAGAATCGACAGAAACTGAGTGGGATTTCCTCAAGGCGCTGTCATTGCAGTCGGGCTGTGGCATCTTACTCGATCTGAATAATGTCTATGTTAATGCTAAAAATCAAAATTTTAATCCTTATGAATATATCGATGCTATTCCCAATGAAAAAATCTTGCAGTTTCATCTAGCAGGTCACAGTGATTTAGGATCATTTTTGTTTGATACTCATTCTTGTCCCGCATTGCCTGAAGTATGGAAGTTATATGAGCATAAGATCAAAACTTGTCCTAAGGCCTTAACTCTTTTTGAGTGGGATGAACATATACCTGATTTTCCTACGTTAGAAAATGAAGCCTTAAAGGCAAAAAAAATTTGGAATGAAGTCCATGGATGATGTGAATGATTATCAACAACAATTTGTGAAGCAGGTGATTGCTAATCAAGTTCCTAACTCATGGGTGCTCAAAGTCAAACCAGTGGGGAAACTAACGATAAGTGAAATGATCGATGTCTATCATCGTGATTATTTTGCTCGATTAACTTCCGCATTGGGAGAAAATCTCGAAACGTGTTGGGCAGTTCTAGGAGATGAAGATTTTTTTAAAATTGCCAAAGAATACATCACTCAATTCCCAAGTGATCAATCTGACTTAAACCAAATGAGTAAATATTTTTATACTTTTTTAAGTTCCCACCCGATATCTAAGGATTTTCCTTTTCTTCCTAAAATTGCTCACTTTGAACATAGTTACTGGGAGCTTTTTCATGCTGCGCCTTCAGGTGAATCTTTGGTCGATTGGACTCAGCAAGAAGTTTTTTTAAATTCAAAATGTGAATTTTTTTCGAACGTAAAAATTTTTTCTTTTGATTTTCAAATGTCAAAGTTTTGGAGTTTAAGAGAAAAAGGATTTAACGAAACAACATTAGAACAGTTTATGTTCCCGCAGCACCTTTTGCTTTTTAAACATGTGGCGCAAGTAGAAACAAGGGAACTTACTTCTAATCAATATCAAATATTACAAAATTTAATGAATAAAAAAACTTTTGTAGAGACGATCAATGAACTTGGAAATGAAATCGACGTTAATCCTCAAGAGGTTCAAGAATTGTTTGAAATGATTCATAGTCACCAACTTATAGAAAAACTCTCTTAATGTTTAAGATTCTCAGAGAATAAACAATTCGAATAAAAAGTTTTTTATCTCCAAGTCTTTGAAACGACGTCATAGTTGATTAAAACTCTTTTTGTTAGTTTTAAGTGAAATCGTCTTTATTTCTACTTAGAAGCTAGCTTTTCCCCAATCATCAAGACTAAAAATAAATGATAAAATAGTGGTTTGAAACCCATGAACTATAAAAAATACTACTTTAATCGAGAGATCTCTTGGTTAGATTTCAATCGTAGAGTTTTGCAAGAGGCGATCGACCCTCGCACGCCATTATTAGAAGCGCTGCGATTTTGCGATATTTTCAAATCCAATAATGACGAATTCTTTATGAAACGCGTGGGTATCTTGCGTAATCGGATTGAGACCTTGGATGGCAGGATGTCGATAGATGGTATGAATGCTTGGGACCAACTAGAGCTCATTAAAAAGAAAGTTATCTCACAAATGAATGAGCTTACACTGAATTTTGAAAAGCACTTAGTTAAAAGATTGGAGCAGAAAAAAATCAAACTGTTACTCTGGTCAGAGCTTAAAAATATCGATAGACGAATTTTAAAAACCTATTTTAAAGAAAATATTTTTCCAATTTTAACCCCTCTTGCGGTGGACGCAGGTCACCCTTTTCCTCATGTTTCAAATTTATCAAAATCCCTCGGAATATGTTTACGGTCCCCCAAAGGTAAAAAAAAATATTTTGCTAGACTAAAAATACCGGTCGGAATTGAGCAATGGATTTCCCTGCCACCTCATCTTGATTACACAAATCGTTTTATAAACATTGAAGAGGTTATAAAAAATAATTTAGATGAGTTATTCCCAGGCATGAAGATTGAAAGTTCCTATCTGTTTAAGATCACCAGAAATGTCACCATTGCCGATGATTATGATGATGAGAATGAAAGCAAAATGATCAGCGTGGAAGAAGAAATTCGCGAACGAAAGTTTGCACCTGTTGTTAGGATTGAATTTGAAAAGGGAGTGGATCCCTGGACAATAAATATTTTGTTAAATGAACTAAACATCAATGAAGAAGATGTTTACTATATGTCGTCACGTGTTTGTTATTGCTCGATGGGTGTGCTTACTGCTCTAAAATTTCCTGAAGAAAGATATCCTGACTTTATACCAAAACATTCTTTGCCACTGGGAAAAATAGATGATGAAGAGGAAACATTTTTTGACCTTATCAGAAAAAAAGATTATTTAGTGCATTTCCCTTACGAAAGTTACAAAACTTCTTTCGAGTTATTTGTAAAATCAGCATCAACTGATCCCCAAGTTAAGGCGATAAAGATTTGTCTCTATCGGACTGATCCTAGCGGGACTCTGATTGATTCACTCTTACGTGCAGTGGAAAATGGAATTCAAGTGGTTTGTGTGATTGAGTTGAAAGCTCGTTTTGATGAGGAGCGAAACATATTATGGGCACAAACGCTAGAAGAGGCAGGCATTCATGTTAGTTATGGTTTCTACAAATATAAAACTCATGCCAAAATGTGTTTAGTAGTAAGACAAGAAGGCAAAGCTCTTCGAACTTATGCCAATATCGGTTCGGGAAATTACAATTCTGTAACTTCTCATGTCTACACAGATTTTAGTTTATTCACCTGCCAAAAATCCATAGCGGAAGATACCATGCAGCTTTTTAATTTTCTGACCGGAAGGTCTTTGAAAATTAATCTAAAAAAAATATTGGTTGCACCATTTAATATGGCCGCTGAGTTTCATCTTTTAATCAAAAGAGAAATAGCGAGAGCGAAAAAAGGATTACCAGCTAGGATTATCGCTAAAATGAATAGCTTGGAAGATCGAAACATTATTTTTTTGCTCTATCAAGCATCACAAGCTGGAGTAAAAATTGAGTTATTTGTCAGAGGCGTTTGTTGTTTAGTTCCAGGAATTAATGGACTAAGCCATAACATTAGAGTTTATTCCATCGTTGGTCGATTTTTAGAGCATTCACGAATATTTTATTTTCAAAATGGTGAAAAGAATATGTTCTTAGGGAAAGTTTTTATCGGCTCAGCAGATTGGATGACCAGAAATATTTATCGCCGAATTGAAGTGGTTGTTCCCATTGAGCAAGAACAATTGAAAAAAAGAATAATTGATTATTTGTTATTATTGGTCAAAGACAACAGACATTTGTGGGAGCTAAGTTCAAGTGGCAAATATATACAAAGAACTTCAAATAAGTCCCATGAGGTTAATTCCCAGGCCATTTTATTGCAAGGGAGTAAAGATTCAATTTGAAAGTAATATTATTTAGACATTTAATTGCTGAAAATAGACTTAACTGGAATGCCCATGGATATCCAGATCAGTTAAGACCTTTAATGAATAAGGGGATTAGCTCATACTTTCAAATGATTAAATTTTTTAAAAAATTAGTTCCTCAGATTGATATTGTCGTGGCCAGTCAATATGTACGTTCCGTTCAATCGGCCCATTTGTTAATTAGAGATTTTCCGGAAGCTAAACTGTTTATGGATAAAAGATTAAATCCCCTGGCGAGTATCAAAGAAATGAAATTGGCCCTGCAGCATTATAGTGATGACAATGTCATTTGTTTTGTGGGGCACGAACCAGAGTTGAGTCGACTAGGTCATGCCTTATCTCCTGATTTTATCGAACAAAAAATTAAAAAAGGATCTTTTTTAATGCTTGATAAAGATGGAGATACTTATCGATTGGAATGGCAACTCAACTTAGGCAATTGTTTATATTATTATTAAAAATTATTCTTTGCACATTTCCAATAACATTCCATCAATTAATCCGATCTCTGATAAGTATATATTCTCTGGATAGAAATGCTGGATAACATTGTAAATAATTTGCAAAGCTGGTTTCAATACATCAGATTGATCAGGTTTTAACTCAAATTGCTGAATGATTTTTTCTATAGAGAGATGCGATATTTTTGAATAGATGTCGCGAAACTCAGACTCAGAGAGACTTTCTTTTTCTATTCCCGTGATTATCTTATTAATTTTTTTTAAACGACTAAAATTTCCACCTGTTCCGATAAGCCCTAAGCGTTTATTTTGTAGTTTGTTGCGTTTAAAAAAATCATTAACATCCTTATTAGCATCTTCAATTAACTTAAATTGCTCATTGTCACACTTGGATGAGGCCATCAGGCGAACAGTGCCTATTTGAAAACTTTTTGCATCTTTTTTTTCACCATTTTGTAAATAACTTAACTCGATACTTCCTCCTCCAATATCCATCAAAAGATAATCACCCATTAAGTTTTTATAAAAATTTTTAACCGCCTTTAAAACTAAGTCGGCCTCTTCATCCCCGGAAATAATTTTGATAGAAAGGCCGGTTTCCATTTTGATTTTTTTAATAAACTCTTTGTTATTGTTGGCTTCTCTGATCGCCGACGTGGAATAAACTTGAATAGAATTTTCGGCTTGATATTTTTGAATGAGACTCATAAAGCTTCTAAAGGTTTCGATTGCATAACCCATCAACGAGGGAGAGATCATTCCGCTAGAGAAGGACTCTTCTCCTAATCGAAGAGGAGCTCTAAATGTTTTCAAAATTCTAAAATGATTTTTATCAATTTCTGCAATCGCTAGTCTGGCTGCGTTCGATCCGATATCAATGGCGGCGACATTTTTCAAAAAAGTAAATCCTAGGTTCCAATCTCTTTATTTATCTGAGTATCAACAAGTGGGCATTTTATAATCGCACGTCTGGGATATTGACTCTCAAATATATCTACTCTTAATTTTTCAATTTTCGTATGACACTCAGAAAATTTTTTTCCATCGGCGTAAAAACATAGATGAAAATGGTAATAAGTATCTATTTTGATAATTTTTACATAAGTTGAATATTTAGGAAGATTGGTTAAGCATTGGTTGAGTTGATATTCGCTGGCAAATGAAAAGTGACAAAACCCAAAAAAGAAAACAAACAAATATTTTTTCATTTTTTATTCCGCCAGCTAGCGTAAAGTTTTATTGCCAAAAAAAGGACGATCGAGAGTAGGCTTAATGCCAATACACCTTGGACCGCACTAAAAAGGTTTTTTAAAGTCACTAGAAAAACGATGGAAAAAAGTAACAAGGTTGCAACTTCATTAAACAATCTCAAATGGAATGAATTCATCGGAGAATGACCGATCAACAACTTCTTGCGTATGTGACCACAATAGAGATGATAACCAAATAACAGTAATATAAAAAAAAGTTTTGTTATCAACCAAGAATGGGAACTAAGGGGAAAAAAATCCATTAGAAGAATTAATCCAAACACTAAAGAAAGGACACATGAAGGCCAGGTGATACCTAACCATAATCTTTTTTGCATAATTCTTAGTTGGTTTTGTAAAATTGAGCGATCTGGTTCATTTTTATCATCGGCTTCAACGTCATAAATAAAAAGTCTTACGATGTAAAATAAACCGCAAAACCATGTTATAACAAAGATGATATGGAGAGATTTGATATATAATAAATTCATTGTAAGTAACCTGAACTCGAATTAGTCAAAAGAGTTTCTTTTATTAAAAACTAAGAACAAGAAAAGAGCAACTGATCAGTTTAAATAGGAGTGTTACGATTGGAAAAATGGATATCGAAAGGAAAAACCAAAAAGGGAAGAGGAAGAATTTTTACATATTTCCAGGAATCTTTTTTTGTCCCTCAACAGCAAAAAATTGGTCAATTTGATCTGCTACAATTTTCGGACTGGGTTAATATTATTCCGGTGACGAATGCTGGAAAAATAATATTGGCCAATCAGTTTAGGGTGGGGGCAAACAATTTTTGCTGGGAAACGCCAGGAGGAGCAATCGATAGAAAAGATATTAATCCGTTAATAGCAGCTCAAAGAGAGTTGCAAGAAGAAACAGGAATGACTTCAAACGAATGGATCGCTTTAGGGAGTTTTAATCCTAATCCCGCCTTTATGACAAATCAGTGTCATGTTTTTTTGGCAAAAGATGTTAAAAAAACTCACCCAACACAATTTGATCCATTTGAGGAAATTGAAACTGCCGAGTTTACAAAAAAAGATGTTAAAAATCTCATCCAAAATAAAAAATTTGGTAACGGTGTCGCGCTGGCCGCCTATCTTTTTTTTGAATTAATGGATCATTAATAACGTTGGGTCTTTAGTAAAAAAATTCATTAAATTTGAATCTCGCAGCGAAGTGAGAATAAATTTTTGAAGATTCAGATTTATTTAATTCACTATTTTTTAAGATAACTATTTCAGCTGGTTTAACAGTTTGTGGTTGAACCAGGGCCATAAGCTCTTTAATTTTTTCTAATGTCCAATTTTTGGATAAAACTTCGATCAAGAAAAATTTTTCTCCAAACAGTTGAGTGAAATGCAAATGAGATGGTAATTCTTTTGAATCATTGTTTTGTGTTTTTACCAATAGGCCATCAAACAAATAATTTATTTGTTGATAAGTTTTATTGGTGAAAACCCAATCTTGGGTCTTTAGCACAATGATACCAATACAATTTTGATTAATATTTTCTAACAACATATTTATTTAATAAAATTAGAGAGAATTCCATTAATAAATTTTCCAGAGTCTTGCGAACTATAAAGTTTTGCAATTTCAATTGCCTCATTAATGATAACTTTATCAGGTGAAAGTTTTAAATAATTCATTTCAACAATCGCCATCATTAATATCGCAAGATCAATTTTTGCCAAACGAGAAATTTTCCAAGTTTTAGAAAGCTTAGAAATTTCTTCTAAAATCACTTGGTAATTGGCATCTAAAGCTCGTAAAAGATTGACGGCAAAAGCGTATTGATCTTTAGAGACATTAAACTCATCTTGTTCAGCAATCAGCTTAAGGGCCTTTTCATAACCATCCAGTTTTTGAATTGGCCGGTATTCGCCAGTAATACTATTTTGATAAATAAATTGGGTACACAATTCTCGTGCTAATCGGTTTTGATGAGTCGAATGTGGAAGACTTTGTTCATTCATGATTAGTGTTCGGCCTTTGGCACGGTAGTACTATTTTTGTTTTCTAAACGTAAGTTTTGAACAAATTCTTCCACATCTTGAAAGTTACGATAGACGGAAGCAAAACGAACATAGGCGACTGGATCTAGCAGTTGTAAATGATCCATCACAAGTCTCCCAATCATCGCAGTAGAGATTTCTTTATCTCCAAGTTCGTGAATCGTCTTTTCAATTTGCTCAACGATATGATCAATTTGGACGGTAGACACCGGTCTTTTTTGACATGATTTTTGAATACCTAGTTTAATTTTTTCAATGCTAAAGGTTTCTCGGCGGCCATCAGTTTTGACGACCATTGGCATTATTAGTTCAATCGTTTCAAAAGTATTGAATCTTTTTTCACAGATTTCGCATTTTCTTCGTCGTTTAGTGCTATTGAGTTCGGCGATGAATCTGGAATCAACAACTTTTGTGTCAAAGTAGTGACAAAATGGGCACTGCATTGTTATTTCGCCTTAGGTAATTTTTGACCAAGATCTACCACTTTTAAAAAACTTAGGCTAGCTTATTGAAACACACACAGTTTTTCCAAAAGGCGATTTAATGAAATTCTTAGTTCAGTTAATAATTATTATTTTTCTTTTAACTATTTCTCAACACGCTTTTAGTTATTAAGTTTAGCTTCATAAACTAAAAATTTTTTACAACTTTCTTTGATTTCATTTTTTATTTTTTCATGAAGCTTTTGATTATTAGGATTTTTCAGGACCTGTGAAATCCATCGGCCGACTGTTTTACATTCTGATTCTTTAAATCCTCTGGAGGTAATGGCGGGAGTTCCAATTCTTATTCCCGAAGTGACAAAAGGAGATCGTTTATCCCCAGGAATCATGTTTTTATTGACGGTCATGTGGAGCTGGCCCAAAAGTAATTCAGCATCTTTTCCTGAAAGCTGAACGGAGTCTGTTTTTATCAGGACAAGATGATTATCAGTTCCGCCCGTGACGATTTCAATTCCTTCACTCATTAATGTCTCAGCTAAAACTTGGCAATTTTTGATCACTTGTTTTTGATAAGTTATAAATTCGGAACTCAAAGCTTCTTTAAACGAGACTGCTTTGGCGGCAATCACATGCTCAAGTGGACCACCTTGGATGCCTGGAAAAATATTGCTATTTATTTTTTTGCTCCACTCTTCGCTTTGACTAAGAATGATCCCGCCTCGAGGACCTCGCAAAGTTTTATGAGTGGTGGAAGTAACAAAGTCCGCCAACCCAACTGGAGTAGGGTGAAGTTTTGCGGCAATTAGGCCAGCGATATGGGCCATATCAACTAGAAACAAAGCTCCAACACTATCAGCAATTTCTTTTATAATAGTAAAATTAATAATTCTTGGGTAAGCCGATGCCCCACCAATAATCATTTTGGGTTTTTCCTTTTTGGCAATTTGGGCCATGGCCTCATAATCGATCCGTTCTGTTTTTGGATCCAACCCATAAGAAATTACTTGAAAAAGTTTTCCCGAAAAATTGACTGGGCTTCCATGAGTTAAGTGGCCACCTTCCGCAAGGCTCATCCCTAAAATTTTGTCGCCATGGTTAAGAGCGCTAAAATAAACCGCCATATTGGCCTGTGAACCAGAATGAGGTTGGACGTTGGCATAATTGGCGTTAAAAAGCTTTTTAACTCGATCTATGGCAATTTGCTCCACGGAATCAATATGTTCACACCCGCCATAATATCTTTTACCGGGGTAACCTTCAGCATACTTATTAGTCAGAATGCTCCCTTGCGCCTGCATCACTGCCAGTGAAGTATAATTTTCCGAAGCAATTAGCTCTAGTCCTTCTTCCTGTCTTTTATTTTCTAGTTGAATGAGTTGATTTATTTCAGGATCGATGAAGCTTAAACTTTGTGAAAGTTGGTTAGTCATTGTGAATCCTTTATTTAAAAAAATATTGGTTGTTCGTTAACTAAATTTTTTAAAGATCGTCGTGGCATTGGTTCCACCAAATCCAAAGGAATTGTTAAGAGCGTATTGGATGGATTTTTGGACTGATTTCAAAGGGACATAATTGAGATCACACTCTGGATCCTGATTGACCAAATTGATTGTAGGAGGAATTTGGCCAGTGGCCAAGGCCTTAATACAAAAAACAGATTCTATACCACCGGCGGCCCCCAAGAGATGTCCAGTCATCGATTTGGTTGAACTGACTAAAAGTTTTTCGGCGTGCTGACCAAATGTTTTGCGTATCGCCTTGGTCTCGGCAATATCACCCAGCGGCGTTGATGTTCCATGGGCGTTGACGTAATCAATGTCTTCAACTTTGATATCAGCTGATTCGATGGCACTTAACATACAATTGCGTGCTCCTAAACCTTCAGGATGAGGAGCAGTGATATGATTGGCATCGGAGCTGGCGGCAAAACCAACTATTTCAGCATAAATTTTGGCGCCACGATTTTGGGCTTTTTCTAAATCTTCCAACACGAGCATGCCGGCCCCTTCTCCCATAACAAAACCATCTCGACCACTATCAAATGGACGACTGGCCTGTTGAAAATTTTCATTACGCGAAAGAGCTTTCATTACCGAAAAACCACCTATTCCCATCAAGCAGATGACGGATTCTGCTCCACCACTGATCACTACATCTTGTCTTCCTAACATAATTTCTTGGCAAGCAGCTCCAATCGCGTGACTGGCAGAAGCACAAGCGCTTGAGGTGGAATAAGAAGTTCCTTGTAAATTAAAACGAATGGAGAGCATGCCAGCACCCATGTTGGCAATTATCCCAGGAATAAAAAAAGGTGAAATTCGGCGTAAACCTTTGTCTAAATAATCAGAGAAATTTTTTTCAATATAAGGTAAGCCACCAATTCCCACTCCCATAATACAACCCATGCGGTGAGGTTGATAAGGATGATCACTTAACAATCCGGCGTCTAACAAAGCCTCGTGACCACTATGAAGGGAAAAATGAACAAATCGATCATATCTTGGCGCTTCTCTTTCCGGTAACAAGTCGGGACTTAAAGAAAAATTTTTCACTTCTCCGGCAAATTTTGTCGGAAAGGGGGCAGCATCGAATTGTTCAATGAGATTGATTCCCGATTGACCGGCAATAATTTTTGACCAAACTTCATTGACGTTATGACCAAGTCCACAAATTGAACCTAATCCTGTGACCGCAACCCGTCTTAATTGTTTGGCCATAACTGTACCTATTTTTTACTTAAATAATTAATGACATCGTTAACTGTTTTTAAGCCTTCAGCGTCTTCTTCGGGAATTTCGACGCCAAACTCATCTTCCATCTTCATCATCAATTCAACGATATCTAAAGAATCTAAATTGAGATCATCAATAAAGCTGGTCTCTGGTTTAATTTTGTCGGCATCTACTTTAGTTGCTTCTGAAATTAATTTAATCACTTTGTCTTTCATAAATTCTCCTTCTAAAAATTAAATATAAAGTCCACCATCAATTTTAATAACTTCTCCAGTAATATATGCGCTGGCCTGACTTAACAAAAAGCATACCAAATTGGCCACTTCGTCGCCATTTCCCATTCTTCCCAAAGGGATTGTTTTTAAATAGTGCTCGCGAACCGTATCGCTCAATTGGGCAGTCATATCAGTTTCAATAAAACCTGGGCAAATAGTATTGCATCGAACTTGTCTTGAAGCCAATTCTTTGGCCAATGATTTACCAAAACCAATCATTCCTGCTTTGGCGGCGGCATAAGCAATTTGCGATGGGTTGCCCATTAAACCCACAATGGAGCTGATATTGACAACACTCACATGGGGAGATTTTAAAAAGTTTCTGGCCAAAGCCGCTGTCACTAAAATGGCCCCCTTTAAATTCGTATCGAGGGTTTCTTGAATATCTTGTTCTTTTAATCGTAAGACAATTTGGTCTTTACTCATTCCGGCGTTATTGACTAAACCAGTAATGGGCGCAGAGGATTTTTGGTATTCATCTAGAGCTTCTTTAATTTGATCACCTTTCGTAATATCAAACATTAAGGCCGTTGCTGTTCCTCCTAAACTGGAAATTTCTTCGGATAACTCTACGCTTTTAGCAGTATCTCCTCGGTAATTAAAAACCACATGGCATTTTTGCTTGGCCAAGGCCAAAGCGATGGCCTTGCCAATACCTCGTGTGGCACCAGTCACTAACACCGATTTTCCACTCAGGTCTGGATAAGTGATGATTTGAGTCGTCATTTTAAAACCTCACGAACACTCTTTTGAGGGTCTTCTCCATCGAGAGACACTACATTGATAGTGGGATTAATTTTGCGAATTAAACCAGATAAAACTTTTCCTGGACCAACTTCAAAGGCGATGCAATCGTTGGGCAAAGCCTGAATACTTTGTGTCCAGCGAACACTGCCAACAATTTGTTGAGCGAGATTTTCTTTGATTTGCACCAGCGAAGTCTCCGGTCCATAAATTTCCGCGTCGATATTGGCAATATAGGAAAATTTTAAGGGTTGAATTGACGTCGATTTTAAATAGTCTTTCATTTGGGCCGCTGCTGGACTCATCAGAGGACAATGAAAAGGAGCGCTGACCGCCAATTCAATGGCGCGAATTTTTGTCGTTGCATGGGTTTGAAGCCACTCAACAGCAGACTGACAGGCTTTAGCATGTCCAGAAATAACTAGTTGTTCTGGCTCATTATAATTGGCCACCCAGACTTTATGTTCGTTATCAGAAGCCATTTCACAGGCTTTTAAAACATCTTGTTCTTGCGCTCGAATGAGAGCAAACATTTTGCCTTGACCGGCGGGAACGGCTTTTTGCATATAAAAGCCACGCTGCCTAACAGCTTTTAAACCATCTTCAAATGATAATGCTCCAGCGCTACAAAGAGCAGCGTACTCACCAACCGAGTGTCCGAGCACAAAATCAATATTTACATTGAGCTCTTTAAACACCGGTTCCACTTCTTTCCACAACGAGACTGAGTGGCAAAAAAGTGCAGGTTGGGTATTAAATGTCAGCTTGAGTTCTTCTTCCGGACCATTAAGACAAAGATTCATTAAATCAAAATTAATGAATTTTTGAGCTTGTTTAAAAAGTTCTTTTGATTTTAATTTTGAACCCATGCCTACATATTGAGAACCTTGGCCGGGAAACAATAGAGCGATGGTTTTCTGATTACGATGATTCATAATTTTTAATACCTAATCAAAGTAGCGCCAGAGGTTAAGCCCGCACCAAAAGCATCAAACAAAACCACTTGTCCGCGTTTTATTCGTCCGTCGGTGACGGCTTCATGAAAGGCCAATGGGATAGTCGCCGCCGAAGTATTGCCGTAGCGATCGATATTGACAATGACTTTGTCCATTGGACAATTGAGCGCCTTGGCGGTGGCTTCAATAATTCTGATATTGGCTTGGTGAGGGACTATCCAGTCGACATCAGCGAGTGTTAATCCGGCTTGTTCGATAACTTTGGTGGCGTTGGATGCTAAAGTTCGCACTGCCACTCTAAACATTTCTTTGCCTTGCATTTTCATAAATCTTTCTTTGCTTTGGAGAATTTCGGCAGTCATTGGTTTAACTGCTCCTCCCCACTCTTGAAAAAAAAATTCTTTTCCACTGCCATCAGCTCCTAACGTCGAAGCGAGAACCGCTGAGTCTCCCGCTTTATCAGTTGATCCCAATACCGCCGCTCCGGCGGCATCGCCAAAAAGAATACATGTTCCACGATCTTCCCAATCGACCTCGGGAGTAAGCAGTTCAGAACCAATGACTAAAACATGACGGCAAAGTCCGGTGCGAATCATAGCATCGGCGATATTAAATCCGTAAACAAACCCACTACAGGCGGCCATGATATCAATCGCTCCACAACGATTGGTAATTCCTAATTTCGTCTGAACTATGGTTGCGGTATTAGGCAAAGGGTAATCAGGCTTGCAAGTCGCAAACAAAATAAGATCGATGGCATCAACTGGTAAGTTCGCTTGGGCCAAGGCATTTTGTGCTGCCCAGACACCCATATTTGAGGGCGATTCATCTTTTTCAGGACTGGCAATGTGGCGTTGTTTAATCCCTGTTCGCTCGGAAATCCAGGCATCGCTGGTTTCCATCATTTTTTCGAGATCAAAATTGGTGAGAATCTTATGGGGAGCATAAATTCCAGTTCCTAAAATTTTTGTTTGTAGCATGCTCAAGGCCCCAAATATTTACTGATTCCAATACGCTATAATCACGGTTTAGAACCCGAGGTAAAAAAATGACAATAATGATTGCCGAAAGACTACGAGACTAACCACTAAAAATCAATCTTTTTGTGCACAG
>JBIKWR010000044.1:0-18297 GCA_044356225.1 Bacteriovoracaceae bacterium | reverse complement strand
CTAACATCGACTTCAACTTCCCCCAAATGAAAGGCAAAAATATCAAGGTTTTTTTGTTGCCCAAGTTCGGCATTTTTCTGAGTGGTGCTATCGACAAATTGCTCCAGCTTCACAATCGCATCGCGCAGCTGAGCGGCCAGTTCAAATTTTTCCTCGAGAGAAGCTTGTTGCATGCGTGCCTTCAGTTCGGCCAAACCTTTTCGACCTTTGCCTTTAAAAAAGGCCAACGCCAATTCTAAATTTTCAGCATACTTTTCAGCGCTAATCAATTCCACACAGGGACCGGAACACTGCTGCATTTGATAGAGAAGACAAGGCTCTATCCGAGAATGAAATTCGCGCAAAGTACAATCGCGCAATTGAAAAAGCTTAGTTAAAAGCGACAAGACTTCGCTTAAATTACTCCCTAAAACAAACGGTCCAAACACCTGCACATTTTTTTTCCGCACTGGTCGGCGCACGTAGGAAAGTCTGGGGAAAGGTTCATTGGCATCAACCAAAAGATAAGGATAGGTTTTGTCGTCTTTTAAACGAATATTGTATTTAGGAGAATGTTTTTTGATGAGATTATTTTCAAGGACAAAAGCCTCAGCATCTGATCCCGTTAAGATAAAATCGAAATCTTGGATATGCCCAACTAGGATCTCCGTCTTAGGAGTTTTAGCACCAGCTTGAAAATAGGAAGTAACTCGGGACTTAAGATTTTTGGCCTTGCCCACATAGAGAATATGTTCGGCATTTTTTTTGAATAAATAACAACCACTAGTTTCAGGTAAATTCTTCGCCTTCTCTAGCAATTCTAAGCGCTTTTTTTCGCTCAAACCCACACTCCATCTTTACTTATACCTATAACATACGTACTATAGCTTCTTCCAATCCCTGAAAAAGGATCTTTTATGTCTCAAACATTGGCCGTTGGTAAAGACGTTCTCAGCTATTGCGGAAAATGCAAACTGACATTAAGTCATATTATCATGTCCATGAAAGATCACAAAAAACCCCACAAGGTTAAATGTAATACTTGTAAAGCGGAACACGCCTTTAAAGATCCTTCCACTGCTAATAAGAAAAAAAGATCACCGACTAAAAAATCTAAAAAAATTGATACCATGCCTTTGGCACAAAGATGGCAAATGGCGGTTGATTCATTTAAAGGCAATGCCACCAAATATAGCATCAAATCGATCTTTCATTTAGGCGATATGATCGATCATCCCACCTTTGGTCGTGGAGTGGTTGATGAGATCGTGGATAATGACAAGATAGCGGTGATGTTTCAAGCCGATATTAAAACTCTCGTCCATAACAAAAACTGAATTTTTTACCTGCATTTTAGTTTCACGAACAATTTAATATTTTTCAATTCCATTTTTTCTTGAATATTTTCTTAAATACTTTAAGAGCACATCAGTAGAAGATTTTTTGTTCTTAAACTTTTTAACCCAAGGATAAAGATGATGAAAACTATTTTGAAAATGACTAAGGTTTTAATTCTCTCTTTCAGCTTATTAGTGTGTATTGCTCCCAAAAGAAGTGAAGCATTGGTGCTAGCAGCTTCTGGAGTGGTGACTGGTGGTTGGGCGACAACTTTTTATATTGTAGGAGGTTTTTGGAGTCTGGTTGTTCTTTCAGAAGCGATCGGATCTAATTCGAGTCCTTTTAATGACTCTCTTGCAACATTTGCGTTACTTGGATCTATCGTACTAGATGAAGAATCTTCATCCGTTATCGATTCTAGAAAACTCAAAATCGAAGAATTAACTGAAGTTGGTTATGAAAAAGAAACAGCTGTTAAAATTAAAAAAGAACTTGCAATTATCGATGCAATTATCGATGCTCACAAAACTCCTATTCAATATGACTTAAATCAAAAAGAATTAAACTCTATTGAAAGCCATGATGTGAGAAATGTTCAAATTGTAAAAGGGTTACAAGAAACAATTGTCGCTGCTCTTAACAAAAATAAAACTGAAAATGAAAAGAAAGTCAGCATCAGCTTAGATACTGCTGAATACTTAGCTGAAACTTTGTTAGGCTTAACTCCCGCTAATTAATTTAATTTTTTAGATAATGAAACTTGTTAGGCCATTCAGATTTTTTTGAATGGCCTTTGTTGATTAAAATCCAAAACCAGCTGAACCACCTAACCATCCACCACCATTAATGCCGATATTGCCCATGGCGTACGGAGCATTTCCGTACATACTGCCATAACCATAACCTGCCCCTGCTCCATACTGATTGTAACCGTAGAGGTTATTGGCGGCATCTTGATAGTTCTGATAAAGCGCTTGGTTCATGCGCGGTCTGGTCGACACATCCGTTTGCGCTGTTCTCGAGTTGGCCTGTTGCTGAGTTTGATATTGCTGCTGCATTTGTTGTTGCTGCTGCATCCACGCTTGATACTGATTGTTGTATTGACCGTTGCCATTCCCCCAACCACCAGTTGAGTTCCAGTAACTACCGTTACCATTGCCCCAGGGAAAATTATTTAGGCCAGCTCCACCGTTCCAACCAACGTTGCCATTGCCATTCCAGCCACCGTTCCATCCACCGCCCCCGCCGCCAGGAACACAAGGAGCAACGATACACATCACTGGTGCACCTCCACCCATTCCGCCCCACATGCCAGGCCATCCAGCACCAACACCGCCCCCGCCTCCGGGCCAACCGGTACCTACACCGCCATAAATATTTCCAGAAAATGGTCCACCATAAAGTCCACCATTTCCGTAGACTCCACCGCCACCATAAATATTTCCACCAGGAAAAACGCCATTGTAACCAGGAGGAACTCCCATTCCCATACCGCCGCCAAGGATACCACCCATGCCGCCGCCTACACCAATTCCAAAACCGGGAAGTCCGATGCCAATTCCACCGCCAACGCCAATTCCGCCGCCGACTCCTATCCCTGGGCCATAAATTCCGGCCCCAGCTCCTGGCCAGCCCATGCCTCCGCCGTGAATTCCACCAGGAAATCCACCGCCTAGTCCGCCGCCAATATAAATTCCGCCGCCAGCTCCAGCGCCGGGAAATCCCATGCCCATTCCAGGGTATCCGCCCATGCCCATGCCCATTCCCACTCCGGGAAAGCCACCGCCGACACCTATTCCACCACCGATGCCAATACCGCCACCGATTCCAATCCCGCCGCCACCCATAGGGTAACCACCATAGATTGGAAATCCTGCACCGATGCCACCACCGATACCGATTCCTCCACCTATCCCGCCTCCGACTGGCCAGCCACCGCCGTAAAAGCCACCTCCAGGAATTCCGCCACCGCCATGAAAGCCACCGCCAAATCCTGGAGCGCCAAAACCAACGCCGCCACCAAATCCGCCGTTACCATAAGGACCGATCATGCCATTCATAAATCCCGGCGAGTAACCACCAGCGATCCACGAATTGCCGCCGCCACCAAATCCATTGCCATACAGTCCACCAAATCCGGCATAACCACCGTAGGGAGAATTGTTACATTGCCACGCCCCTGCATCACCTAGTTGTCCAGGTGTGATAGGCGAAGCGCCGCGATCAACAGAGTATTGTAAAAAAGCATTAAATCGATTAGTGCATTCTTCGTGGCCAGATTCATAAGCATTGGCCCAAGCTTTTTGCGTTTTATAACCATACTTTGCGCCGTAGTAACCAATACCAAAAGCCGCCAACGGTCCGGCCACGGTGCCTAACACTTCGGCAATTTGTGATCCCACCGATTGTTTTTGGCAATCGATACAATCATATCCTTGATAAGGCATGGGCATATAGTCGTAACCAAATTCGTTTGACATCGCATACTGATAACATTGGTCTTTTAAGTGTGGTCGATCTATCCCGATCCGCTCGCAGGAGTCAAAGTAACCATCGAGTCCGGAACTTCCGCCGTAGCTGCCACCGAAAGATCCGCCACCGCTGAAGGAAGTACCATCTACCGTTGCTTGGGCAAATACTACTTGCCCAGTTTTTGCTAGTGAGGTCACCATCAAGCAAAAAAGCAAAAGGATTTTTCCTATTCGCGGTTTAACCAATTGAGGCCTTCCCATAACTAACTCCATGAACCTAAGCTTATTAAAGTTTATAAATTTACTTATCTCGTTGATTATTTCGGTAAGTTCTTAAATTAACTTTAAATTTTGTTGGGATGAGATAGAGAGTGTGAAATTTTAGGAGTTTAAAAGCCTGAGTATTTGGATAGAGTATCCGTTTTTAGATTCATTGACTCAGTTTAGATCTACTTGCAAAAAAATAGTTTCTTATTTTTGCTTTGGTACAAAATAGGGCCATAATTTTTAACTTATGGCCCATTTATTTTCTGTATTAAAAATTTAAATTTAAATTGCCGAAGCACCATTGTTTTCGATTCCAGGTGAAGATGGACTTTTTTCACCTTCTCCATTTCCATTATTTAAATCATTAATATTTTTATTTGTAGGTATCAAGATTTTTTGTACTCCCACATATGTACAATTAAGAATGATACCACCTTCGCAATAATCACCATTAAAAATCATACCTGTATCTTTGTAGTTTCGTTTTCCAGTATCAGCATCAACTTTATAAATGGTACGGCTTTTCTTATATGTCTGTGGTTCATAAGCTAAATTTTCAGCTACTACACAATCATATCCATTCTCTTTTTCTTCCGCCAAAACATGAGAACTTCCTTTTACAACAATATCTTCTGCACATCCATACGTCCAAAATATGTCAGCTATATAAGGATTAGATTTTTCAACTTCAATTTTATTTTTAAGCATTTTAGCAGTTGGAACATGAACTACTTTTCGCCCTTGATATTTTCCGGTTGTACCATCAACTCCTACCTCCACAATATTTTCTGGGTAGTTATCCATTCCTAATACTGAAAGGCGAAATTCATTGGCCATAATGGCATTAAACTCTTCAATTGAAATTGATTGTTTTTCACTTGCACAGCCTATGAAAGCATAAGGAGATGGTTGTTTAGTTTGTAAGACCCTAAAAGATTTTAAATTAATACCTTTTAAACTAGAATATAAATTAGGAATAACTTTTTCAGCAAAAGATTTTAAAAATAATGTTTTGTAAGCAATATCATCTTGCTCAAAAAAATCAAATCCACTAGAAGAATAAACATTTCCACGAGAAAAACCATGTTCAACATTGATGACGGTATTTTCTGCTATTTGTAAGTTTTGATTTAGCTGCATATGAAAGAAGCCAACACAAAAACCCTTTTCTCCGTCTTTTGAATTTGGCTTAATAAAGGTATGTTGCCCGGGAAAAAAGCCTTTCTTTAATGCCACATTCAAAGAAGCATTTGATAACGAAACTTCCTCAATCTCTCCATCTACTTGATTGCGAACGGCCATTCCATGCATCTGCAATCTTCCAAAATCCATATTATTGTAAAGTTCTCCTCTACCAAAACTCTGTGACATTTCTAGTGTACGATCCTTTAAGTTTACTAAACTTATGCCATCAACTGATCTTAACGTACCTATATCTAGCCTTTCACTATCCGCCCACGATTTCCCCGCCGCTAAAAAAATCACTACAAGCGAAACTAACAAAAACAAACGTTGATTGTTCCAAAGCATAAAACCTCCAATTGAATAAAGAAAAATGTTCAATCGCTTATAAGCAAAGGACTGGCCAATTTTTTAAGATCTAAGTGATGATTATTGGGCAAAACTAGTAGGTAAAAAGTCATGAGCGTCTAAAAAGTCGACAATTTTGAGCCCGAATTGACTCATATTAGATGACACCTAAGAGCGCAAAAAAATTAGACAAATGGGTGGGATTAATTTGATTTAAAGCCCCGTTGACTCATAATCAAGATTACTAAGTCTTTTTTCACTTAATTTTAACAAGTTTACTTGGCTCGTATGCTAATTCTCTGACCGTTGTCGATCTTTATAGCGGCTGGACCGAAAATAGGGCCATTTGGGGTAAGGATTCCTACGTCACTCTGATGGCAATTAAAGATATTGAGGAAAATCTTCCATTTAATCTGTTAGGATTTGCCAGCGACAATGGAAACGAATTTATTAATGAAAATCTTCTAAATTACTTTCAAAATCGTCATCACCATCCTGTAGAGTTTGTTCGAAGAAGACCGTATAAAAAAAATGATAACGCTCATGTTGAACAAAAAAAACTGGACACATGTCCGATATATTTTTGGCTACGAACGGTTAGATCAAAAATGTTTAATTAACGTTATGAATGAGATTTACAAATTTTATTGGAATCCGCTGCTAAACTTTTTTACTCCATGCTTGAAATTAGAATCTAAAGTACGGATTGGAGGAAAAATTAAAAAGAAATATGACCAGGCAAAGACACCCTATCAGAGATTAATGGGATCAAATAAGTTAACATTGGATAAAAAAGAAAAACTTAGGCAAACATACGAGAGTCTAAATCCATTTAAAATAAGATCACTTTTAGATGAAAAGCTAAAAGTATTTTATCGGATAATAGATACTAGAGTGAAAATTGCTTCTTGATTATGATGCTTAGCTCCTCGGTGTCATTTACCCATGATTCAATACGAACTAGCTAATAAACCTAAATTCTTGAATGTGAATTCAAACTTTCCGAGCACCTTTTAAACGATTATGAGTGGAACATAATACTTTTAGATTTGAAGAAGTGGTTAAACCTCCCTTGGTAAAAGGAACCTGGTGATCGAGATGCAAATATTTTGTTTCATCACAACCTGGATACTGACAGGTATAGGAATCGCGTTTTAAAACTTCTTGTCGTAAATTACCTGTGGCAATGCGAGCGATGGGACTAGATTTTGATTGTTTGACCGGTTTTTCTGACAGATTTATAATAGCACGTATTTAAGTTAATTCATTCGTAAAAAGAAGCTGCAGCTTCTTTTCACTCCACGCTTACTCAGCATCAAAACTGCCCACTGGGCACTTTTGACACTGGTAAGTTGCATCAATTGTTTTAGGCGATTCAATTTTTCTACAGTTTCATCACTCAAAGTCACCGACAGACGCTGAGTATTTTCAGAGGCACGCTGAAGTAAATCCTGCTTTACGGTGGAGCGACCTGTTAAATCAAATAAACTTTTTTCAGTTTGTGCTATAGTTTTATTTTTAATTAAATTGAGCGCTTCTCGTTTTTCATCAATACTTGAATCTTTCATATGCATCGCAAGTTTTGTCACCGTAGATAAATTTATGCTTAGCTTGTCATTTAAGTCAGTTCATTCGTAAAAAGAAGCTGCAGCTTCTTTTTACTCCAAGCTTACTCAGCATCAAAACTGCCCACAGGGCACTTTTGACGCTGGTAAGTTAATCATATATTTGGTTAAATGAGAGTAACCCATCTTCGCAAATATTTTGCGTTTAAAATTGAGTCGCAAAAGTTCTAAAATTTCAGAAAGAGTTTTTCTTTCAATATTGGTACTTTTTTAGTCAGTTCATTCGTAAAAAGAAGCTGCAGCTTCTTTTTACTCCACGCTTACTTAGCATCAAAACTGCCCACTGGGCACTTTTGACGCTAGTAAGTTATCAAAATAAAATCAAATCGAAAAATGTTAGAAAAAGCCAACGTTGTATTTTAATTCCTGATCACTCAAAAATATTTTATCTTCAAAAAAAAACAACTACACCGAACAAGCCCGCAGTGGCCATCCAAAAGGCCAAACAGCGGGCCTTAGTTACCGAGCATTCACAATTAAAAACTTCTGCAAAAATATTTTTTAAAATAATTCTTACTCTTGCAAAAAATAATAATTAAAAGTTTTGTTTAGGGCCAAAAAAGCTTGGCCCTGTGATTGGGCCGCTTTTTGGCCTAGCGGAGTATGGTGGGGAATTCGAGTAAACTTCATTTTTCATTTTGGTGGCGCATTTCATTATCGACAGATGGTAAGTGAATTGTTTTACTCAACAACATTTTTTGATAAAGAACCCAACAAAAGGTTGCAGGCTATTACACTAGGTGGTATAGCGTCATAGCCTGAGGAATTTATGATTCACAATTTTAGTAACAAGATCGCTGAAGATATTTGGGAAAAAGATCAATCTAAGTCGTTGCCACGAGAATATTGGAATCGAGCCAAAGCGCTCTTAACTATTATGCACGCTACTAGTGAGTTAAATGATTTGAAATTAATGGGGCAACCACCCAACATTCGATTGCATAAACTTAAGGGTAAAAGAGCCAATGAATGGAGTGTGACCATTAAACTCCCCTCGGGCATTACTTTTAAATTTTAAAATGGTGAGTTCTTCGATGTAAAAGTCGAAAATTATCATTAAAGAGGTATTTATGATTAAAAATCCAAGGCCCATGCATCCTGGAATTGTTCTCAGTGAAATTTATTTATCAGAGATGGGACTCAATCAATCCCAATTCGCGGTAAAGTGTGGTTGCTCGCCAAGAAAGATCAATGAAATTGTTAATGGCAAACGTGCCATCTCCCCCGAATTCGCTCTCATATTAGAAAAAGTTCTTGGGACAAACGCAGAAATGTGGGTTCGTATCCAAGCAGAGTATGATTTATGGATGGCAAGAAAAAGAGTTGCTTAGTCACTCGACAGGAGCAATTCTAACTTTCATAATGTGACCTTGTGACATTAGACCGAATCATCGAATGGGCGATAGTCCTAATTTTTATTTTAGGCTTGGCCTGGTGGTTGACCGTCTTTAGGTCAAGCGCAGTATGGTGGGAATTCGTGCTAAGACACAATTTTATGGTGATTCATTTCATAAAAAAATTACCATGAGCAACCCCGCTGTGGCTCAACAAAAAGGCAAGGTTCAGGGCCTTAGTTATCCAGCATTCCTGACTAAAAGTCTTTGCAAAATATTTTACAAATAACCATTACTGATAAGAAAATATTTCTGTGAACTTTTTGAACTTTATCTAAACCAATCTCAATGACATATTTCAAAGTGATAAAGAATTTGATTCAAATTTTTTTATAACTTTTACCTGTTCAGAAGGCGCACTGACATTTTGTGCCAGATGTTTTATATTAATCTAGATTTATTTTCTGGTTTTGCTATTAGCAAGTAAAATGTTTTTATTATTTTTAAACAAAAGCAAAAAATATGACATCTCTTATTAAGTTTATTCGCCCTCTAGTTCTTTGTCTTTGCCTAGTCGCTGGGATGACTCCCAAAAAAAGTGAAGCGATTATCCTGGGAATGTCAGGAGTCTACCATTCTAGCATAACGACCGAAATCGCCATCATCGCCGGCTCGCTTATGGCCACTGGATTATACTTTCCACAGATTGTTTCATCTCATCAAGATACACGTGGATGGCTGATTGCCTTGGGGATTTTCTTAGATGAAGATACGGTCCAAAATATTGAACCTTCGAATTTAAAGTCTGATGAATTATTGAGTCTTGGTTATCTGCCAGCTTTAGTTAATCAATTAAAATCAGAGCTTAGTATTATCGATCGACATTCTTCCATTATTAAATACACTTTTTCGAAAGAACTCTCTGATAAGGAAATCATTAAAGGATTACAAAAAACTTTAGTAAAAGAGTTAAATAAAAATCGAAAAGACAAAATAAGTATCAGCTTCAAAACGGCTGAATATTTATGCGAAACACTTTTGGGTCTTGTCTCTCAATAGAAAACCAATTGAGTAAAAATTTTTAAAAGACTTGTATTTTTTACTTGTTCATTAGGCCAACAAACAGATTCTTTCTTTGGGGATCATCTATTTCTCCAATCATTTTTTTTCCCCCTATAATTTTT
The DNA here is from genome assembly GCA_044356225.1 of Bacteriovoracaceae bacterium. Taxonomy (GTDB): domain Bacteria; phylum Bdellovibrionota; class Bacteriovoracia; order Bacteriovoracales; family Bacteriovoracaceae; genus JBIKWR01. The sequence goes on along the minus strand of JBIKWR010000044.1, from coordinate 8,569 downwards.
CAAACATCTTTAAAAATGGATTGTCATGAATCAACAGCAGCAAAAAATTATTTATTTATTATCATTGATTATTTTACACCTAACATCGATGCCCATCATGGGGTCAAGCGTATGGGGCAAAGAAATTTCTCACAATTCACAAAATAGTTCATATCATAAACCTAAAACCTGTGTAGTATCACTTTTTAAAAACCCTAAAATTAATCATTTGATTAAACAATCCATTAGCGAAGGTCTAAAAACTTTAGAAATTGATTTATCGTTAAATCAAGCCGTGACTTATTATGATGAAGGGCCCCAAGGACTTAAAAAGTGTTTTGAAGGAGGTTATGAAGATGTCACCATCATTACCCACTCCTCAAAGGGTGATGTAGGTCACACCAACATCTTGTATGAAGTCGAAGGGAAAATTAATATTGAAACTATGGAAACTGAGTATGAAAAAAAATTTCTTCCCAGTCGGATATGGAAAAATTTTTTAAATGGAACTTATGCGGTTCATCCAGACACTCGACAAGTGACTTTTATCAATTGTTCGACCCGAGTCATTCTTGAAACTCATGAAGTCATTCGAAAGTTTATAACAAAATTTGGTTTGAAAATTAATGAACAACCCCACGATATACTGTTTTCTAAAATATTATCTGCTCAAATAAAAGAGACGGAAATCACCAACGCGTTGGCATCGCCTTTTGTCTTGGCGAATTATTGGCATGAGACATTTGAGAAAGAATTTCTCGACCATATAGCTGAATATGCTCCGCGCTTAAAAGCACATTTGCAGAATGTTTATTTTAACGAAAAAGAAAAAAATAAACTAACAGCAAAAATAGATATCATTAATAAATCTCTGATTTGGAATGCTGATCAAAAAGCAGAGGCCTTGGCCAAGATTACTCAACGTCTTAATCGAAGATCGGTCAGCGAAAATCAAAAAATCATGGAAGAAATTGAAAAAACGATCCTCCAGCTTATACCGCGATCAATTGAACTAACAAAATACTTAATAAAAAAATTGATTGAAGGTGACTATCCTAAGCTCGATACCAAAAGTGTTCAGGAAAAAGTGGAATTGACCTTTGATGAACTTAAAAAAAACTTCTTTCTCAATGGTATTCCTAATCGTGTGCTTATCTCCATCCTCGATAATCCCAAAATCATGAAACAAGTAGATATGAAGTATCAAGAAAAATTAGTTCAAGATGTGGCCAAGATGTCAGCCGATGAAATCACCATCAATTCTATTCATCAACCTTATCTAAAAGAAATAACCGACTAAGAAAAACGCGATATATGGGTGCAAGAATATCTAAATCATTATCGAAGTTTTTATGAAACTTCTTCTGTGAACCAAAAACTGTCTACCATTATCATCAATCGCACCAAAAAAGATTTTGAAAAAAAACTTGCTGATGGTCATCTTCAAATACGAACAGATTCACTTTTTGGTTTGATGATTGCCCTTAATGCTCAACCTGATAGCGCCGAAAAATCTCTCTATTGTCTGATTAATAACTACTCCCATTTTCAAGTCTATGCCAGTGGTCATGGATCTTGTGTTCGTGGTCGCTACCGAGCTGAACTCACTTCTTTTGGTCATGGTGACAAACAAATGAATGCACTCTTTAAATTTAAGCAAAGCGATTTTCGCGCCGATGGAACGTTGTCCACCACATCTCCTGTCACTCTCGATCTGGCCTTTCGCTCATCAATACAACTCAATCTTAATAATTCTAAAAAAGTATTTGCCAATACTCAAAGCCATGGAATGTTTTTAGGAATTTTTGAAAATATTAAATTATGGGACCTGCAAGGTGAAAACAATCATGTTGATTATAGTGGATGTTACCATGCTAAAAATCCCCAAACACGTCTGCTGTGTTTTGGTCAAACTGATTTAGCACTAAAAGCCGATCTTACTTCAGCAAGTGCTCCACCATTAAGGACTGATGACATGACCCATTTGGTATGGCGTGGAGAAGAATTGACGATAAATCAATATCTCCAATCTCGAGGTATGCTCGAGGTTAGAAAGTATTTAGAAACTTTTTTTACTCAAAAATCATTCTCTAAATCTCAAATTTCTAGCAAAGAAGAATTTCTCACTTTTTTAAACCTAGAAGAAGACCCTGAACTTGATACTTTTTATCAAAATGAAGATTTAATTAAAATTTACATCGAGAGACAACTAAATACATTTGATGATCGTTTTCTAGGACAGGTCATGAAGCAAGATGTTCAAAAAATTCTAAAAAAGATTCATGCATACTATGCACAGGAAAATCTTTTTCTGGATTTAGAAAAACTAAATTCTTTATGGAAGTCTGGTCTTCAATCCGCACTCAATAGTCAAAACGAAAAAGGCCTTTCGGCATTTCTTGCTTCCAGTCGCTATTATCGTCACGACATGATGAGGTTTTTAAAAAATTTCCATCAAGAAAATGACGTGATTGATTTTTCCTTAGTCGATAACGAAGGCCGTAATTCTTATCACCATTATATGCTAGGAACAGGTGATCCATCGATTCTTTTTCCTGAAGGACCGATTAAAGATCTTTTAACACTTCCCATCGATGCATCAGTGAAAGATGACTCAGGCCTGGACATTTCATCATATCCACTTTTTTATTATCGAAACACAAATATTCAACAGATACTCTGGAATCAAGGATATCGATTTTTTAAACAACCACTCTTTTAGATCGACAAGATGAAAGGCCAATTTCATAATGCTAAACTATGAGTATCGATCGAATAGTTGAATGGTTAATTGTTTTTGTTTTTATTTTTGGTTTGGCCTACACCGCCATTGTTATCAAAAATGAATATGAAGATTTTCGGGATTCTGCCGTTGATTTTGATTTTTTTAACTTTCGTTTTTATCTTCCTACTTGGTGGACAAAAATATCGCAAAGTTCTGATCACCACCAATTATTTAAACGAACTGACACTCATTATGATTGGCAAGCCGAGTTTCATTTACTCAAAAACTCAACGGAGCAAACCGCCCAGCAAATCTTAGCAGATTTTTTAACTCAAGAATCATTGGTGTTTGATCCAGAGGTAAAAACCACTTCTGAAGCAGATCATTTTTTTACGCAAACTAAAACCAAAGAGTTGAATTCCGATTTTATTCGACAAGAAGGTACGGCGACCCAAGACAATGAAAATCGTCTCTATCTAGATCTGATGGTCTATATCAATGAACTCGATCCAGATCAGGCCTTGTTATTTATTTCCAAAAGCTCGGTCTTGTCGGGCGGGATTGAAGGGCCATATGTGGAAATGGCCTTAAAAAATCTAGAAATAATCGATTAAATTTTTCACAAGATTCAAAGAGCACATTTAAAATTACTAGAAATTGAACTCACCATTTTTTTAGGTTTTTAGGTGTCATTTAATATGAGTCTATTCGTTGTGACATTTAAAATTCCTCTCATCGATGGTTATCCAATATCAATCGATAGAGGAAAAAAGCTCAGTGCTTATGAATATGGACAAATGATTTGTTCAAAACTTGGCTTTGACAGTTATCTTTCAAATCAAACAACAAGCATCGCCAGAGTTAGAATTCCGACATCAATAAATAGTTACCAAGAAGTAACCGGATACGTCTCGTGCATTGGCTTGGGTTATGGTCGAAACCAACATGAACATCTCTTGGGAATCGGTAGAACTGACGAAATTATTACTGAGTTAAAATGTGTTCGAGCAAGAACATCTCCATCATCAACAGAAAAAACTGTTAACGACGGCCAAAGAAATGGCGAAAGCTCTAATCCTCTATCAACAGATCCAAAAAATAATAAAAGTTCCTCTAAATAGTAAAAAAAAAGCCGCTGTTACAGCGGCTTTTTTTTTCCAAGTTCTATTTAAAAAAAATTATTGTTTATAGATACTTTCTTTAGCAGTGAAACGACGAATTTTTTCCACTAAAAATTCCACCAGCTCTTCATCGGTGGCAAAAACTTCATCGATCAATTCGTTATTGAGTAAAAAATCTTTGGTTCGATGAGCGATCTTATTGAGCGACTCAATTAAATAAAGTCCACCGAGGTTCTCGCCTTGAAAACCTTTGATGATTTCTTTGCGCGCGTGAATGTACATTTCAGTTTCGGTGATATCGTCGGGCAAATTGGATTCGCCTAATTTTTCTTCCACTTCTTCGATCGCCTGGTCTTTAATATCTTCATCAGTTGAAAAACAAACACCAAACTCGGTGGCCATGGCTTCAATTAAAGGAGCGCGTTTGTCGATGGCGTATTCGATGATACTGCCTTCTTGTAGATGATTTATGGTATAAATGGCGAGACTTCTTAGGGTTTCAAAATCTGTACGCACAGGTTTTCTTGTTTCCAAAATTAAACTCCAAAAATTAAATGATGCATAAAGAATCGCAACTCTAACCTATTTAGAGCGATTCAGAAAGCATTTAATGAGCTGATTTTCTTTCAATAACCACAGCATGACACCATATGCCAATATCCCTGCTAAACTTATGGTGAGAAAAACCCCAAGCTTCATCAAAGTGCCATCTCCCTCATTATAAAAAAATAATCCCAAGTTTTGAGCGAACAAAAAAGTGGTAAAACTGGCAGCGAAAATTTTCACCATGGTCCAATCAAAAAAGAAAAAAGGCGATAACTTAAGATCTTTTTTTAAGAAATAGGCCTGCGCCGAAATATTCACTGCCATCGATAAACTAACTCCAGCGGCCAAAACCGCAAAGCCAAAGTGCTTTGTAAAAACTAAACAAAAAACGATATTGAGGACAATGCTTCCAATTGAACAAATCACTGGAATGCGGTGCCGATCGATAGTGTAAAATGTGGGTACGAACAGCTTATACAAACCATAAAATGGCAGGCCTGCCAGGTACCACTGCAAGGCCAAAGTAGTGTTTTGCGTATCGAGACTGAGCCAGCGCCCTCTTTGATAAACCAAATTGACCATGGGTTCGGCCAAACCCATCAGCAGACCCAAGGCCAAAAAAAGTGTCACCATACTTAAAAGGTAACTACTCTTTAAAGTCGCCACTGCCTTTTCTTGATCGCCATTTTTCCAAGCTTCGCTAAAATGAACTAAATTCGAGCCGCCGATACTCACACCTAAAATGCCAATGGGAAATTGAAATAAACGAAAGGCATAATTGAGCCAGGAAACCGCCCCAACCACCGTCCCAGTCGCTAAAATAGTGTTGATCAAAAGATTGATTTGAGTGGCGGCAAAACCAAACAAACTCGGGCCCATTTTGCCAATGATTTTTTTAGCATGACCAGACAACCATTCTTTGGGCCACAGGGGTTTGAGGGCGTGTTTAAAGATATAAGGAAGTTGCATCGCTAATTGCACCACTCCCCCTATCATGGTCCCAATCCCCAGTGCATAAACGGGATCAATTTTATGGCCCTTTAAAAAACTGGGCAAGGCCCATATGGCAGCGATCATCACCACGTTAAAAAGCGCTGGTGCTAAAGCGGGAATAAAAAAGATTTTTAGGGTGTTTAGCACTGCCATAAAAAGCGCTGCTAGCGACACCAATAACAAAAAGGGCGACATGATTTTGGTCAAATTAACGGTGATGGTAAACTGCTGAAGTTCACCGACAAATGACGGGGCAAAAACTGTTACTAAAGGGGCAGCAAAAAAGTAAAAAATCAATGAGATAACTCCCGTGACGATTCCTAGCAGCCAACACATTTCCCACAATAATTCTCGGGCGCGCTGGTGGCCTTCTTTTAAGGCCTCGGTGAACGTTGGCACAAAGGCGGCACTAAAAGTTCCTTCCGCAAATAAATCCCGCAACAAATTGGGAATGCGGTAGGCGACCAGAAAAGCATCGGTTAAAGCATTGGCGCCAAAAAATGCCGCCATGGAAAGTTCGCGGACTAAACCTAGAAGGCGCGAACTCAATGTGGCCAAGGCCATTTTAAGTGAGGATTTAAGAATAGTTTGACCAGATGATTTATCTTGCATAGTTCCAACTTTTCATATTTAGCGCCATTTAAATTTACTCCGTTGTTCTGGCATGTTAAAGCTTTACTTAAATCTTAACAATTCCTTACAGGAGAAAGTTTCAATGGAAGCAACGGCTCAGTTTTTCGCCTACAGCCCGTTTATCGGACTAGCAGGACTTATTTTCGCCTTGGCCACCTACGTGTGGATCGTCAAACAACCCGCTGGTAACGCTCGCATGGCCGAGATTGCAGGTCTGATTGAATCTGGATCTCTTACTTTTTTAAAAAAAGAATACACCATTTTGTTGGTGTTTTTGACCGCCGTCACTGCCTTACTTGCTTTTAAACTAGGAGCGAACACTGCCGTTTGTTACATCGTCGGTGCTTTTTCTTCCATGGCCTGTGGCTATATCGGCATGAAAGCAGCGACTAAGGCCAACGTTCGCACCGCTGAAGCGGCGGCGAAATCAGGCCAGGGCAAAGCTTTATCGGTCGCTTTTTATGGTGGATCAGTCATGGGTATGACTGTCGCCTCCGTTGGGCTGATTGGCGTGGCGGTTTTATTTATGGTTTTAGGAGGAGTTTCCTCCGTTGAAGCGCTCAATGGTTTTGCCATGGGAGCATCATCGATTGCTCTTTTTGCTCGTGTAGGAGGAGGTATTTATACCAAAGCGGCGGATGTTGGTGCCGATCTCGTCGGTAAAGTTGAAGCTGGAATTCCTGAAGATGACCCGCGCAACCCAGCGACGATTGCCGACAACGTGGGCGATAACGTGGGCGATACTGCTGGTATGGGAGCTGATATATTTGAATCTTATGTTGGATCGATTGTTTCCACCATGTTCATTGGTGCGACCTTTTTAGATCAGTCGGCCAGCGCAATTTTGTTACCGATGATCGTTGTGACGATTGGATTGATCGCTTCAGTGATCGGCATTTTATCAATGAATGTCTTTAAAGGAGGAAATCCTGCCACCGCTTTGCGTTTTACTCCTGTGGTTGGATTAATCGTACTTTTTGGCGGTTCGTGGTTTGCTGTTCAGTCTATGAATTTTACTATTTTCCCCTACGCCATGGGCCCTTTTTGGGCGATGGTCGTCGGTTCATTAGCAGGCCTTTTTATCGGTCTGGCCACTGAGTATTATACCTCGGGAGATTTTTCTCCTGTGAAGTTAGTGGCGAATGCCGGAAAAACCGGACCTGCGACTAACATCATCGCTGGTTTGGCGGTGGGAATGTACTCTACGATTCTTCCTATTCTGCTTATCTGTGTGGGTATTTTTGCTGCCGATCATTTTGCCGGCCTTTACGGGATTGGTATTGCGGCGGTAGGAATGCTCGCCACCACCGGTGTAACGATGACGGTGGATGCCTATGGACCGATCTCTGACAATGCCGGAGGGATTGCAGAGATGAGTCACTTGGGAGCTGATGTGAGAAAAATCACCGATAGTCTAGATTCCTTAGGAAATACTACCGCCGCTATTGGCAAAGGTTTTGCCATCGGCTCAGCGGCACTTACTGCTCTTGCCATGTTTTCGGCTTATGCTACTGCCGTTGGTCTTGAGTCCATTAACATTATGAACCCAATGGTGGTCATTGGACTTTTTATTGGTGGAGTTTTACCATTTTTTGTTGGTGCGAGCACCATGAATGCTGTCGGCCGTGCCGCTCAAGCCATGGTGGAAGAAGTGCGCCGTCAATTTCGAGAAATTCCTGGCATTATGGATGGTTCGGGCAAACCTGATACCGAACGTTGTATCGCTATCGCCACCACTTCTTCTTTAAAAGAAATGATCCTGCCAGGTTTAGTTGCTGTCATTGCACCAGTCGTGATGGGATTTTGGCTGGGCAAAGAAGCGCTCGGTGGACTTTTGGCCGGAGCGACTGTGACTGGAGTTTTGTTAGCACTCTTTATGGCCAACGCTGGTGGGGCTTGGGATAACGCTAAAAAATCTATTGAACAAGGTCATGTGAAAGGCGAGAAAAAAGGCAGTGAGGCGCACAAAGCCGCTGTTACTGGTGATACGGTAGGCGATCCCTTTAAAGATACTTCTGGTCCTGCGATGAATATTTTAGTGAAGTTGATGAGTATCGTGGCACTGGTGATTGCTCCGCTTCTCGCTTAATTTTTTTAGACTTTTAAATTGATTAAGATATGAGGGTGACTTTTAAGTCACCCTTTTTTTTTATAGTTTTAATACACAGTAATAATAGGCAGATCCTCCAGGTGTTAACTGAAAATCTTTTTGATACGAAAGCAATTTATATATATCTCTGCCAAAAAATAATTTTTGCGTTTCATTTACATTACTTTTGGCTTTAAACTTAAAAAGAGATTTAAGATCTTTTTGAGGAATTTGCCAAATCTCTTGGGCATTTGCAATTCTCCACTTGGCGTTTTTATCTTGTGAATGAACTTCCGGTAAAACTTTTTTCGTGGGGCTATTTAGAGAATCACAATCATGTTCAGCTTTTATATACGTTAATTTTTTTGCAAATTGAGGAAGATAAATGGTGTTGTTGGCGCTGTTAAAAAAATATCCATATTCCAATATAAAGTCATTGGAAGATACATGTACATGTCTCATATAATTGAAATAATCTTGATC
>JBIKWR010000042.1:0-18429 GCA_044356225.1 Bacteriovoracaceae bacterium | reverse complement strand
AAGGTTTTAATAATTTTTTTGAAATATTTAGATAAGAGTAAGTTGCGAACAATAGAGGAATTTGATCTCAAGATCATGCGAGAAATAGCATTACTTGATGTGCCTAAAGTAAATTTTTTTCCTCTCAATATTACCGATGACTATCGGGGAAGATTCTATACGTTACAAGAGATTGATTCATTTAACCCAGACGTACCTACAATGTTTATTTTGTCTGAAAATGTTGATTCGCTTTTGAAGTCAGAAGATATGCCCGCAGAAGAATATTTTCAAATGGTGTGCGACTTAGGTCCGGTTTACCGTTCAGAGCTTTATCTTTATTCATTAAAACAAAGAATTTATGAAATGAATTTACAAGGTAAACTCATTTTTTGCCTTGACCAAAAGCTCCTGGCCGAAGATCCAGGTTGGCAGTTTATTTTTAATAACGCTACCTTTACCAATATTTCTCTCGAGGAGAATAATGAAACCAATGATAATATCTCGAATCAAATCAATTCAGCACACTCAGTCTTACCTATTCATTTTACCAATCCCAGAGAACAGTCAGATCATATAAAGAAAATCTCAGCGACAAAACTCCAAGATTTTATTAATTGTCCAAAAATGTTTTTCTTTAAACATGTAAAATATAAAATCCCGATTATCTCAGTTGAAAATGATCTCCATGTTACAGAGCTCGGATACTTAGAGCATTTCTGCATTCAAACATATTTTATGGATTTAGGTTTGAAAATCTGGAGTGAAAAAAAATGTGATGAACATATAAAGAAAAAAATGAATGAATATGTGGCAAGCAAGAGGAAACAACTTTCACCTTTTAACTTCCAGAAACACTTTTATGAAGTAAAAACATTTGCCAGCACAGGGATACAGTTCATTTGTCAGGTTCTATCTCAGAATCCAAAATTCAAAATAGTCTTCGAGCATCGTTTTTTAGTCGAAGAAGATCAAAAGTCATTTAATGGAATAGTTGATTGTATCATCGAAACGGATGAAGTTTGCATTCTTATTGATTTTAAAAGATCTCCCAGTGGCATACCAACCACATCTTATTTTAAAGAACAAAAATCAATTCAACTTTGGTTCTATCAATGGGGACTAAAAATCAATAAGCCAGTGGTCTTTATTTACTTATGTTTGTCTAAAATTGAAAAATCACTTGCTGCTGTTGACCAATTGTCCAATGTCAACTTGGATCTACCTTTTAGTTGCCATTCAATTATTGATTTTAACTTGGCAGCTAGTAATTTTGAGACAAACTTAAAGGCCAATTCGATTAAAATGAGTTTAGTCGAAGAGCAAAACTTCCTACCATCTCCATTAGATCAAAATATATGTCAATACTGCCCCTTGAATTTAGTTTGCGATAGAAGGGTATGAAGAAAAAATGAATATTTTAGAGCAAAATAAAATGATCAATAAAAAGCCTAATGAAGAACAACTATTCGCCATCGAGAGTCATGGCGGAGTTTTGCTAGATGCCGGAGCTGGATCAGGCAAAACTTATGTATTGGTGGAGCATTTAGTTTTTTTATTTAGTAAAATTTTAAATCAATTCTCAGAAAGTTCTATCAATGAGTCTGAATCTTTGAGGAAAATCCGCAAAGAAATTTCTCAAATTGTGACAATGACATTTACTAAAAAAGCTGCAGGTGAAATGCAGATAAGGCTCAAAAAGAGAATTGAACAAATGGCCCAAACTGATTCTCGATGGCTTGTTATTATCAATAATATAAATTGTTTTCATATCGGCACTATTCATAGTTTTTTAATGAAACTAGTCAGAAGTGGAATCGTGAATCATTTACCACAAGATTTCAACCTAGGAGGTTCTGTCCGATATTATGAAAAGATAAAGTCGCTTTATATAAATCATTTTAATGATTACTCACAATCTAATAAAATCGATAATACGGAGTACCTTGATATCTTTCTAAATAAAGATAAAGAATATTTAAGCGCGGTAATGAATGTTCTCAATGATGCACAATCAAGATTATCATGGACAAATGGGTCATCAATAAATTTCGAAAAACAAATTGAACATTTTTTTCAATTTATTTGGTCCAGCTTTCCGCTTATTAGAAGCATCGAAAATACTAATTTTGCTACTTATTCTCATCAACATAAAAATAAATGGCATCAGACAATTTCAGAATTATTAAAGTTTGACCGCAGCGATTTCTCAATAAAAAACTCTATAGAAATTCTGATTTTCATTCATGAAAAGGTTTATAATTTAAGAGCACCTAAGAATTTTCCTGAGTTAAAACCTTTGTTTGATGTCATTTCGGAATTAAAACTATTCTTAAAAGACTATATGCCTTCAATCATGTTGGCGATCAACGAAAAAAAAGTTATTTCCAATAATTATAAATTCCTTAGTTCATTTTTCAAATACATTGAAAAGTATTATCTATCTGTCGATGAGTTTATCTTTAGTGACTTAGAGTATTTTATTTATCAAAGTTTAAGCCATCAAGATGTGGCCAAAGAAATAAGAAATAAGTATAGCTATTTTATCATCGACGAGTTTCAAGATACTAGTCAACTTCAGTTCGATCTAATCTTAAAACTAATTGATAATGACCTGAACAAGATTTATTGCGTCGGTGACATAAAACAAGCAATTTATCGATTCCGAGGAGGGGACATAGGTGTTTTTAATTATTGCTCTCATAACATTAGAGAAAGAAAAATTTTAAAATCCAATTATCGATCGGGAAAAAACATTGTTGCATTTAATAATAAACTTTTCGCGACTGTTTTCTCTGGGCAGGTCGATGCAATAGACAAAATTCATTTTGGGCCTCAAGTATCTCGTGCTGAAAATGATGGAAGTGTTGAGATTTTAAAAATACGAAAGGGAGTGATACAAGAAAAATTAAATTTGGAACAAACAAATTTACTAGAGTCAACAGCGCTTGTTACCAAAATAACTGATTTGCTGAAGAACGATCAGAAATCTATCTGTGTTCTATATTCAGAAACAAAACCGATCCTCCATCTAACTGAAGAATTAAAAAAACTAGAAATTTCATTTTTAGCAAAAGTAAAAATTAAGTCCAATGAAGATCCAATCTTTGCCATTTTTTTGCATCTTTTAGACTTTATTTTGATAGAAAAAAATAATGTATATTGTTTGGAAATTGTACAAAAAATAATTCAATTAGTGGCAAGAAATTCCAAAGAAAATTTAATGTTGGAAGTTGAAAAATTTAAACAAGAATCGAATCTTTACGGGTGTTTTCATTCATTTTTAAAATTTATAACCACAATCGGTTTAACGGTTCCCCAACCTTCCCTTAGTTTAGAAATTATTAAGCAATACTGTGATCAATTTCCTAACACTCAAGAATTATGGCATTCATTAGTTGATGCTAGAGGACGAAAAAGTGAAATTAGTTATAGTTTTATAGGAAAGAATAAAGAGATGGTGCAAATTATGACGGTTCATAGTTCAAAGGGCCTTGAATTTGACCATGTTCTACTTGCGGGAATATATTCAAATGAAAAAAACTTGGGCGATCGCAGCTTTTTGGGGAAAAACTCTGGAAGTTTCCGAATTTTTGTTCCAGCGGCAGCAGACGAATCATTTGACTCTCTTCCACTCATTCAAGAAAATTTCACCAATTATTTAAAAGACATTGAAGAAAACAAAAGGCTTCTTTATGTCGCATTAACAAGAGCAATTCACAGCATCTGCTTTTTTATTGTCGAGGAAATTGAAGAAGTAAAATGTCATAAAAATTCTTGGATAAATATTCTAAAAGGATGTTTTGATCAATCACCAGAACTTCTCGATCATTGTCATGTTGTAGATCTTTCTGAGAAATTACTAGGGTACAATGTTCCTTTTATAAAGTTACCTCTTGTTCATTCAGATCAGTTGGGAATTACCCAATTTAACCACTCAACCAAATTTGCCATTGCACCAGAGCTTTCCGCAACATCTTTGTTAACGCTAGTTGATTGTCCTTATAAATTTTATTTAAAAAATATTTGTAAAATATCTTTAGAAGATTTAATTGATCTAGATTTGACAGCAAAAAACAATTCAGCTTTTAAAAATTTAATCAAAAGCCAATTGGACGAAGTTGAAGAGAAAGCACCAATAGATCATTTAGAATTTAGTGATTCGTTTAAGTTTAGAAAATCTCATAACGATCAATTGTCTTCGGCTGAACGTGGAACTTTAATTCATGCAATCTTTGAAAAAGCGATTAAAAATGGAGATTGGTCAAGTATCCCTGATAATTTTCAAATAATAAAAAGCATGCTCAATACCATGTCGTCATCGCATTCTTTTTTAAGTGAAGAAAAGTTAAAGTTTTCACTTTGGGGGTATATGATATCGGCCATCCCAGATATTATCGCTGTCCCTCAAACACATCGATTGACCACTGAAGAGAGAATTGTCACAAAAATTATTGATTTAAAAACCGGCAGAAAATCTGAAGAGCAAGAGAGAAAATATTTTTTGCAATTGCAAATATATGGATTAGCTCTTTTCGAGCTTGGGATGGTTTCTAAAAATGATGAAATAGATTTGGTTGTTTGTTATCTAGATTTAAATACTCATGTTTCAATTACCGTTAATTTTGATCAAGTAAAAAATAGTGTACTAAACTGCTGGGTCAAGCTGTCTTCTCTTGAAGTTAAAACTCTTTCCCACTGTAGGGCGTGCCAATTCGAAAAAATTTGTCAAAAATAAACTTCCAAGTTGTTGAAACTTAGCAATGTGATAAACTTTATAATGTAACTATTGATTAAAACATTTATTGATTTGTACTTCCAGGAAGGAAATATGCAATTTAAACTATTGATCTTTATTTTAAGTTTATTTTTTATCACTTCAAATCCGAACATTAAAGCGGCCGAAGACTCCACCTACAACTTTAACTGGTTGGATCCCGACAAAGAAGTCTATGTTTTACAAAATAGAAAATTTAGAAAAGTTCAAAGTCTATATGTCACTGCCGGCTATGGTAAAACAACTTCTGGAGCCTTTGCCGATGCAACAACTATGCAAGGTCGATTTGGATTCTTTTTTACTGAAGATTGGGGATTTGAATTCCTTTATGCCTCCAATAGTTCGGATACCAATGAAGTCTTTGAGTCAGTCGTAGCACAACAATCAGTGCCCTTTGTTCGAAAGACTAAAAGTTATTTTGGACCAATGATTATGTGGTCACCGTTTTACGCTAAGATTAATACCTTTGATAAGATTTTTTATTTTGATTGGATGTTTGGTTTAGGTTTTGCCAAATTAGAAGAGGAAAATAATCGTGCCGATCTTAATGCCCTTCAAAATGGTTCAGGGTTTCAAACAGAAAATCATACTGGGGTTATGTGGACAACGGCCACCAGATTCTATCTAACAGAAATGGTTTCACTGAGATTAGATTTAACGGCAGTTCATTATCAAGCGGCTAAAGCATTGGCCAATAGCACTGACAAAATTTGGTATGATAATTTTGATTTAGCATTATCATTGGGATTCGCTTTTTAGATAAGAGCGAACTTATATTGAGGATTTATGAGGAATATAAAGATGTTAAAATATATCATACTTTTATCACTTACTTTCGGATCACTTGCTTCATGGTCTTCTGTCTATAAGGCTGCAAAGATTTACATAGATTCTAAGGGTGATCCGAAAAAATATCATGAAATTGCTACGGAATTAGTGGGGGAAGGTATTTATTATGCTGCCATTCCCTTTATTAAAGATTATCTCGTCGAGCAAATGGAGCAAGGTAAAACTTCCAATATTGATAACGTCATCGACCAAATTATTTCAGAAGTAGGTGTTAAACAATTTGAATTATTACCATTAAAAATTCTTCAATCATCAAATTCTCCCTTGGCAAGATATATTAGGGCGAAAAAACAATTCAGATCAGGAAAATACGATGAGGCCTTGGCAGACATTAGCTCCGGAATTCCCATCGATCACACCATAAAACCCTATGCCCTTTTACTCGAAGGATCAATTCATTCAATAAAAGGTAAGTTTAATGAAGCCTATTTGGCCTTTGATGAATGTGTAAACTCGAGTGAAAGAAATCTTTCGAATGTCACAGGTTTTAACAAGAAAAAACAATTAGAAATAAATCGTGATTATTGCATTTTGGGAAAACCTAGAACTCAATTTGCCGCCAAAGATTGGGAAAAAGCCAATTTAAGTTTTTTAGACTTACCAAAAGAATCTTATGTTTGGCCTGAAATATTATTTGAAGAGGCTTGGAATAGCTTTTACTTAAAAAATTATAATAGATCTTTAGGAAAGTTAGTGACGTATAAAGCACCTGTGCTTGACCATGTTTTTAACCCTGAAAATTCAGTCCTTACTGCGCTTTCCTATATGGAGTTATGTCTTTGGGCCGATGCTAAACAAGAAGTAGATTCTTTCTATGAAACATATAAAGACGAAGCAAAAGTCTTAAAAGAATTTCTAATCCGTTATAGTAAGGACTATAAATATTTTTATCAAATAGCTCGTCAGAGAGAAGATGGACAAATTCAAGGGACAGTTTTATTAAATAAGCTTCTTAACTCGATTATTTATGATCCAACCTATAATGAGCTTCTCGATAGTTTCATTAAGGGAAAAAATGAAATTGTTTATCTAAAAAAATTAAAACTCGGACGATTCACTCGTCTTACAAAGAGATTTAGTTGGAAGATATGTAAGGAAATTACTTGTTCTTAAATATGGACAATTGTTTGATTCATTTGAAGGTCTTAGTTACATCAAATTAGAGGTTCTCGATCGAAAAAAACAACAACTTTATCGCTGGGGTAATTTAACTGATCGAGCGAGAGGAAATATTAAATACCTCAAACGAAATGATAAACAATACTTTTGGACATTTAATGGTGAATTTTGGGCCGATGAATTGGGAGACTATGTGTTTGCATTACCGTCGGAGTGTGATTCTTAATGATGATAAAGATACTAACGATTTTAATTTTTGTTGCCACAGTTTTAGTCGAAGTTCGATCCGATGATCGTCGTGATTTATTAGTTGGAATCATCAATGAAGAACTTAGTGAAATGTCGAGATTAAGCAAACAAATAAACCATAATGATCCTAATCTTTTACTGAGGTTGGCTGAACTTAATTTAGAAAAAGCAAGATTGTTAAAAGAAAATGAAAATGACAAATATTTAAAATTATCTCCAGGTGCGAGAAGAAAAACTAATCGAGAAAAATTTTTTAGTGATTCCAGGAATCACTTTTTAAAGTCGCAGCGTTTAGGAGAGGCGATTGTTGGTAAATATAAAAATTTTAAGAAAAAAGGGACTGTCTATTATGTTCTGGCATTCAACGCTAAAGAATTTAATAAAATTCAGCAAGCCAAAAAATTTTTCAAGTTAGCGATTGATAATTCCAAAGTTGGTAGCGAAGAGCATTTGCGTTCGAAATTGAGTTTAGCGGAAATTGAATATAATGAAGGTGAATTTAAGAATGCCATCCCCTTATATGAGTCATCATTAGCTAAAAAATGGGAAAAATGGTGGACCAAGGATGCTCATAATTTAGCTTGGAGCTATTATCGAACTAAACAATATGAAAAGGCCGTGGGGTTATTAAAAGAAGTTATTGAAACGAGTAAAAATAAAAACTTTATAGATATGACTGATAGTTCTCTTAGAGATTTGGCATTATTTTATGCAGGTTCAGGGCAAACAGAAAAAGCGGTTTCATATTATAAAAAAATTGGTTCTGATCCAACTGAAAAACTTTTACAACTAGCGAAACATTTAATTGATCAAGAAAAATTTGTTGCAGCAGAGGATGTACTAGAAGAGGCCGGTAATAGGGCAGTCAAGTTTGATGATAAAGTAGAAATTGGTCTTTTAAAGTTAAGATTATTTGAAAAATACGCTAAGTATGAAAAACATTATGAAGTTTGCGAACAACTCGTTGCTCTCAATGCCCAACAGAATTTAGATGATACCAGTAAAAGTTTTCTTATTTATCAAATAAAGAAAAATGGTGCAGTTTTGCAACGTCAAGTAGTGGGCGATACCTATAAAGATGTTGAATCAACAAAAGAAGCCAAAGGGAAGTTAGCGGCAAATTATTTTTCTCTTCTTGGAACGATTGAGGGAGACAAAGGATATCAGTCTTATCTTCATAGTGCAGAAACATTTTTCGCTATAAAGAATTTTGATGCAGCAGTGGAGTTTTACCAAAAAGCCTATGATGCTTTAGAATTGAGTAAGGTTGAGGACAAAAGAAAGTTTCAAGTTCGCTCTGTGGTAGGAATGCTAGATGCTTTAGGACAAAAAGTATCGCAAAAAACCAGCGATCAATATTTACTGCCGGCATATGTTAGATATTTAAAGTTAGACTCAGAATCAAAAAGGGCAAATCTAATTTATCAAAAAACATTTAATCTTTATTTTGATAAAAAACAAATTGATAACGCTGAAAAAATCCTCATTGAATTCAAAGATAATCACCCCAATGATCTTAAAACTCAAGAAGCAATGTTAGCACAAATTATGGATCATTATAAAAATTTAAAAGATGATCAAAAAGTTAGGAGTTATATTTCACGAATTAATAATGGGGAGTTCCAGGTTAGTAAAAAGTATGTGAATGGACTCAAGCAGTATTTATTAAATTTACAGTTTGAAGATGTTGAAAAGGCATCTGCAACGGGAGATAAGACGAGAGCTCTAAGAGGCTATTCATTAATTTATTTAGATCCAAAAAGTTCGAGTGAAGCGAAGATGAACGCGGCCTATAATTTAACCGTTTTGTTTCATGAGTTACAAATACCAGAAAAAACCAAAGAATGGCTTGAGAAATCTCTGAGACTACTTGATGATGCAAGTTTAATTAAATTTGAAAATTCATTATTTGTAATAATTACTGAACTTTTTCATCGCAGGTTTATAAAAGAATCATCGCAATACTTTTCACAAGTTTATAATCGATTATGCGGTTTAAATAGTAAGAAAAAAGATTTGTTTTTTATTAATACAGTTATTTTAAGCTTGGCCAATGCTGATGACAAATCGGCAGTAGCAGCAACTAATAAGGGATTTCAATGCCAAATTGATAAAAAATATTCTAATGATGCCAAAATTGAAATTGTTTCCTATTACCTTGATCATGGTAAGTTTGATGCTTTGAAAAATTATTTAAATATCATTCAAAGTGAGATTGAGCTCCATCCACATTTAATCATTGCTAACTTTAAATTAGCAGATGTTCATCGTTCAAATGGCCGGGCGGAGTTGGCCAGTGAACATGTGCAAAATGCTTTTTCACTATACAGATCTTCATTGAAATATAAGTTTGAAATTCCAGTTGAAGCATTGGATTTGATTGCTAATGAAGAGATTAAGAAATTAGAAAAAACAGTTTCGAGTTTGTACTCAATCAAATTGACTTTTCCCGAAGAAACATACAATAAAGTATTAAAAGAAAAGTTGAAGATTCTCGATCTTATTGCTCAACAAGGAGTTGAAGTAATCAAGATTAAGTCCGGAAAAGGGATTGTCGCTGCTTACCAATTAATGGTGGAAGCTTATCAGCGATTCGCTTATGAAGTTGAAAATTTCGTTCCTCCTCAGAAATCACAAGACTATGTTTTATCATTTCAAAACGCGATGAAGAAGTTGACTGGACCTATTGTTAACGAAAGTAAAAAGTTTTTATCGGAAGCGAGAAGTCAAATAAGTAGAAATAAAATATTATCAGAGAAAAATTTTTGGTTCAGCAATCAAGTGCGTTTACCGGTGGCACTAGAATATCGATATTTTAAAAAAGGAATATTGATGGATCGAGGAGGTAAACAATGATTCGCCATATTCTCAAATTCTCTTTTTTAATTTTTGTGGCCTGTGCATCAGAATCCAAGGTCAATAACCCATCGGTTGAAATGGAAGCTCAAGAACAAGAGCTGCTCACTCAGTTCCCGGAGATAAAAAATAAAGATTTTGAAAATGAAGAACTGCCTTATGAATCAGAATTAGATCTTTATGAATCAACAGATGATAATAATTTATCAAAAGAAACCATCGATCGTTTTGAAGAAGATAAAATTAGTAAAATTAAAAATGACTTACAAACTAAAGACCCGGTTGGAGCGGCTACCGCTTTATGTTACAAAAAAGAGTTTGTTGAAGCTTTTTCACTTCTGGATTCAATCTATAAAAAACATAAGACCCATCCAAACTATTGGACAGCTATTGGAACATGCTATTTTCTCAGTAATCAAAAAAGAAAAGCACAGCTCTATTATGATAAGGCCGTTGATGTGGATAAAAAATATGCACCATCATTAAATAATTTAGGGGTGATTTATCAACAGTTAGGCGATGATCAAAAAGCTTTAAGTGCTTATAAAAAGGCAGAAGACTACAATCCCTATTCATTAACCCCACTGTTTAATAAAGCGCAGTTGTATCTCCAGTATGGTCTAGTTGAAGAGGCACACGAAATTTTTAAAATTTTATACAATAAAGGTCGATCAGATGTGGATGTACTCTCGGGATTAGGCAACAGCAGTTTTTTTCTCAATAAAATAGAAGATTCGATAAACTTTTTCAGCAAAATTGAAAAGAAATATTTAGTGAGACCAGATATTGGAATTAACTATGCTTACGCATTATACGTGGACAAAAAAGTAGATTTAGCGAGAAATATCTTTAGCAATATTGAAATAGAACTTATCCCGGCATCAAAAAATTATTATACACAGATTGGGAAGCTAATCGGGGAACGATAATGAAAATAAAAATTTGCCTATTTTCAATTTTATTTTTTACCTTCCAGGATTTTAAATTAATCGCGCAAGATGAAGTTTCGAATCCAGCGAAAGAAGAAGACGGAAAAGTTGTTTATAAATATAAACAATACGAGAAGTTTGACTTCGATGAACTTTCTGTTTCAGGAGAGGGTGGTGCACCAGGAGATTTATCCGTAACTCCAAGATATACCAAAGAATTTACCAATAAATTACCCTTACGTGAGAATTTTATTCCCGAGATTAGGCGTTCATTAGAGCGAGTTCAATAAAAAAGGAATTTTGTGCAAATAGAAAATTCGAAAGAATATTTAAAGTACGAGATTAAGCCATTAGACAATGATGTTAATGTCAGCACAACTCGTATTCTAAAAAAACGTGTTATTATTGGACGGTCAATCAATTGTGACATCATTGTAGATAGTTCAACCATTTCCGCCCTTCATTGCATATTAGAAGTTGATAAAAATATTTGTCGAATTTTTGATTTGAATTCAAAAAATGGAACTCAAGTAAATGGTAAAAAGATTGTTACCGGGGAAATTAAAAGAGGCGATAAAATTTCAATAGGTGGAGTGAATTTTGTTTTTCGTGAATATGATGAAAAAACAAGCGTTCCTCCAGTCTTAGATATTTTAGAACCTGGCCTTCCTCCCATCATTCAAAATACATTTCATTCATTCGAATCCAGGTTGCCCCTACTTGAAAATGAAAAACAAGGTTTGAACTTCAAGGATTTAAAGAACGTAAACACTGAAAAAAATCAAAATGAAAAATCAAAACCTTTACCAGCGAGACCCATTTCGTTTAAAGATAATGAAACAAGTTCTCCCTCTGTGATTTATCCATTGAGTGCTGATAGTAAAGCAGAATTTAGTGAATATATTTTTGAAGATTTAGAAAGCCTTTATCCTATTTTTAATTATGAAATTGGCCAAACTGCTATTGAAGTTATGATCCTTCATAAAGATAGAATTTTTTCGGTTGATTATGTGCCAATTAAAACAGCGACCTATTATTTGGTTGGATTTGATCGCACCAACAGTCCCGAAAATGTGGAGTATCCATACTTAGCTTCCAAAGAAAGAATTCCTTTTGTCACCATTATGGATGGCCATATCACGGTGGAACAACCTCCGGGATACGAGGTTTTTTATTTAACGGATAAAAAAGTTGAAAAAATTGAATCGAGAAGTGGCCACTACCAATTAGCGCCAAATGAAATCATTCGTTTTATGAAAGGCAATAACGCGATTTTTGTTAGAAATACGGATTCACCACCCAAAGTACTTTCGGCTCCAATGTTTGATCGAGATAATGAATTAAAAAAGTATTTATTTTTAATGTTGTTTTTTATTGGGATATTTATTAGTGCAATTAGTATGTATCAAATAGATGAAGAGTTAGAAAAAGAAAAAGTACCCGAAACAATAAGAAGAATTATTTATGATCCAAAATTTAATCAAAAAACAGCTAAGTTAGTTGCAGCAGACAGCCCTGCGATTGCTAAGACCGAGACAGCACCCAAAGAAGTAGTTCAAAAATCTCCAGTTCAAGAAGTCAAAGAAGCGCAAAAACCAATTGAAAAAAAATCTGAAGTAAAACCTGACACTAACAAAAATGTGGTGGATAAAAAAGATCCAGGTGTTAAACAAGCACCAAAAATTCAAGAAGTTAAAAAAACGGATACCAAAACTACTGCAGCGACGACTAAAACTCCTAAGGCCACAGAGCAAAAATCAGTTGCAAAAGAGATTGGTGGATCAAAACAAACTAGTGCAGCGGAAACACCTAAGTTTTCAAAAACAAATTTAAGTTCAAAAGGTCATGTGGATGTTTATCGATCCGATCTAATTGAAAGTAATTTGGCCAGCGTATTAGCGAAAGGTGGAAGTTTAAAGGGAATTGAAGCGCAAAAAGCAAGTTCTAGTTCGAGTGCTGGATTTACGGATTTGGCCACAGGTGGGTCCGAAGCTGGAAATGTGGAAACCGCTCGAGTTTCAAAAAATGTAGGATCATTAACTGGTTCAGCAACTGGTAAACTAGATTCTACTCGAGGTGCTGAAGGACTTGTGAGTAAACGAGGAGTCTATACTGCCGGCATACCTGCAGAAACAGTGGTCTTAGGTGGGATGGATCCAGATGTCATAAGACGAATTTTGCGAGAGCATATTCCACAGTTCCGTTATTGTTACCAAAGAGAGCTTGATAAGTCGGCCAGAGAGTTTAGTGGCCAATTAGATTTAGATTTTGAAATTGGAGCTTCTGGACATGTTAAAAACGAAGGTCTTAAAAATAACTCTGAATTACCCGCTAATGTTAAAAAATGTGTCCTCAATGTTCTTAAAGGAATTCGTTTTCCTGAACCTGTTGGTGGCGGAACGGTGAAAGTAAGTCAGCCTATCAATTTTTATCCGACAGTACGCTAGTTATATAGCGGCACTGGAAATCTCAACCAGTACAGTTATAGAGCGATGGGGAAGCGAGGCACTTGGGAATAGGACATAATCATTAGCGATTAACAATCTAAAGTAAAATCGATTGAATTAGATTTCCTCGCCGAGAACAACTAAGTTGAATTTGAAATAACCAGCTTCACCAGCGGTATACATTAATTTTTTGACGTAATTATAGCCAATGGTTTTATCAATAACGAAATTAACAACTCCGGAAAACTGCTTCTTTTCTTGTAAGTTTTTATTCAGTAAATTGGCATTTTCTCTTTTTTCCACAAGAGCATTATACAAAGGAATGATTCGACGTTCTTCCTGATCAAATGTTTTTGGAGGACGATTTCCAGCATCATAAACGACGGAATCATCGACATAAATCGTCGATGGTGAAACTTGAACTATCACCCCTGCAGTGTTTGGTCGATTGGAATCAGACATTGGTAAAACAATTCCTTCTTGAACTTGAAAAACCATCCCCGAGGAGTTGTAACTTTGAAGTAAAAAAATTAGTAAAATTACTAAGATATCAAGAAGTGAGGTGATATCTAGTTCAAAGTCAGATGCCCTATTTCTTCTTCTTAATCGATGTCTTATGCCGCGATTTCTCATGCCTTTCCATTTTTGTTAAAATTAACTGAATAAATTACCAAAAATTATATCACCAAATAAAGTATCTACTTTTACATCAATTCCATCTTTGTCTTTTTTGAAAATAGATTCATCGGTTGCCCGAAGTGTTCGGATTGAATCGATAATTTTCACCAGATCTTCATAAGGTAGATCAATCTCAGGAATAAGCACTGCCGAATTTTCGTTTAAATGATTTTTTTTAAGATCAAAGATAAAGTTATGCATGGTCTCAAGATCATATTTTCCGTCACCAAGTTTCCCGATTCTTTTTCTCACTACCGAAGGGACACCTGTGGCAATATTGATTCCCGTGTTATCAATACTGATGGTTAAGGCCAGTGGAGGAGTTTTGTCTACTGGAGGTTTATTGGAAACAATTGGCTTTAAGGAATTGATTTCAAAAACACTTATAAATGAAGTGGAAAACAATAAAAAGAAGATGAAAATAAAAATCGCATCCAAGATTGGAATGAGATTTAATTTTTCTGGTTTTTTTCTTTTTGCCCTTCGGGCAGTCGGCATCCGATACATTTAATTAACACTTTCCTTTTTTGTTCCAAGTAGATCGAGAAGCTTAACTGAAAATTCATCTATTTCCGTGATAATTTTTTCAGCTTTGGCATTTAAGACGGCATGAAAAACCATGATACTAATGGCAGCCACTAATCCTAGAGCGGTGGTGTTCATCGCTTGGGCGATACCACTAGAAAGTACTTGGCCACGTAAAGTGGGATCGGCCTCAGAAACTGCCGCAAATGATTCAATCAAACCAGCGATTGTTCCTAATAAACCGAAGAGAGTAGAAATATTGGCAGCTAACGGTAAGTATCCAAGTCGTCTTTCAATTTTTGGAATAACTTCTAAGGCGGTTGCATCGATCGCATTTTGAACTTGATCTATTTTTTGATCAGCTCTTTTTAATCCACTTTTTAAAACTTTTGGTAAAGCAGCGAGTGAGCCAGAACAAACCCGAATGGCACCTTGAATATCATTTGAAAGGATATATCTTTGGAGTTCATTCATAAATGATGGACCATCAAGGTCTAACTTTTTTAATTTTGATAATCTTTCCAAAGCAATCGCCCCTCCGATTCCCCAGACTACCAAAATGACATACATAAATGGCCCACCCTTTTGTATAAATATGGCCATACTATTGATAATCGACATGATAAAACCGGCGTCGCTGACTGTACCTTCCATGGAAAACTCCTCAATTTATTAAGATAAGACTTATAAATAATTTTAAGCTTGTAAGTGATTTGATGCTACAAGAAAGTTGTAACTAATTGATAAATTAATTTTCCTTCAACCGCCGTTTCAACACTTTTACTACTGAAAGTTTGATTTTTTTAAATTGGTATTAATAAAGGTTAGGAAACAAAGATCTTTCAATGCCTTCAATAAAAATATGAATAATTTTTATGTGAATCTCTTGAATTCGGTCGGTAATATTTGACGGAACTACTATGGGAATGGAAACTAAATTTTTTAATTTGCCTCCATCTTTACCTAAAAGACCGACAGTTTTGATTTTCTTTTGATGAGCATACTCAACCGCTTTAATTATATTGCTGGAGTTCCCGCTCGTGGAAATTGCCAGCAAAGTATCACCTTCTCGTCCCCAAGCTTCCACATTGCGAGAAAAAACATGATCATAACCAAAATCATTGGCCACACAAGTTAAGTGACCAGCATCACCCATAGAATGCGCCGCTAATGCTGGTCGATCTTTTCGGAAACGACCTGTTAACTCTTCTGCAAAGTGCATGGAATCACACATGCTGCCACCATTCCCACAGGTCAAAATTCGACCACCTTGGGAAAGAGTCTTGGAAAATTCTTGAATGGATTTTTCGATGGCAATTAGCTGGCTTTCTTGAGTTAAAAAGTGATTTAAAACTTGGTTGGCATCTAATAAGGCCTTTTTAATATGTTCCATAAAAAGACCTTTATAAAATGGATTGTCTATTTTTCTTTTGAACCTGAGCAAAACTATAAAAGTTCATAAAAGTTCAAAGAAGTTCGTTGATGCTTTTTACAATTTCAGCTTTTGGCTGTGAACCGACCAAGGTTTTTTCGATATTTCCACCTTTGAAGATAATCAATGTGGGAATGCTTCTAATTCCGTATTTTTGTGCCAAATCTCGGTTTTCATCCACGTTCACTTTAACGATGGAAGCTTTTCCTTGAACTTCTGTGGCCACTTGGTCAAGAATTGGGGCCAGTGCTCGGCAAGGGCCACACCATTCGGCCCAGAAATCTACTAAAACTGGTTGATTTGATTGCAGGACATTTTTATCAAAATTGTTTTGATCGACGACATTTACGCTCATATTTTCTCCGATGTTTAGTTTAATTTTTACCTGAGTTGATAGTTTCAGGCAATTCTTACATAAATAATGGAGTCAATTTAAAGAAAAGCAAGTGATTCGCATAACCAAGAATTAAGATTATGGAAGATTGTACCTAATTCATTGTATTTACTAAAATCGGTATAATGACGTTAACTCTTAAAAAAAGATTTTATCAATGTTCTATGTCATGGTTAAAAAGTGATAGATAAAAAATATCTGTTAAATTCTGGAATTAGAACCGCCAAACTCTCGCGTGTTTTGGCCAAATGTATTGATTTATTCTTGGTGCTAATCTTGTGTTTTCTCTTTTATCCATTCGGGGTGGTTCTAGGAGTTCTTTATATGTCGATTTCAGATTCGATCCAAAAAGGTCAATCTGCAGGAAAAAAATTTATTGGGTTTGCCGTTGTTTCACTCGAAGATGGACAACCGTGCTCTAAACGACAATCGATGATTCGCAACTTACCATTGACCATACCAATCGCATTTTTAATCGTTCCTATTTGGGGTTGGATTTTGGCTTTCGTCATCATTATTCCAATGGCCTTACTCGAGCTCTATTTTATTTTTAATTTGGATACCGGTCATCGGCTAGGTGATGTGATGGCCGATACAACCGTTATTGCTAACGATCAAACGAGAGAAATGTTTAGTAAAAAAAATGGTTCGTGGTTTGAAACTGAAGATGTTCATATTACCTAAATACCTCTTTTAAAATTTCCAGTTAAAATTATTTCAAGAGAGACATGGTCGATAAAATCATGTTAAAGAAAATCATGAAAAACAAACCAGTTTCGCGTTTAATTATAGTCGATATTAGTAGTTTTATTTTTCGTGCATTTTATGCGGTTAGAGAACTCCACGCGCCTGATGGGACTCCCGTCAATGCTGTTCATGGTGTCCTTTCGATGCTTTTAAAAATGCTGGCGGATTATCGACCAACCCATATTTTTTTGGCAAGAGATACTAAAGGTGGTTCCTTTCGTAATGAAATCTTTGATCAGTATAAAGCGAATCGTTCGGAACCACCAGAAGATCTGATTCCGCAGTTTTCCTTAATCGAAAAACTCATTTCTCATTTAAAGTTATCCAATTTATCAATTCAAAATTTTGAGGCCGATGACGTCATTGGTTCAGCCGTTGTTCAGTGGCATGATTATTTTGAAGAAATACTGATTGCCACTGGCGACAAAGATCTCATGCAGTTTGTGGATGAAAAAGTAAAAATGTTAGACACTATGAAAAATAAAATTTTAGGGAGCGACGATGTCTTTGAAAAAATGGGTGTTAAGCCCAATCAAATCGTCGACTATCTTTCTCTCGTTGGTGATTCATCAGACAATATTCCAGGATTAAAAGGAATTGGTGCGAAGGGTGCGGCCAAGTTATTAGCGGAATACGGCACTCTCGAAGAGTGTTTCAAGAATAAAAACAAATTTACTGGTAAAAAATTGATCACCGCTTTTGAAGAGCATTTTCAAGATGCTTTAATATCTAAAAAATTAGTTACGATTAAAACCGATCTCGATTTGACAGCAGCACCAGAATCATTGGCTTACAAATTTATTCCCAGTACCGAACTTTTTACTTTTTTAGAATCCTTAGGCATGAAAAGTTCCATCCTAAAGCTAAAAGAACTGGCTTACTCAGAGGGTATTACGGATTTGGCAGAGGGAGGATTTAAAATTCTTGCCGAAAACAAAAATCAGCAGGTTTTTTCCTATGAGATTTTGACCTCTTCGAAACAATTGCATGAATTGATTGAAAAAATTAATGGCCAAAAAAAGATAACGATTGATTCATTTTTTTCTAATGAAAATACCTACTCTTATGAATGTTTAGGATTTTCCATCAATTGTTTTGATGAAAAAATCTATTATCTACCGGTGGGGCATTCCCCTTCGTTAGTTTCGGAAAGCCATACTCCGACAGATCGACAACTGTGTAAAAAAATTTTACAAGCTATAGTGCAAGATCCAGAAAAAGAAATTATCTGTTTTGATCCTAAAAAATTTCTCGCTTACTGTCTTTCATTAGAAATTGAAATTGCTAGTCGATTTTTTGACATATCCCAAATGCATTTTGTACTCGACCCAAACAATCGTCATCATTTAGAAAATATAGTCGCTCATTTTTTGCAAGAAGAACTTCCAATCTTAGATAAAAAACTCGATCGCTCGCAAGCAGAACTAAGCCTTATCTCTGATTATTGC
>JBIKWR010000041.1:0-18495 GCA_044356225.1 Bacteriovoracaceae bacterium | reverse complement strand
CCCGTTTCCGGCCGTTAATGATGCCCCAGAAAAAAGTCCGGCATTTTTGCCACTGGCCCATAAATTAATAAAACTATCCGACGTAGTAATAAATCCGTCAGGGAAAATGGCATTGTGATTCATTTTCGGAGCGATTAAAGCGGGAGTACCATCTGGTAAAAAGTTATCTTGAAAACGAGTGACACCATTAAAGTCATAATAAGCAAATGCCCCGGCCATACCATCTTGCCCTCCGTGACAGCCTTTACAAGTGTTGGCATAAGTGGCGGTGATACCACCAGGGGCACGATCCACATCTCGGCGCACGCGAAAATCAGGCGCGGTAATATCTGAGAGCTCTTCCATTTCTTTACAAAAGAAATTTTTCATGGTGTGAGCAAAAGCGCGGCGATTAGTTCCCGCAGTATAAAACGACTCGCCCCATTTACGAGTGGAGTAAATTCCCGCCACCCCTAAAACATTAGTCATCAGAATAGGATTTTGCAGGGTTCTGGAAAAGAGCGCATCATTGGATAAATCTAGTCCATAATTTTCCAATTGGGTAAAGTGAGTGTTGTTATAACGATTGGCCATATCCACCACTTCATCGATATCTACAGGATCTGACAGATCGCCGTCTTGATTGATATCGAGCCTGACCCAGTATCTATCCCAATTGCCAAAATGAGAGTTGCCATACCATGCGGGCACCGAAGATCCCGCTGGTTTAGTTAATAAAAAAACCCCTGCTTCATTTTGGCCAATAGGAGTTAATGAATCGTCGCGGTTATAGTTGGACAAATGATACATTACATTTTTCCATAAAATTTCACCAAAAGGATATTGGTGACTATCGCGAACTGCCCCAATCACTAACGCTGTCATATCGTTTAAACTATCTTGGGGAGAAAAATCACGATTAGACCAGGGTGTGGCGAGAGTTTTAACGGTGACGGTTAAAAACTCTTTGTAGTTATCGATAATGTATCGAGCGGCATCTCTTTGGGCCGAGGGCAAATTAGTCGCTAAGATCGCCGCTACCGCGGCTTTTTCTTGGGCGGTGGGATTCATGCCAGTTAAAGATTTAATCAATGTCGCCGCTTGTTCATCCACTCCCGCTTCCACGTCGGAAATAAATTCAAAAAAAACTACCAACAACATGGATACGAGGATGAAAAAAAAATTCAGTTTTAGCTTCACTAGTAAAAACCTCTTTTGCTAATACATTTTATCGGGGAGATGGTTGGCGTTTTAACCAGATTAAAGTCAGATGGTTGGCGCCACAAGTCCGCAAATAGTTGGCATATTTCAAAAAGAAAGATCGTTTACTTAAATTGAGGGACTTACCGCTGAAAAGTATTAAAAAATCCCACCAAAGAGGTGAAAAATATGCTAAAAGCTGCCTAAATGATGTCGATCAAATTTTGTTGAGAATAAAAATAAGTGCCTATTTTTTGCGACAATAACTGATTAATATTAGATTTTGAGACCAAGCTGAATCATGTTTATAAAGCTGATTTTTGTTAGTATATTTCTAAAGTATAAACCTTTTTAAAAATGAGTTTAACTGATGATATCGAAATCTTCTCAAAAAAATTCTGATTGCGAGCATTGCCCCTCTTTAGGCAAAGGGATTTTCTGTGATCTAGAGCGCAGCGCTTTAACCGATGTTTCCAAACAAAAAATTGCCAATAAGTTTAAAAAAGGTCAAACCCTCTTTGTGCAAGGAAACCCTCCCTTTGGTCTTTATTGTATTAGTAAAGGTAATATTAAAGTCACCAAGAGTGATAACCAGGGCAAAGAAACCATCGTGCGGATTGCCACTGCCGGCGATGTATTAGGTCACCGCTCGATCTTTACCGATCAACATTACAATGCTACTGCCACCGCTCTCGAAGATACTGAAGTTTGTTTCATCGATAAAAAATTTATTCTCAACTTTGTCAGGACCGAACCATCGGTGGCGATGAACCTCATTGCCCGTGTTGGCAGAGATATGGGAGCTGCTGAAGATCGCTTGGCCTCATTTCACCAAAAAAACGTTCGTGAAAGATTGGCGGAGTTTCTTTTATTGCTCAAAGAATCCCATGGGGTTCTACAAGAAGATGGCAAAACACTCCTTAATATTAAATTAACTCGCGAAGAAATGGCCTCGATCATCGGCACCGCCACTGAAACCCTCATTCGTTTTATGTCGGAACTCAAAGACGAAGGACTGATTGAACAGGATGGCAAAAACATTTTCATTCTGAACGATAAAGAACTTGTGGATTTTGCAAACCTCAATTATTAATTATCCAATTATCTGATTTAGATCATGTCTGAAGTTTGCAACCAAGCTTACTATAGAATCATGAAAGAATATAAAATTTCAAATTATGATAACTTAACCGAGATTTTTCCCTTAAAAGAGTACCGGGCAGAAGCGGATGTGGTTTACCAAGGACACGTCCCCTACTTGGCCTTTATCATTGTCGCCGGGCCGGTGGCGCTAAAAAAAAATAATCGCGCTATTCGTTTACTCAGTGCCGGACACTTAATTGGAGTTGTCGAATTGCTTCATCAAGTCCCTTCGGCTTATACCCTCACGTTTTTTCCGGGAACGAAGGTCTGCTCACTTGATAAATCGACGATCAATGAGTTGCTCAGTGGTCAGCAACATCCCCTCTCGTTTGAATTAAAGGAATGGCTTAGTCAATTTTCCAAAGCTGACTGATCGCTGATTTTTTAGCAATGTAACATTTATAGCGAGGATGCAGTTCCAAAAAAAATATATCAAGAATAAATTTTTAACTTATAAACTGCTGAACAAACTGATTGACAGGTTTTTGACGAATATTATCCGGAGTTCCACTTTGAATAATTTCACCTTTATTCATCACCACAATCTGATCCGACATGGTAAACGCCTCCAGCTGATCGTGGGTGACATAAATGCAGGTGATGGCAAAATGTTTTTGAATGTTTCTAATATCCACTCGCATTTTTTCTCGCAGTTTGGCATCGAGGTTGGAGAGTGGTTCATCGAGTAAAAGCACTTTGGGCCTAGCGACTAGTCCTCGCGCCAAGGCCACTCGCTGTTGTTGGCCTCCACTTAACTGATTGGGCATCCGTTTATCCAGGCCATCCAACTCAACAAGTTGCAGAATTTCATCCACCTTTTGTTTGATTTCCTGAGCATTAAATTTTTTAGAAATCTTAAGAGGATAGGCGACATTATCAAAAACATTCATATGCGGCCAAACGGCATAAGACTGAAAAACCATTCCCAATTGTCTTTTTTCGGGAGCGATCATTCGTTTATTTTGCGGATCAGATACCACTTGATCATCAATTTGAATAATTCCTTGAGTATTCGCCTCTAGCCCTGCCACCATTCTTAAACAAGTGGTTTTGCCACATCCGGATGGCCCTAAAAAAGAAACAAAGTCGCCATCATTAATCGTCAGCGAAAAATTCCTCACCACTTCAACTTGACCGTAGGCCTTGCCGACATTTTTAAAAATAACTGAACTCATAGTCCGTATTTCCCCTTTGAACTTATTTTCACCACTGCATTGATCAAGGTCACTAACCCCACCACAAAGATCGCTAAAACAGCCGCCCCTCCACCAGAGGCATCGGCATACTCTTGCAACTGAAAAAGCACGGTTCCCACGGTTTCTAGCCCTGGACCCGTGAGCAAAATGGTCATGGTGAGCTCCGAAAAACAAGGCATAAAAACCAAAAACCACGAGGCGACTAAAGCTGGTCTTAATAAAGGCAGCCAAATGGTTTTCATCGTGGTGAACCAGTTGGCACCGGCGACTCTTGCCGCTTCCGCTAAACTATCATCAATCTGCGCCAAACCATCGCCTGTGGTTCGCACTGCAAAGCTAATATATTTTGCCACATAGGTCATCCCAATCAACAGCAGAGTATTGTAAAGCGCGATAGGCAATCCAAAAAACTGGTAACTAAATGTGAGGATAAAGGCCAGTGCTAAAACCGAGCCCGGAGCGGCATAAGGCAGACCAGCGATGATATCGATCCACTGACGACCTTTTAATTTTGTTTTAAATTGAAAATAGGCCAAAAATAATCCCACTAACATAGTGACGGTGGCACTCCCCACACCCAAGATAAAACTATTATAAAAGGCGCGTGGCACTTCATCGATTTCAAATAAAACTTTTTTAAAATTTTGCCATCCCAAATTATCCCAGGCCAAATGCCCTTGAACTTTGTTGAGAGCAGAAATAAAAATCGCCATCAGTGGCAATAAAAAAACCACGGTTAAAATGCCCAACAATCCCATTTGCACCAAGCGCTGATAACGACCCAACCCAATCATCGCTGGCCGGCTGGTTTTTCCACTCACCGATTTAAAATAACTTTTTGCCAGAATTTTCTGGTTGGCGATTAAAATGATGAGCGCTCCTAACAATAAAAAAAGTGCTAACACCCCCGCCTGATAAACTCCCGATAAACTTCCTAAACGCTGGAGAGTATAAATTTTTGTGGTCAGCATATAAATTCTCGCCGGATTGCCAATTAAAGCAGGAACCCCAAAACTAGAGGCCGCCGCTAAAACCACTAATAAAAATCCACTAAACAAAGAAGGTTTGATCAGTGGCAGAGTAATTTGAAAAAAAACTTTACCTGGTTTAGCACCAGCAATTCTCGCCGCTTCTTCTAAGCTAGGATCCAGTCGATCCATCGCTGCCATCAGACTAATCAAAACATAAGTATAAAAAAAACAACTGAGGATCCAGATCAATCCCCAAAACGAATAAATATTGATCGCCGCAAATCCAAAAACTTCCACCATCACCTTATTCAGTAGGCCATTGGAGGGATTGGCCAAAAATAACCACGCCATGCCACCGATAAAGGGGGGAATGGCATAAGGCAAAGAAAACCATGTACGCCACGATTTGGCCCAGGCCAAATCGGTGCGAGTGAATAGCCAGGCCAAGGGCAAGGCCATCAGTGAACTTAAAATACCAGTCGCCAAACTGACTAACACGGTATTGGAAATGGCGGTAAAAACGCCTGCCCCTTTTAACGTTTTATCGACATATTCTAAAGACCACCCCGTTTGGTTTTCGGGTGTTAAGATTTTTATCAAGAGCATGAAAAAGGGATAGAGACATAAGACCACCAAAAACAATAGGCCAAAAACCAAGATGACATTTTGGGTATGGAAATAGGCCTTAATCTTTTCTAACTTTTTATCCATGATTCTTTTTATTGAAACATGATGCTAGAAAAAACTTCTTTCAATTGCTCGCGCTCGCCCACCACTTTTTGCACAAAGGCCTGAGTCCAAGGAAAACTTTTTTCCAATAATTGGGCAAAATCTGGAGCGCCTAGAGGTGCTGGAAATCCTGGCAGCGGTGAGTACATAAAGGATCGAGTCATCGCCTCTTGTCCTTTTTGACTAAACATCCAATCGGCAAACTTTTGCGCCAACTCTCGCGATCCGTTTTTTTTAGTAATCGCTAAAACATTCGCATGAGTGATCACTCCATCCGTGGGAAAAATCACCTTAATGCGTTCATCTTTACCTTGAAATCGTAAAATATTTTCTAACAACACCCAGCCAATTGGTCTTTCTTTGTTTTGAATTCTTCGAATGACGGCGCTATTGCCCCCTTCCGCCATAGTATCATTCACTCTCAATTTTTTAAAAAAATCCCAGCCATAACGGTCTTGCAAAAAGGCCATGGTGGTAAAATTAGTTCCCGAAGCCAAAGGACTACCAGTGGAAAATTTCCCTTTCCACTTCGCTTGCGCCAACTCTAAAAATGATTTTGGTGCTTCCGATTCGCTCACCACATCTTGGTTATAGGCCAAAACCATCACTGGGATGCTCAAAGTAGAATAAAAATCGCCTTCATGCTTTAAGTTAGCAGGGACGGTGGCACTGGCAGCAGATTGATAGGCATGAAGTTTTCCCGTATTCGCCAAATCCTCATACCAAAAACGATCAGAAGAAATCAGCACGTCGGCCTTTGTTCCACCGGCGAGCATTTCAGCATTCACTTTAGCGGCGATATCTTCGCTGCCGGCTTGGTAAAAATTAATTTTTACTCCCGGAAAATCCACCGCCAACTGTTTTTCTAAATCAGCAATCGTGTCTTGATAGAGTGAAGTATAGACCCACAATTCATTTTGCTCACTCTCCGTTTTTGACTGGCAACTGGCCAATAGAAGTCCCATCAGCATCAGCATGAAAAAATTCTGGTTTTTTGACATAAATCCCCCTCAAGATGAATGTAAGATATTGAAAAGATGAGATAATTTAAACCACTTACCTTTGCTAAGGTCAAGTAGAGTCAACTGAGCTAAGAATTATTGGGAAAAAAAATGGGCCTATTTTTTAGAACTAAAAAATAGACCCTTACAACAAGCGAGTGGGAGAAAAACCATCCGAAAATGGTAAGAATTGATAATTAACTCACTCCGATTTTTTCATCAATCTGTTTTACCCAGTCGTGTAATTTTTGCTTACTTTTCCTGACTTTTAAACATCTCAGAATTAACCAAAACACTCTGCGCATCTAGTGGTTCTAAATAAAATTCGAAGTGTTCGCTCTTGGCCTTGCCATAGATTCTTTTTGAGCCGCGAATTAAATAATGGCCTTGGATTAAAAAGGTTTTTAACTGATATTCATAGGAAGACATTTTTAATTTTAGGTGCTGGATAAATTCTTGATTATTAATCTGATTTTTTATCTGTCCATCAACCGCGACTTTTTCCATGGGCAAAGACTTCAGTTGATTGATTTTTAAAAACCACTCTTCCAGCTTGGCCGCAATAATATCCTGACGTTGATCAATAAATTGAAAGTAACCTTCAGGATCTTTACCGACCACAAAACTTTCGCGAGTATTATTTTTTTGAAAAGTAACATACATCGCTTGAAAATCGGCAAAACGCCACTTTGATTCTAGCAATACTTTTGGTTTTTGCTGGATAACAAAAAAGACAACGGCACTCACCCCTATTCCCAGCAAAACGGAGACACTCAAATATTTTTTATTCATAAGACTTTTTCGGAAAATATTTTTTGGGCTAAAGAAAATTTTGAAATGATCGGCCAATAGGCGAAACTCAGATTGATCATGCTCTCAACAACCGACTGCCTTGCTCGGTCTTAAGAGAAAATCTTAGCTTAAGGCCAAGACTTGCTCCACGCATTTTTTAATACCTACAAAAATGTCTGCCGACCTGGCCTCTCCACACATATAAGCGGGAGTGGTGACAATTTTAAAATGATCATCGATATAAATTTCATCGACCGACTTAGGCACATGACCAGCACCAGTCAAAGTAATCGCTTTCGCAGTTGCTGGATCATCGCCGATAGTGCACGCTAATCCATCTTGTCCAAATAACAAGGCCAAAAGTGCTGGAGCAATACATAATCCGCCAATGGGTTTTTTTGATTGATGAAATTTTAAAATAAAGTTTCGCACTTCAAGCTGAACTTTTCCCCTGGCCCCATCAGACGCCCAAGTGGATAAATTTTTGGCCACTCCATATCCTCCAGGAATAATCAAAGCATCGAGAGAGGTAATATCCACTTGCGATATCTCGGTAATCTTTCCTCTGGTGATGCGCGAGGCCTCAACTAAAATATTGCGGGACTCTCCACTGAGCTCTTCGCCTGTATAATGATTCACCACTTCCGTCTGAATCATGTTTGGTGCGATTGCCACCGTCTTGGCCTGGGCCATATCTAAGGCCAAAAAAGTCAGCACCGACTCCGTGATTTCAGCGCCGTCTAAATATCCACAACCCGATAGTAAAACACCCACGGTTTTCACTTACAAACTCCTCAATTTTAAACTATTGGATTTTTTCTAAAATTTTTCTTTTCCAATCGAGCGGCTGTCCGGCGGTGCGATTGAAATCACACTCTTCTAAAACCCGCCACTGACTTAAATCAATTTTAGGAAAAAAAGTATCGGCTTGACCTTGATAATCGACTTCTGAAATATACAATCGATCGATTAAATTATTCTCAAGGGCCTGTTGATATATCTCTGCTCCTCCACAGATAAAAGGAGAGCTGTCGCCTAAGGATCGACATAAACTTAACGCTTCTTTGAGGCCACTGGCCTGATAACAATTGATTGGTAGGTTGGTGATCGGTTGCCGACTAAGGACGATCACTTTGCGACCAGGGAGTGCTTTTTTTCCAATGGAGTCAAAAGTCTTTCGCCCCATCACGAGCGTATGCCCTTCAGTGGTTTTTTTAAAAAGTCTTAAATCATCAGGGATATGCCAAGGCAATTGATTATCGTGACCAATCTCTTGATTTTTACCATAGGCGACGATGGCACTCACTTTCATACCGCCACCTCACCTTTAATCGCAGGTAAATACTGATAATTAACTAATTCAAAATCCTCATATTTAAAATCTAAAATATTTTTCACATCCGGGTTAATTTTTAACTGAGGAAGAGGAAAAGGTTTTCGCTGTAACTGGGTCGCCACTTGCTCTAAATGATTAGAGTAAATATGGGCGTCGCCAATCGTGTGGATAAAATCGCCAGGTTTTAACTGGCAAACTTGCGCCACCATCAACGTCAACAAAGCATAAGAAGCAATATTAAAAGGGACTCCTAAAAAAATATCGGCTGAGCGCTGATAAAGCTGACATGACAAATGTCCCGAACCGGAAACATAAAATTGAAAAAAAGCATGACAAGGAGGAAGGGCCATTTTATCTAAATCCCCTACGTTCCAAGCACTGACTAATAACCTTCTTGAATAGGGATTGCTTTTAATTTCGGCAATGACTTGAGAGATTTGATCGACGGTTTTACCATCAGACCCGCGCCAACTGCGCCACTGGGCTCCGTAGACTGGCCCTAAATCGCCCTTTTCATCTGCCCATTCATTCCATATTCGCACTTGGTTTTCTTGCAAGTATTTGACATTGGTGTCCCCTTGCAAAAACCATAAAAGCTCATGAACAACTGACTTAAAATGAATTTTTTTGGTGGTGACTAAAGGGAAACCTGCTTGCAGATCAAATCGCATTTGATGACCAAAAACGGAAATGGTTCCGGTATTGGTGCGATCACTTTTGATTTCTCCTTGGCCAATCACTAGCCTCATCAAATCGTGATACTGTTTCATAATGACAGCGCCTCCCGTGCCTAAAAAATACTCTAAATAATTTTTCAACTATCTTCGATTTAACTGACAAAAGTGTAACAAGGTTAAAAGAGAGGTGAAAGCAGAACTTAATGACAAAAAAAAATATATCTTTGATCATAAGAAAGGATAAAAGCGCTGGTCTAAACTAAGGACGACCGATTAACGAAGGGAATACCGACTAATAAGTCCTTCCACATTTTTTAGCGATAACGTCTCTTGTTGCTGATTGACATTGGGCAAATAGATCATTCCATACCTATCTGACGAAGGGTTTTCAGGCTCATAGACTCGCTGCAAAGGATTTGGTCTGGGAATCACCACCGCCCCAAGAGTTTCATCAAATAAAACATCTTGTGGTCGGTAGTTAAGAGTATTTAAATTTTCTAAATTTTTCTTGAGGATCTCGGCTTTTAGTTTCAGGTATTCCAAATATTTTTTATCTTGTGGGTCCAATTTTGCGGAAAATTTTGAATCATCAGAATTTTTGATCACATATGATTTGTTCATCTTAGGAGTTGCCAATGAAACGTTCAAAGCAACGTTTAAAAATAAATTCAGCAGAAGCAAGCTTAACAATAACGATTTTATTTTTATCTCCTGGTGCTGGCCTCTAGGCGAATTCCTAAAAAGACTCCTATAATAATTTATATCATACTAGCAATAAACTTCAGCAGGGGGCCAATTTGAGCACAAAAACCGGACTCGACCTCCTTTTATCCGATCAATCTACTCAGGAAAAAATCAAAGGAAGAGTCGGCTATTTATGTCATGCCGCAAGTATTGATCAACATTTAAAGCACGGAATTTATGGTTTGCAAAAAGTCTTTGGCAACAAACTTTGTGCTATCTTTGGGCCGCAACACGGATTCGTCGCTGATGTCCAAGATAATATGGTAGAGACCCAAGATTATATTCATCCTTTTTTCCGTATACCGGTTTTTAGTTTGTATTCTGAAACCCGCATTCCCACTGCTGAGATGTTGGCGAATGTCGATACTGTGGTGGTGGATCTCCAAGATGTGGGAACGCGCATTTATACCTATATCTATACTCTTTCTTTGCTGATGGAAGCCTGTGGCCAGCTGGATAAAAAAGTCGTGGTGTTAGACCGCCCAAATCCGATCGATGGACTCTCGATTGAAGGCAATATTTTAGCACCTGAATTTGCCAGCTTTGTCGGTCGACATCCTTTACCAGTTCGCCATGGTTTGACGATTGGGGAGTATGCTCTCATGGCAAAAAAGTTTTTTGCCGCCGATTGCGATCTCACGGTTATTCCTATGTCCAAATGGAAACGCTCTATGTCGTTTCTCGATACTGGTTTGCCTTGGGTTTTACCTTCTCCTAATTTAGCAACTCCCTCGGCAGCTTACACCTTTGTAGGTACCGTTTTGTTTGAAGGCACCAATATTTCTGAAGGTCGCGGAACAACTCGTAGTTTAGAAATCATTGGGCACCCTGAAATTGAACCCTTTTCATTTTTAGAAGAAATCACTCCTGCCTTAAAAAAATTAAATGGTTTTATTTTGCGACCAACGGTTTTTAAACCAACATTTCAAAAACATCAGAATCAATCCTGTGGTGGATTTCAAATTCATGTCACCAATGAAAAACAATTTAGGCCCTGGATGCTGTCACAATTTCTTTGTGCTCAGTTTAAATTAAAACTTGGTAAATCTTTTCTCTGGAAAGTCCCTCCTTATGAATACGAGTATGAAAAAATGCCCATCGACTTAATCAATGGAACAGATAAAATTCGTCTAAAAATTGATTCCTTAAAAACCTTTCATGAATCTGAGTTTTTTAATTTTTTACAAAGTTTAGAAATGGCAGGAATGGATAACTATTTAAAGCAGAGAGAATCAATATTGCTGTATAGAGCATAAGACTTTAACATAAGGTTATGAAATTTTCTGTTTTTATCGACGATACTCACTGGCAAGATTTTAATTTTGATAAATCTTCCATTATTATTGGCCGATCCAAAAAATCTGATGCCTTAATCGATCATGACAATGTCAGCCGCCAGCACCTCAAAGTCGAAGTTGAAAATAATAAACTTTTTATCACCGATATGGGCAGTTCCAACGGAACACGTTTAAATGAAAATAAAATTTTGCCATTGTTACGGACTGAAACTCCTCGCATGGCCGAAATTTATTTAGGGAAATCGATTCGTTTGGCCTTTACTGAGCTCAGTGGAAAAACAGCGGTGTATGAAAAAAAACGTTTAGCAGAATCGGCTTCCGAAATCAGTTTTAACGTCGACCATGATTTAAGCTCCCAAGGGTCTCAAGACCACCTTCTCGATCATGGACCCATGGCGGATAAGGCAGATAATTCGGATAATGATCCACTCAAGATTCAAGCCGGGCATAGTTTTCATACACCGGCGGACCAATCAAGGTCGATGAATTTAGCGATCGGCCAAAATGACCAATCTGCCTCTCTTCACATTCCAGTAGATGATGTGGAAACCTCTTTAACTCATCGCCCGCCAAAAAA
Source organism: Bacteriovoracaceae bacterium (assembly GCA_044356225.1). Lineage (GTDB taxonomy): Bacteria > Bdellovibrionota > Bacteriovoracia > Bacteriovoracales > Bacteriovoracaceae > JBIKWR01. Next base: position 6,852 of record JBIKWR010000041.1, on the reverse strand, counting down.
AGAAAAAAAAATAAAATCGCAAGCCGAAATGACTTTAGAAATGGAGGCGAAAAAACTTAAGCCCGAAGATTCAATAACGGTTTCTAAAATCCTCAAGGCAGAAAATTTTCAGGCCAATCCTAAGACCTCTGAAACAAGTGGCGTAAGACAAAACGAAGCTTGGCAGCAAGCGCGTGAAAAAGTGCGCAGAGAACAAGCGCAAAAAAGACTCAAAATGCTTTTGCTTCTCTTGCTTTTGGCCTTACTTTACTTTGGGTACCAGCAATTACAAAATGGTGCATCGTTAGATTTTTTAGAAAGAATTTTTTCATTATTTAATTCATTCAAGAGCAGTTAGGCCAAAGATATGCGCGCTGATCAATACTTATTTTTTCTTTTAATTTTTATTGGGCGATTCGCTTTTGGCCAAACACATCAGTTACCGACATTATCGGCGAAGGAAATGGTGCTACGTCACCAGTCCGAAGAATATCGTGCTCAACTCCAGCATTTAAAAATCCTTTGTCATAATGGATCGGCGAATAGTTGTTTTGACTTGGCCAATATTATTGCCCAAAAATTTCCCGAAAACCCACGGGCGCAAAAAAGTGTGGCCAAACTCCAAGAAGCGGCTTGTGAAATTCTTAAGTCTGAGCGAAATTTTCATGCAGATCCACGTTGTGTGCCACCTCGGACTGAGTCGCTGGAAGCTCCACAGGAAGCTCCACATGAAACTCCCCTTGAAACTGTTCACCTCGTAGAGGCGGTAGCAGAAGTGCCAACAGATGCTAAGAAATCAGCTGAAGTGATCGAAGCACCTGCGGTAACTCCCATAACACCATCAGCAGTAACTCCGATCGCAAAGAATGAGTTAAAACCAAAAGCTACTCAGGTCCAGTTAAAATTTGTGAATTCTGAAAAATCAGAAGTCAAACGTCAATCACCCTTACCTAAAAAAAACCTTATTCAAAAGACTTTAAAAAGAAAAATAGCAACTAAAAAAATAACTCCGCCAAAACCAAGCATCATCTGGCCACTGATCGGGCCCTTCGCGATTTTTGGCGTTCTGAGTTTTTTGGTTCTTTTGGTTTATCGAATTGTTTCGCCTAAAAAGAGCATGTATTCAGCGGCTGGTTTTACGGCGAATTTCCCTGATCAGGATCAAAAACAATTAATCGAAGTCCAAAAACAAACACTGCTTGATTTGGCGGCCGAAAATCACCAGAGCAAAAAAATGATCCAAAGGCTGATCGCCAAATTACAACAAGTTCATCTTAGAATAGGATACATTCAGGCCGAGCAACTAGAAGAGTTAAAATCCACTCAACTTCCGAGTCTGCCCCCTGATCCCTCTCATTTACGTTTATTATAATACTAAGTAGTTAAAGTTGTTGGTGATTTGAATTTATGACATTATCATGATATGTCATAATGCCTGGATACTTCTTTTTAGGAATTAAAAATGAAAATTGAAAAAAATACCGTTTCATTACGTTTATCTGATGAGCAAAAACAATTTATTGAAACCTTAGGTGATGGAAGCTTGTCTCGAGGTGTCAATGAACTGATTGCTTTTCATCAAAAATATCACCATTCCATTATGGAACAAAAAGTTGATCCCTTTATCGACCAGTTGTCGGCGATGGAATTAGAAATTGAAAAAATTGATAAACTTTTTTGGCGCGAAGAAAAAAACCGAGAAGCGGAAATTGAACTTTTAAAAGAGCAGGCCAAAAAGCTCAAAGAAATAGAATTTCAAAATAGAATTACCAAGATTCGAAGCATGTCTGTGGTCCATAATCATATTTAATTTTGTAATAATCTATTTGATTTGTAATAATTTTTCTTTTATTCTTTAATTCCTATAAATTAACGTTTTTTCATGAGGAAAACTTTATGAGCAATTTTTTTAACCAGAAATTTTTATTCTGTTTTTTGTTAACCGTTTTATTATTCAGCAGTTTTCAATCTGCTTTTGCGGCGAAAAAAAGAGCTGTGGCCACTCAAGAGGTACAAGAAAACGTGGAACTTGAAGACCTGAATGTCAATGGTGTGAAAAATGACGAGTTTGTTGACCATGAACTTAATTTTTTAAAAAATGAGTTAACTAAAAATAAAAAAAGAGTCGAGGGCTATAAAGAAAAAAAAGGAATCGCTAAGGATTTAAGTGGGGTGGTTAAAGAGATGGTGGATGAACATGCCGAGTTTATGATTCATCGCCAAGATTATCTAAAAACGGTGGATCAATTTAATAAACAGATCGATTGCCAAGAGGAACCCAGTACTCCAGGTTGTGGAAAATTCTTTAAAAAAGATCACTCCAATAACTCTCCCGATGTTGCGCAAGAAAGTGAAGATCAAGCGATGATTCAAATAAAAAAACAAAACTATGCCAATACCATCGCGAGCATGATTCACGCCAAAGAAGGCCAATACCGTCACTGTTACCAAAAAGAATTAGATCAAGAGCAGTTGATCAAAGGCGGAAAAACTCAAGTCAATCTTGCGATTGAAGCAACGGGAAAAGTTGCTCACTTAAATTTTGTCAGCGACGCCAGTTTTAAACATCCCAGTGTTCTCAACTGCATCTCCCAGCAACTCTCAAATATACATTTTCCACCCACGCCGACCAAAAGAGGCATGATGGTCAAACAGCCACTGAATTTTGTTCTTAATCAAAAAGAGCAAGATGATAGTAGTGATTGGGAAAGTGAATGGGATGATGATTTAACTTAAAGAACTTCAACTCCAGATATTTTTTTATCCGCTAATCGAATGAACAGGTAAAGATTTCATTTTTCTTAAAGTAAAAATAAAAATTTTTCTCAACATTTATTTAAAACATTTTTTTATGCTAATAAATAGCTTTAAACCTAAAAAGTTAAAGGTGCCTAATGAACTCGGGAATAAAAGCCGTTTTATTCATTCTTTTTTTTCTTCCTAACCTAGTCTTCTCACATGGTGACCATAGCACTCATCAACACAATGACTCACCAGGAGGCCCCTTATTAAATGGCTACCCTTGGGGGATTTTTTCTTCCTCAACTCAGTTTGAAAAAAGAGTCGATCATAAAAAAAATGATCAAGAACTGGCCTTGGCGAACAAAATATTTGAGTTCTTAGCTAAGTACGATGTGGTTGCCTTTCCTCTAAAGTTAGACCATCAGTATTATCGACCTCTTGGTGATGGCCAATCAAACGCTGAGGCCAGTTTAGGTTGGGACAAGCAAGATCCGCTGCTTATGGCCGGATTATCCAGAAGTCATCAGACCGTTGAATTCTTTTTTCATCAAGACGTCATCAAAACTAATTTAAAAATTCTAGTGCGATTTCCTAATGGAAAAGTCACGGAGCTGGAAATCAACCATGATCAACGCTTCTCTTTACCAGTGAATGTCTCTGATCTTGGTTGGGATACGATGAGTTCGGGAAAAATGATTTTTGTAAAACCAAAACAAGATTATGACGATTGGTTTGCCATAAAGTTTCAACAGGCCAATCATGACGTTCATGATGTGGTAGAAAAAGTACCAACAAACTTATCAAAAAACATTCCAAATCCATTAAAAATTAATGCCTCAACCTCAACTCCTCCTCTGTTACAGTTAATGCAAAAAGCGGAAGCATCTAATTACAAAGTACATGCTACAGATTTAGTTCATTCTATTTATCCTAACCTTGATCATCCCAATTTTGTCCATAAAGCTTCTGGAGGAAACTGGACATTCATTCTCAATAAGGAAATGTGGGATCATTTAAGTTTAAAAAAAGAGACCTTCAAGCAACTTTATTCCTGTTTTGAAGGCAGGGCCTACTGGGAAGAATCCACTAGAAAATCGGTCAGTGGAACTGGTTGGCATCATGTGGGCGACCAGGGAGAAATTATTCTGAATTCCATACAGGATGAAACGAGATCACTGGTGGCGGCGATAGCAGAACCGTTTATCAAACCAAATGATATAAAACTCTCTTATGATCTCAATTATATTGGATATGCTTCTCTGGTTAAACCCAACCAGGCGTTTGTTACCGCCCAGGGCCAATATCATTGGCACCCAGTTCATACTCCAGAACCAATTTGCGTTGAAGTCTGGGCGCCTGAATGTAAACCTTCTGAAACTAATGGTTTTGGTTTTCAGTGTCCCTAATATTTTTTTAAGTCCACTCATGTCAATTTTGGTGGATCTTAAATTGATTGCCAGGCAATAGGTTTCTTGCCGATTGATTTGATTAGCGATACAAATTTCTGATGTTGAGATTAAATACAATTTTGTTACTCCTTAACTTTGTCTTTGCACTTCAGTCTAAAACCTATGCTAGGTTCGCTCACCCCCCAACCACCAAAGTCCCCGTAGATCGAATCATCAAAAACCTCGAGCAAAATCTGGCCAAAAACTCCACTGATCGATTTGCTATTCATTTGGAGCTGGCACGTCTCTTGGCCTATGTTTATTCTATTCACCATTCTTCGCAGTCTTTAGAAACATATCAAGGTGATCAAAAGTTCCTAGGAACAAATGTAAATCCATTGAGCAAAGTTTTTTTTGGATTTGCACCGAAACCAGTTCCTATTGGACTACAAATGTCTGGTCGACAAGTTTCAGATGCTGCAAAAGTAAATCTCGAAGAGGCCATTGGTCATTATCAAAAAGCAATCGCCCTCGAAGCAACCGAAAAAGACAAAAGCATCGCCCACCTTGGTTTAGGATGGTGTTTACTAGAAAAAGGAAATAAAGCAGAAGCGATTAAGGAATTCAGAATTGCATTCAATAGTGCTTTACCATTTGAAAGTGGAGATCAGGTGCTTTTTTGGCCGTGGTCGGTGGCGCTTGAGTCCGCAGAGTATCTTTTAAAAACGCTAGATGCTATCAAAGATAAAAATGAAATCAAAATAATTACCGAAAAGAAAAAATCTTTAAAACACGTGAAATGGGATATATCACCAATCATTCTTCCATTGACTCCGATGACCGATCTGGGAGAACTCATTTCAAACCAAAAGATTTTTTTTGATCTCGATGGCAGCGGCTTTCTGGAAAAATGGAAATGGATCCGGCCTGTGGCAGGATTTTTGGTGTATTTGGAAACAAGAACAGATCCCGTCACCTCTGGGCATCAACTCTTTGGCAATGTTACTTTTCAAGGAATATGGAAAGATGGCTACCGCGCTCTTGCTAGTCTCGATGATGATGGAAATGGTTGGATTGAAAATAATGAACTGAGAAATCTCTTCGTCTGGAAAGATGCAAATATGAATGGTTTGAGTGACACAGGTGAAGTCCTTTCTCTTTCAGAACTAAACATTCAGGCCCTGAATACTCAAAAAATCATTCATCAAACCGGAATTCCCTTTGCCCCTAAGGGTGTGAAGCTAAGTTCGGGTGCTTACTTACCGACTTACGATTGGATGAGTTCTCGTCGCTAAGTAATGAGAAACTATCTTGGTTTCAAAACTTGCTAAGACATGGATGTGAGTTTTTAAACTTTATTTGCCGTATTTTCTTAACTTTGAATCTTGAAGAATATTCAAGCAGTTATCTTTAATATTATTGAGATTGGGCATTTCACCAATATGACAAAATAATGCTCGCCAATTATATCTAATTTTTCTCACCCACAAACCACTAGATTTAAAACATGCAAAAGTATTATGAAAAATTTAAGCAAGGAGTTTTCATGAGTTCAAAATTATTTCACCTTTTATTAATCTTTAGTTCAATCAAGAATGGTTTTTCTTTCGAACCGGTTGAAACAATATATAATTGCGAAGTGACTTGTAAAATTCATCATACAGAACCACCTGCCACTACTAGAAAAAAAATTGAGTATTCCTCTTGCGCTTTCTCCTCCATCAAAGCCGCTTCTGACGCTAATTTTCATTGCGCTTCTCTGCAAAATAAAGGTGAAAATAAACTTATTATGCCCATTAATGATTCGATAGATTGTAAAAATAGTGGTGTTTTATGTTCAAGCGAAGATGATGAAGAATTAGAGGATAAAAGTAAATGACTTGAACAATAATTGTATCTGATTTTTAACAGGACTTTGCACTTTTAAGAAAAATGCTGGATAGAAATTAAAAAATTAATCAAAAGGAGAATTATATGAAATTTATTTTTTATCTCTCACTAGTTTTCGTAACTTCCGCTAATGAGTGCTTCTCAGTTACTCCGATAAAAACTTTTTATGACTGTAAAAGTGTGTGTGTAATAGTTCACATATCATCGGGTGATGTTACTACTGCTAAGAATTTAGAATATACTTCATGTGCTATAAATTCCCATGAAGCAACTAAAGACGCAATCGATCATTGCATGGATTGGGGTAAAGATAAAACACCTACTAATGATTTTGGTGTGTCAACCGGAACAGTTAATTGTGAAAATACCGGTAAGCCATGTCCTCGAAACAAAAAAGAAGTCGAAGAATTTATTGAGTAAGTTAATTTTTTAATATTTTTATTTCATCGTAGCTTTCTGGAAGTGTAATACTTAGGACGTTACGATGAAATCTATCTAGATTTCCACATGGTTTTTAAGTTCTTAGTTTTTCAAATAAAGCTTTAAATATAAGATCGTTTTTCTGTTTCAATACTCTAATACTTCTTTCGCCGCCCGATAAATTCTTTCAGCATCAGGAAGAATCGCTCTTTCTAAAATGCGATTAAAACCCACCGGCGTAAAAGTTGAACCTACTCGTTTGACTGGAGCATCTAAGTAAGAAAAACATTTCTCCATAATGAGTGCCGAAACTTCCCCACCAAAACCAGCAAAAACTTTATCTTCATGGGCGACTAAAACGCGGTTTGTTTTTTTAACTGATTTTAAAATGCTTTCTTCATCTAGAGGGCTGAGAGATCTTAAGTCTAAAACT
>JBIKWR010000182.1:0-5512 GCA_044356225.1 Bacteriovoracaceae bacterium | reverse complement strand
AACGCTCGTAGGCAATTTCCTCGTCGCTAAAACCTTCGACTATACCAATGAGGCCTACTTACAAAAATCCATCGATGAATACAATAAACGAAATTTTCCCCGAATTTATTTTGGCCCAAGCGCTCATGACTCTAAGCGTGGTGGAAAATCCCTACCTACATTTGGTATTACTGGCGGATTACTCGCCAACTTTTAGGAGACCATTTTGATCAAATGTTACCGCTGCCAAACCTCAGTGGAGCTAGGGATTGAAAAAAAAGTTCAAAGGCACGACGACTGTCCAAGTTGCAAGGCCGATTTGCGCTGCTGTAGAATGTGCCAGTTCTATGACCCCAATACCTATAATCAATGTAAAGAACCAATCGCTGAGAGAATAGTGGAAAAAGAAAAGGCCAATTTTTGTGATTTTTTTGTAGTAGGAAATCCTGGGGCCAGTGACGATAACAAAAACCTACTCGATGCCGCGATGGCCTTATTTAAAAAATAAAAAAAGGAAAATTAAATGAGCACAACCCCAATGACTCTTTTGGGTAAAAAACAAATTGAAGAAGAATTGGAATTTCTGATCAAGAGCGAACGTGAATTGATCAAACGCCAGTTAGCTGAAGCACGAGAATTAGGTGATCTCAAAGAAAACGCCGAATTTCACGCCGCCAAAGAAAAACAATCACAAGTGGAAGGGCGAATTCTTGAACTGCAAGGGAAAATAAATACGGCGGTGGTGGTGGATATCAGTAAATTAAAAACAGAAAAAGTAGTTTTTGGTGCGACCGTCACTTTGTATGACACCAAAAAAGAAAAATCTGTGGTCTTACAAATCGTTGGTTCCGACGAAGCGCGAGTTGATGGTAAAATTTCTTATGATAGTCCTCTGGGCAAAGCCCTGATCGGCAAAGAAGAAGGAGATACGGTTTTGTTTCGTGCCCCCAAGGGCAATGTGGAGTACGAAATTGAATCCATTAAATACGTCTGATATGTCTAGAGAATCTAATGAATCTAAAAAAACTAATGACCCTAAAAAATCATCTGTAACAAATTTTACTTGGACCGATTCCCTTTTGGTCTTAAACCAAAACCGCAGCAACAAAACAATCGAGATTTTATCCAGTTGTGGAATCAAACAAATTATCGACTTATTGTGGCTGACTCCTACCAAAATTAATCTTGTTCCCCCTGTTAAAAGTTTTGAATTGATGATCGAAGAAGAAATTTTTCGAGGCAAAGCAACGATTGTTTCGGTGGATGCTAGACCAAACTTTCGCATTAAAGGTAAAGGCAACGTTCCGCTCTATACTATTCGCTGCAAAGTGCGAGACTTGCTCAGCTCTCAATATTTAACATTGGTTTGGTTTAACACTTATCCATCCACCGCGAAAAAATTAAAATCCATGAATGATATTGAATTTTTCGGAACCATTTCCTCTTTTAATAATCAGTTTCAAATCAATAATCCCACTTATAAAGAAATCGCCTTAACTGAAAAATCGGAAGATGCTTGGGTTCATGAAGTGCAAGTAAAATATCCTGCCATTCAAGGCCTTCAAAGCCGAAATATAACCCAATTGATTCAAAAAATTCCAAATTCTCTTTGGCAAAATATTCCTACTGGCATTCCACTACTCACGGTAAAAAATAGAAAACTGTTGACGATTGAAGAGGCCTTCAAAATCAAACACGGACTCATCAAGGAAAAACTAGAAAAATCTTATCAAGACTTGGCCACGCGAACTCTGGCCTATTATGAATTCTGTTTAGAGCAGTTAAAAATTAAACTACGAAGAGAAAAAATTAAACGATTAAGTGGTCATTTAATGCCCATCAGTAAAAAAAATTATCAAAAATATTTACAAATTTTCCCCTACCAGTTAACCGACGATCAAGAAAAGGCAACTCAAGAAATTTTACAAGATTTAGTCTCAGGAAATCCGATGATGAGACTCATTCAAGGCGATGTGGGCTGTGGCAAAACTTCAGTGGCCCTTTTGGCCTGTATGGTAGCTTGTGAAAATAAGTTTCAAGCAGTTTTCATGTGCCCTACTGAAGCTTTGGCGCAACAGCATTATCAATCTCTGTCTGAACTTTTAAAAAACCATCCTATTCAACTGGCCCTGATCATTGGTTCAACGAAGGCGAAGGAAAAAAGATTTTTAATTGAACAAATTTCCCAAGGTGAAATTGATCTCATAATTGGGACCCATTCACTGATCCAAAACGCCATGACCTATAAAAACCTAGGGCTTTTAATTATTGATGAACAACATAAATTTGGTGTGAATCAAAGGCTTAAATTAATTGAAAAGGCGAAGGTTTCAAAAAATGGAACAACCTTTGAGGCCCATTGTTTAATCATGTCGGCCACTCCTATTCCTCGCTCCCTCAGCCTTACTCAGTATGGAGATCTGGATATCACCACTATCAAATCTCTGCCTAAAAACCGCAAGGGAATTAAAACTAAAATTATTACCCCTGCCCTTTTTGAAAAATTTTTATCTTTTTTACAAACACGAATCACGATGGGTGAGCAGGCCTATATTGTGGTTCCGGCGATTGAAGAAAGTGAAGTCCTTGATGTCCAAAATGTTGAAGAAGTTTTTTCCCGATTTAAAAAGTTTTTTCCGAAATTAACTATCGCCGCACTTCACGGAAAAATGAAATCTGAGGAAAAAGAAAATATTCTTAACGATTTTCATCAGAAAAAAATTCATCTCCTGATCTCTACGACTGTTATTGAAGTGGGGATCAATGTGATTAACTCCACCATTATGGCAATCATGAATCCAGAAAGATTTGGACTAAGCTCACTTCACCAGTTGCGTGGTCGAGTTGGTCGAGGAGAAAAAGCGGGATTTTGTTTTCTCATCACCGAAAAAGTTCAATCGGCAGAAGTGATGAAACGACTTCGCATTATTGAAACCGAAACGGATGGTTTCAAAATTGCCGAAGCCGATCTCGAAATTAGAGGTGAAGGAAATCTTTTTGGAGCTGAACAATCAGGCTCTTTAACCGATCGAAAAGTTGGAAACATTATTACCCATTCTGAACAACTTTATTGGGCAAAAGATGATATCTCCCATTTAATTGAACAAAATGATCCAATGATCCGGGCAACTATGACCAATTTAGCGAAAGACACCAGTATTTTTGCTACAATTTAATCATGATTCAATTTGAAATTTTAAGTAGTCCAGACACCGACATGGTGGGGGAACACCTCTATTATCAAGATGAGTTACAACTAGGTTACTCCATCGGGGATGTGTTAATTGATGATCAGAAAATTAGAAATCATCAATTTATTTTTAAAGTGTTCAAAGATGATATTTTTATTGTTTCACAAACCACTAGCGGAACGAGTTTTCTCATTGATGACAAAAGAGTTTCAGGATCAATAAAAATTAAAACCAATCAAAAAATCCTTTTAGGAGATACTCTTATCCAAATCGGCAACTTTTTATGGAACGAAGAAGAAAAGTCTTCACAAAAAATGATGAGTAATTTAAAAATGTTGATTAATGAAAATTCACCGATTTTAAATGTTATCGATATCATCGAAGAATATCTGGATGAAATTAAAGATGTATGACCAACTCCAATTTTAATTTTGATAATTGGTCTCATCAGTATCATCACACATCCGATGGGACCCGAATTTTTTATTCTACCAATTTTAAAATTTCTGAATTTAATCCTGACAAAATGCTCTTGGCATTTAACTATGGGCTGGTCTGTAGCAATAATCATTGGATCAAACAAATTCCTTATTTTCATGAACAAGGTTTTCAAATTATTACTCATGATTATCGAGGTCACTTTAATTCTTCTGGCAGTGACAAAATTGAATCGATCACATTTAAAAATATGGCACAAGATCAGGTCGAAATCCTTGAATCTTTACAGGCCCAAAATGTGGTTTTGCTAGGTCATTCAATGGGCGTCAATACCGCCTTAGAGCTGGCGCGAAAAAATCCAAAGTATCTTAAAGGCATGGTGCTCATTTCGGGGACAGTGATTCCCCCTCAAAGTGTGATGTTTTATTCAAACATTGTGGAGCAAATTACTCCTTTGTGGGTCAAACTCAGTCAAAATTATCCAAAATTTTACCAAAAATTCTGGCAATTTGGTGGCTGGATCCCATGGTTCACTAAGGCCATTCGCCGAGGTGGTTTTAATGAAAATATGGTGCCACTAGAGTTTGTGGAAATTTATCTTAATCGCATGGGCCAACTTAAACCGGAAGTTTTTTTTCAGTGTTTTCAAGAAATGCATGATCATGATGTGATCAACGATTTGGACAAAATCAATATTCCAGCTTTGGTGATGGGAGGTGACAACGATCAAGTGATCCCTAATCACTTGCAACAAATTTTGATCGATAAATTACCCAAGAGTGAATTTTATATTATTCAAGATGGTAGCCATGTTCCGCAAGTAGATTTTGCTGATACCGTTAATGAAAGAATCACTTTATTTATCCAAAGTATTTTAAATCAAGAAAAAAAAGGGCCCAAGCAATTACCACTTTAAATAATCACTTGGACCTTAGAATTAGAAACCTGTATAACAAGAAAGTAAAAAAGCAGGAATAAAAGATACGACATCGATAGCTAACATAACTGAAAAAGGGATTGGTGATACAATTAATGATAAAACATCTGTACCAGTGATTTCACTTTTAGGTTGACCATAACTATCATGAGTTAACTCATGTTGATATCCTTCCAAAATCCATCGAGTCGCTGTAAACAGATAATTATCTAAACTATTAATTTGCATTAATTCCGCCCGTAACTGTGCTCTAAAAACCTCTTTAGAAAACTTTGGATCATTTAATAACTTTTTAATCAAATTTTCTATTTGACCATTCATAACTTTTTGGGCAACTTCCGGATGATCAAATTCATTTGAAATCTCAATAAATTTAGCTTGATTTCTTTTTTGAAGACTTTTCAATTCCTCGATGATTTTATTTTTGTCGGTTTTTTTATCATCTAGAATCTTAAGCCAGTGGCGGTATTGATCCATGACCAATTGACGATGGTTTTTCATTTCAGCAATCTCGGTATTACTGAATCCCTCAGCCGCTTTCACTTCCAAGGGAACAAATGCTGATCCAATCAAACAGAAAATTAATAATAATGCCTTCATTTTTTTCTACTCCTAATTTGAAATTTCTCATGAGTGAGAAATTTTTTTCACAAAAAATTATCTAGATCATTTAGATTCTTTGAAAAACTATTTCCCTTAATAACCGATAACTACTGATAAAAAGTTAATCCACCTTTTTTCGCATAATTTGATCCTCTGAGTAGCTGCACAGTATTTCTAAACATTTCAATTGTTTCATCCGCTGTAATTCTCTCTTCAAGGCTTTTGCTATGATTTGCTAAAAGTTCAAGATACATCAATAAATCAAATTCATTGGTAAATGAGGAGTTTAGTTGAGCAACATAGTCTTCGATAATTGTTGGCAATTCTTCAATTGAAATCTCAGATTTCCTTAGAGCATCAACTT
>JBIKWR010000040.1:0-18664 GCA_044356225.1 Bacteriovoracaceae bacterium | reverse complement strand
CTGGTATGAAGGTAATAAGGGGATAGGGGGGCGAGCACCTACTTTAGATGAGTTTATTTTAAATTCCAGTCTCACCACCATCGATTTCACTGGACAGTATTATTCCCTGGCAGCTGTGGGCAATGTGGATAACGTTAGTCCAATCGCTTTTCAAAAACCATTATTAATGGATTATCTTGTGCCTTCGGCGATGGCGCAAGTTGTTGGTAATGAATGGTCGATGGTGAGTTTCCTTTATGTGTCGGTTGTTGGACAAATTCAAGAATTGCCCAAAGGAAGCTTTCTTAATCCTCTGGAGATGCAAACAGCGCTTAATCAATACTTAATAGATCCTCAGTTAAATCCCTTTAAAAACGAATTTGAACAATACAAAAATGGGATGACTAAACAAGAGTTATTAAATCTACTTAATCCAAAACCTCAACCCTAGATCCTTAGATCCCTAGATTCTCCTTTTTTGAGATTTGGGTCAAAAATGTTTCTTAGAAACACCTAAGAATAATTTACGATGGTGATAGATCAATACCTGATTATAGTAAAGAGGGGAGAAACAGATGAAAACAACATCAAAGGGTTTTACACTATTAGAGTTGATCGTCTCGGTGAGTTTGATCGCTATATTAGCGGTAGTATCAGTCCCACTTTATAAACAATACCAAGTCAAAGCTCGAACATCAGAGGCCTATCTTTATCTATCAACCATTAATAAATTAGAGCAGGCCTGGATGGCCGAATATAATGTTTATGCCACTTGCTTAAGCCTGATGGGTCTTGAAGATCGCGAGGTTGGTGGTCCAGAGTATTTTAGTATCGGTTTTTCGAGCGTGGCCTTAGTTGCTACCACGGCAGAAATCAATAATTTATCCACCGCTAATGGCGCACCAATGGAGTGTGCAACTGGTGGGCATTGGATGTCGGCTGAACCTAACCCTACCGTCGTTCATTGGTATCAAGGCAATAAAAGTATCGGCCAAACGAGTGCACCCAATCCCTTAGAGTTCACTTTAAAATCAACCCTGACCGGTGTTGATTGGAGCGGACAGGCCTATTTAGTAGCGGCAGTGGGAAATATAAACCCCGAAACTTCCGCCTTGATCAGAACTGATTGGCTAGTCAGTCCCGCGTTTGCTTCAGATGTACCCAACTATAATAGCGTTGAACTAGATTCTGCTATTGCTTATGTGATGGATCATCAGGGAGGCATTGCTAAGAATGAATCCTTTATAAACATCTTTTCTTCATTAGGCTTAGGAGGCCCAGATTTTTCATTGAGTTTTGGAGAAAACAATGACACTGCCTTAAATGAACTATTGGACCAATATATAAATGCTAATGAAAATGAACAGGATCATAATCCTGAAGAACCTCCTGTCATCACCGTGGTGGATACTAAAATAGAAAAAGATCCTGCTTCAGCAGATGAAAGAAGATAACGGCACTGGAAATCTCAAACAGCACCGCCATATCGATTAAATATGAAGTTTTAAGTGATGCACGATAAGAAAGGTTATCGTGCACACTCCTCATGGCCAATCATCAATGTTACAATCAATTGACTATGTTAAAAACCATGAGCTTGATAACCATTCTCAAAATCATTGATGCCCTGATCGGCCTTTCAATCATGATTTTTATTACCCGATTTTATCCACCTGAATCCATGGCGCTTTATGCATTATATTTTACCATTCAGTCGGCATTAACCATTTTTACTTTGCCTGGTCTGAATATCATCTTAATGCGCCAGTTGATTGCCCATAATTATTCATTGATTGAAGGAATTCAAAAAATTAGTTTAAAGTATTCGCTTTATTTTATGGCCATATTGTTAGCGGTTTTAATGATTTTAAAGCAGATGAGTTTTCTAGACGCTAACCACTTTTATGTAGTGCTTTTTGCGACTCTCGCTATTCCGATTAGTAGCTTCAATAAATATCCTGCAATTTTTAATTTTTCAGAAAACTTTAATCTGGTCATGGCCCAAAGCTTTTCATTTTCAGTTTTTTTCAGTTTACTATGTTTATCCAATTTATGGTGGAATTTAGCAATTGAAGTTATTATTGTTTTTCATTTGTTAGCGCAAATAATGATGACCATAGTTGGTCATCAACTTTATCGAAAGTTAAAATCAAAATCACCAGAAAAGTACTTAAACCAATTGGGATTATCAAAAGTTGAATTAAAAGAAGGGATCAAACTTTCTTCGATTTATTTTTTTGAAAGTCTCTCCAGCACATTTGATCGTTTTATCCTTTATTATTTAAATCCTGTGAGTTTGGCCAATTGGCAAGTGGGTTCACAATTGGCCAATAAGTTAAAAGATTACAGTAAAATTCCCTTAGAAGTTCCTATGACCACCTTTTTGCGCTTAGGTCATCGAAATTTTAAATCAACCATCAAAAACCTGGTCTTACCTTTTTTAACGATTTTTTTCATCTTAACCATGGGTTTGTATTGGGGAGCGCCCTACTATATTCCACTTTTCTTTGGCGAAAATTATCGTAGTGCTATTCCCTTGGCGCAGTTAATGGCGATAGTGTTTGGAATTAAATTCTGTCTTTACCTTTTTGAAACTAAAGAGATGGCCTACCGAGAATCGACTTTTTATCGCTTTTTATTTATCGGGAGAAAAATATTTTATGTGGTCATGATCGTGGCATTAATCAAACAGAAATTTGAGTTGGCCCTTGCGATCGCCTTGATTTATTCGGAAGGACTCATTTTGCTAATTTATTTGGGACGTTATTTATATAATGTTTTCACAAGAAAGCAGTTGAAAAAAAGTTGATTTCTATTTAATTAGTTTTTCTTTGATAAAATTAAGACAAACAAAAATATCATGAACATCGACTTTTAAACGACTGGCCATTTCTGCTGGCGTTAAATCCTTGCGTTCAGATCTTAGGTGTAGAACCGCAGGTAAAATCCAATGATTGAATAAATGATTTTCATTGCTCAAAATTTCATCTTCCATACGAATACAAAAATAAAAATAATGAATTTGTTCCGGAGAGAACTGGAGATTAGCAGCAAGCTTATGGCCAAGATTAACAGTCACTCGCCTTTTCTTGTTCAATAAATGGGATAACGTACCTGGATAGATATTTAGGGCCTGTGCAAAATTTCGTAAACTATATTTTTGATCAAGATTTCGTCTATTTTGAAATTCTTCACGAATAAACTCGCCGGGTGATTTTGGAATGTAAGTTTGAACTAAAAACATTTTTTAAGATCTCGTGGTATTCAAGTCCCAGCACTATGCTACAAAACAAAACAGAAATCACCCTGCTCCCTATAAAGAGGGAGCAGATTTTATTAATCGTAAAATTATTACTTTGGATTGAGCTTATCTTCTTGGACGAGTAGATGGTCTATGCTCTTGGTTATTATCTTGATTTTGAGAACGAATCACCGCTGGACGAATGGGTCTATCTTCTCTGGATTCTTTATTTGTTGCCTGAAACCTTCTTCGTTTTTTTTGCTGGTCTATATTTGTTTCTTCGGAATCAATTTCAGATGCTGGTTCAATTGGTGAAAGTTGATTATCTACAGCAGGAATTTCTAGCGAATCTTCTTGGGCAAAAACCTTACTATGAGAAAATACAATGAGAGATGAAATCAACAATGCATAACTGAGTTTCATAAAAACCTCCTGGGATAAAGAATATCTTACCACCACTAAAAATTTAGATCGATTTATTTATGCAACTTTAGTGTTAACAAATGAAACTTGCGAATGAAAACTTTCCCCAGAAATGGGAACTAAAAGCTCCATTGAAGATGGACTAAATTTAAGTTTTTCTTTTGGAGACTAGGCAAAGAAGATTTTTGAAAAACGGGTTTTTCCACCTCGTTATAAAAATTGATCATTCTATTGAGATGCTTAAAAGATTGATTTCCGTAATATAAATACGGGCCAGTAGCTATTAAGGTGATGAGCAGTCCAATACTGACAAGCCCTTCTTTATCTGCCAAAGTGCCAATGGTTGCCGAGCCGATTCCTGACATCATGGTTAAAAAACACCAGTTAGCATAAATCCCATAACGTTCGTGCAAAATCGCCTCTTCGTAGGCGGCGGGATGGTCAGCGACTAATTTCTTAACTTCATAACGATTCATAAACTTGGGAACATTCTGGTTATTTTTTTTAAGGACTTTAGTGGGAAAAAGCTCTCCTACGACTTCATAATAAAAAAGATGTTTAGAAATTTCATCGGGATTGGGTGGTTGAAAATTTAAGCTGCTTGGGGCATTTTTAGGGTTGTTTTTTGGCAGCTCTAAGGCTGGTAAGGCCAAAGCAAAAAACACCAAGAGTAAGATAAAAATGAGTCGAATCATCCCTTCATTGTAATTTGCTAAGCGAAGCTTGACCAGCCCAAGAAAAAGCTGAAAAATGATCACTCTATTAATTCGCGAAGGAGAGTTATCAATGAAAAAAATTATCTTGCTCAAAATGATAATCCTATTTTTAACTTTTTTTAACTTA
This sequence comes from Bacteriovoracaceae bacterium, assembly GCA_044356225.1. GTDB lineage: Bacteria > Bdellovibrionota > Bacteriovoracia > Bacteriovoracales > Bacteriovoracaceae > JBIKWR01. The sequence goes on along the minus strand of JBIKWR010000040.1, from coordinate 14,178 downwards.
GACCATGTCTACTCATCGAGTGAATTGAATCAAGAAACCAAAGGGACCGAGTTGATGAAAAGTTATGATGAAAGAGCGCGAGGAATGATTTCCTCTAGTTCGGATATGAAAATGATTTTAGTGGATGAAAAGGGCAAAAGTGTTGAACGTCAAATGACTGCCAAGGCGATTGAAAATGACAAAACGGGCGATAAATCCTTAATGGAATTTCTTCGTCCCCTGGATATTAAAGGAACCAAACTCTTAACTTGGTCCAAAAATTCCACGGAAGATAATCAGTGGTTGTACCTCCCTAGTCAAAAAAAAACCAAGCGTATCAATAGCTCCGTTAAAGGGTCGAGTTTTATGGGCTCAGAATTCACCTATGAAGATTTAGAAGGACAGGATTTAGATAAATTTAATTTCCGTTGGATTGCCGAAAATTTAGTGGATGGAGACGTCTACCAAATCATAGAAAGAAAAAGCAAAGATAAAAGTGCCTATGAAAAAGTGATTCTTACGATGTCGGAAAAATATGCTCAGCCACTTAAAGTGGTATATTACAATCGGCGTGGAGAGTTGTTAAAAGAGGCCATCATGAGTGACTTTAAAACTTATCAGGTGGGTAGTAAAAACTATTTTTTGGCGAATAAAGTTCATGTTAAAAATGTTCAAACAAAAAAAGAATCTATTTTAGAATGGTCATCGAGAGAATTAGGAAAAAATCTTAATGAAGCTCTATTTTCGCAAAATACATTATCGCAGTAAGATTTTTATTTAACGATTAAATCGTATTCAACCCCAGAGTATTTTGCATTGTCAGTCGGTTTGGTACAACGGACAAAATCTTGACGAGCAACTACCAGTCCTCGGTTCTTAGCATTTTCAGGTATGTTTCTTAAAACAGTAAATTGTTTAACTTCAGATTCTAAAAATTTATCTTTTTCATTTTTTTTGCCAATCACGACTCTTCCAATGACTTTGGTGCGATCGCGCGAAAAGGAAAAATAATAGTTTTTAATTTGCCCTGGAAGGTCTTCGGTATGCGGAATTGATTTTTCGTAATTGCGACAAGCGCTTGCAAAAACACCAGTGGTATCAGTTTCTATTGTTGAAAAATATTTTTTATCGTAAGGCCTGATGGGAGTAAAAGCTAATCGTCCCTCTTCATCTGGGGCCAATTTAAAAACCACGGATTCGTCATCTTTTTCGATTTCACCTGCACAATTAGAGTACTCGAAAAAGAAATGGAAAAAATTACGACCTAATCGATCGACAATATTACTTTTTAAATCGTTCAAAGAACCACAAAAATCTTTGGCGGCGGTCAATTCTTGTGAAGAAAATTGCACCCGATTTTCAATTTCTTCGATCGCCAAAAGTGAATCCTCTTCTTTTTTTCCACAAGCTGTAGTCAATAATAAGAAAGAGGCCATAAGCAGTGAAAGATTAAGCTTAAAAATCATTGTCCATCCTCGTGTATTTTTATGTTCATGAGTATTGTTTTTTGCCAAGATAATTTAAGTAAACCAGAGTGTAGCATAGTCGTAAAGTGTTAAGACAATTTATTGAGATCAGCACTGACGCCATGTATTATTTACTTTCTTTGCTAGCAGCTTAACTAGAAATGAGATAAAAATAAAAAGATGAAACAACCAATAATAAAAACTCAAGATATCAATAAGTTGGCCGTCGCTGGCGGCAGTGTTCAGTTTGTTTCAAATGAGACTTCAAATGACCGTCCAGCAACACTTCAATCAATTGAGGAATTACTCCAATCCGCGGATAAAAATCAACAATGGTTTAACGGCAGTCTAGGAAAATATTTTATTCTAAAAACCGCCGATGGCTCCCCTACTCTTTATTCAGAACATTTTGGTGAGGCCTGTCACTCTTTGGCAGGCGCTTTAGATGAAACTCATTTGCATTATATCGATGGTTGCCAAATCATTGAAAAAGCTGCTCGTAAAAATAAGATAAAAATTTTGGAGGTGGGATTTGGGATGGGCCTCGCTTTTTTGGCCACCAAACAATTATTAAATCCCTTGATTAAAAGTAAGCCAATCCCCACCCAGGTTAAGTACCTGGCTTTAGAAATGGATGAAGAGCTGGTTTTATGGGTAAAAAAAGAATTTTCGGACGATGAAATTTTAGGTCAATTGGCCTTAACAGATTACTTTGGTCTCAAAGCCTATGAAGCCTTTCATGAACATTTTCATTTGGTCATTTTGGTAGGAGATGCCAGAAATACGCTCGCGGATTTAAGTGAAAAGGGACTAGAGTTGATGGATGCGATCTATCAGGATCCCTTTTCTCCCAAGCGCAATCCACAAATGTGGACAGTGGAGTGGTTTAGTTTAATTAAAAAATGGATGCATAAAGATGCGATTCTTTCGACCTATAGTTCGTCTTCGAGCATACGCAAAAGCTTACTGGCCGCAGGTCTTTCAATTCAAAACGGCATAGGATTTGGAACTAAAAAAACTAGTACACGAGCAACTCTTTTTGAAGATACTGAGCAAACTATTTTACTCAAATTATCAGAGTCACCTGCGGTGGCCCTTTATGATAAAGATTATCCATAAATTTCCGAAGTTCCTCTGACATTTTAAAGACTTATTAGATAGTTTCATGACCAAGTGGATGGTGATAGATCACCATGATCTCTCGAGGAACTTTGTCTATGGCCGGCCGAAGAAAAAAAATTTTTTCTAAACAAACGATCATCAAAATATTTTTTTTAATGATCATTCTCCTATTGTCAGTGAGTGGCGTGTTAGTGATTAATTCTGAAAGTGAGTTAAGAAAAAGATTAATCGATTCACATAAAGACTCTCATGTTTGGTGGATTGATTTACCAGTTTTTTTGGAAGATCAATTTTATGATGTGCGAATGCGGCAGGGATTGGATCAAGAGTATAAAAGCCAAGATTTAGTATTAGCGGCAGTAGATGATCAATCACTTCAACAGATGGGACGATGGCCTTGGAGCCGCAATTTATGGGCCGAGTTAGTGACTAAGATGGATCATTATGGTGCCAAAGTTTTGGCCTATGATGTGGTTTTTCCTGAGCCAGAACAAATGTGCTTTGTGAACTCTGAATCCACTAATACGGTGTCTCCAGATGAAAATTTTGCACTGGCCATTAAACAGTTTCAAGAAAATGCCGCCAATAATGAAAACAAAAAAATTATTATTTCCTACTCCAGTACTTACCAATACTGGGATGAGGCGCAAGCGTTAAAAGAAATTCCCCCAGAGCTTTTTGATTACATTCTTTCGGCCAAGGATGCAGGTGGAGCTCAAGTTGAAATAGAAGGAATAGATAACAAAACATTTCCCATCCCTACTCTTCTGGCGGCCTCTCCGGGATTGGCCTATATCGGAGCAGTACCAGATGTGGATGGAATTTTTCGTCGATACCCATTAGTCAAAAAAATGGTGGGGACTTCAGAAGTGATTAATCAAGAAACAGCAGAGCTTGCCCCTGGAGCAGGACTCTTTTTTCCCTCTTATTCTCTACTCTCCTATACCGCACAAACGGGAGATAATGTGGAGCTTTTGGTGCAAGATTTTGGCGATCAAATACTGAGCTTTAAAGGTGGAAAAATAAAATTAGATTACAAAGGTGAAACGAAAATTCGTTGGCGAGGAGACGCTGATATTTTTGATACCATTTCGTTATTGGATATCTATCGCGCGCCACTCGATGATGAAAATATGAAAAAACGTTTGGCGGGGAAATTGGTTTTTATTGGTTCAACCGCTTTTGCGGCCCATGATTTGCGGCATACTCCAGTGGACTCAAAACTGCCGGGAGTTTATTACCATATGAATATGGTGCAAATGCTGATGGATCAGCATATTTTCAAACCTATTGATCAGTCGATTTATTGGTCTTGGATCATTTTGGCAATAGGTATTGTTGGCCTCATTGGAGTTTCACTTTTTGGCCATGCTCTATATGATACGCTTTTTGTGATCGCCTTTTCGGTGGGTCTCTATTTTCTTGATTTAAAATACTTTTTACCTCAAGGCCATCAACTGACGATGGTCTTTATTTATTTTGGAGTGCTAGGTACCTACTCGATCAACACCATTCTCAATTTTTATTTTGCCAGTAAAGATAAACAATTTCTCAAAGCGATTTTTGGAAATTATTTATCACCTGAGCTCATCGATATGATGTACGAGTCAGGAGAGCGTCCAAGTTTAGGGGGAGATAGTGGAGTTCGCACCGCCTTTTTCACCGACATTCAAGGGTTTTCAACTTTTTCAGAGAAACTCTCCGCCACTAAATTAGTGGAGTTGTTAAATGAGTACCTCACTGTCATGACCGATATTTTGTTAGGGCAGCAAGGGACTTTAGATAAGTATGAAGGTGATGCCATTATTGCCTTTTTTGGCGCTCCCATGAAACTAGTCAATCATGCGGATCGCGCCTGTTTGGTGGCGATAAAAATGCAAAGGGCCATTCATGAACTAAGAAAAAAATGGACCAGTGAAGGTGAAAAGTGGCCATCTATTGTGCATGAAATGCGCATGCGCATTGGCATTAACTCTGGTGAAATCGTCACGGGTAATATGGGTTCAAAATCGCGGATGAATTACACCATGATGGGCGATGCGGTGAATTTGGCCGCGAGATTAGAAGAGGCGGCAAAACAATATGGAATTTTTACTCATGTGACAAAATTTACCAAAGAACTTTGTCGGGATAATTTTTTATGGCGTGAATTAGATTCGGTTAAAGTCGTAGGAAAAACAGAACCCATCACGACATTTGAGTTATTAGAAGAAACTCAGGGTGCCAATGAAAATTTAAAAAATTTAGTGGTTTATTTTGAAAAAGGACTTAAACACTACAAAAATCAGCAATGGGACTTAGCGATGGCGGCTTTTGAACAAAGTTTGGAATGTGAGTATTTACGATTTCCAGAATTAAAAGGGAAAAAAACCAATCCTTCTGAAATTTATCTTGAACGATGCCAAGAATTCAAAAAAAATCCACCACCCATAGATTGGGATGGCGTGTATACCTTAACTCATAAATAAAGGTCACAATTAAATTATGTTTTTTCCTTCTAAACTCTGCGATTTACTCAATATTGAGCATCCGATTATTCAAGCTGGGATGGTTTGGGTCTCTGGGGCAAATTTGGCCGCTGCCGCCGCCAATCATGGCTGCTTGGGGGTTTTAGGCGCAGGCTCGATGAAGCCGGATTTGTTAAAACAACAAATTACCAAGGCAAAAAGTTTAACCTCAAAAAGTCTAGCGGTGAACTTTCCCCTCCTCTATCCAGGAGTGAGTGAACAAATGGAAGTCGCCTATGCTTTAGGCATTCGTATTTTTATTACGTCAGCAGGGTCGCCAAAAACCCATACCGCAACACTCAAAAGTAAAAACTGTGTGGTGATCCACGTGACCAGCACTCCGGAGTTAGCACTCAAATGTGAAGCCGCAGGTGTCGATGCCGTGGTGGCGGAAGGATTTGAGGCCGGTGGACATAATGGACGAGACGAATTGACCACCATGGTACTGATTCCTCAAGTTAAAGACCTTTTAAAAATTCCAGTGATTGCTGCCGGTGGAATTATGGATGCCAGAGGAATTCTCGCCGCTCGCGCTCTGGGCGCAGATGGCGTGCAAATGGGAACTCGATTTTTGGCGACCAAAGAATCCTCGGCGCATGAAAATTTTAAGCAAGCAGTGGTGAAGGCATCATCATGCTCCACCGATTTAATGATGAAGAGTTTGGTGCCAGTCAGATTATTAAAAAATCAATTTTATGAAGAAGTTAAACAATTAGAAAAAGCGGGAGCATCGGCTGAACAACTCAGTGCTCATTTAGGAAAAGGTCGAGCGCGATTGGGAATGCTGGAAGGCGATTTAGCTTCCGGTGAATTAGAAGTGGGCCAAGGGGTGGGCATGATTAATCATGTGCCAACAGTGAAAGAGTTAATCGAAGAGTTAAAATCTCAATACCAAAAGCTCAAGACCACGTTTTAGAAACGTGGTCTTGAGCGATATTACAAAAAAATAATTAATAATTAGCGAGCAAAAGTAAAACGATCGAGCGCTGCAATTCGTTTATCAAGCGAAGGATGAGTGGAGAGTAATTCGAGCCAAGAGCTTTTATTAGAAATTTTAAAAGCAGCGATTGTCGTGTTTTGGTCTTCTGAATCTGGTTGATTTCGGCCGCCATTTTTCTGTTGATCCATCATGCGATCATAATTATTTTTAAGAGCGACGAGGGCCTCGCGCATTTTATTTTTACCTGCCAGTGCTGCACCTCCGGCATCGGCACGAAACTCACGGTATCTTGAAAAGTAGGAAGTCACTAAGCCCGCGAGTAATCCAAAAATAATTTGTAAGACGGTGACTACGGCAAAATGGCCAAAAAATCCAAGACCGCCACGTCCTTCACTGTCTTTTAAAAGATTGTCGATCAGGTGCGCAGCGATGCGAGCAAAGAACATCACAAAGGCGTTCATGACACCTTGGAGAAGAGTCATCGTCACCATGTCACCATTGGCAATATGGGCCACTTCATGTCCCAGGACACCTTCGACGGCATCGCGATTCATGCGTGTGACTAGACCACTAGAAACCGCCACTAATGAATTATTTTTAGATGGGCCAGTGGCAAAGGCATTGATATCCTGACTGTCGTAAACGCCAACGTCAGGCATTTTGGTAATGCCTGAATCTTTGGCCATGCGATGAACTGTTTGCACGATCCAGCCATACTGTGGGTCTTGGGCAGTTAATGGTTTGATCCGGTACATGGTTTTGGCCATCCACTTGGAAATAAAGAGTGAAATAAAAGAGCCACCCATCCCCCAAATCAGACAGAAAATCATTAAGCTTTGATAATTGAGTCCGTGTTGATTAGCGTATGGCTCAAGTCCAAAGAGATTGATAATAATTGTCAACATTGTCATGATGGCAATATTGACTAAGATAAAAAAAGAAATGCGTTTAAACCAAGTCATAATCATCCCTCGTTGTTTATATGTTTCGTTAAATTTAGCCGTTTAAATTCCTCAAAAATTCATTTTTTCAATCGAGTAATCGTTATTACTAATATTGATGCCCGCAAGAAAAATAGCAAGATGATTAAAGTAAAGTTTTCGTCAACTTTGCCGTTTAGTAGGACGAAAACAAGGTAAAACCGTAATTTAGGTCAAATTGTCTGATATATGCCCACTGCCGACTCCGCTGCTTTGCCAGCGCCATTTTTTCAGCGTTTATTGAGCTTGCTGCTCGATTTAGTCATTATGGCGCCACTTTTTTTTGGGAATATCGTTAACTCTTTATATTTTAAATCTCTTATTGGCTCCTGGCTGATTTTTGGAATATTTGTATTTTTAAAAATTGGTCTTGAGCATTTGACCGGCCAGTCGCCAGGAAAATGGGCGTTAAATTTAAAATTAGTGAATGCAGATGATTTTAAAAAAATTTCTTTAAAACAAAGTTTTAAGCGCAATATTGTATCGTTTATTTATTTTATTGCTTTGATGGTGCAAGGATTAAGCCTTCATAATGAAATGAAAACAATCGAAGTTTTTAATCAATTGCGGGGTCTTGATGGATTAAATTTTAACACCATAATTACATCAATAATATTCGCAGCAACATTTTTCTATATCATCAACCTCTTATGCTCCTTGATATCTGCGAACAAAAGGACTTTGCTAGAAATGTACTCAAATACCCGATGCCTTAAAAAATAACTTTTTATGCCTTATCGAACTCACTTCTTCTAAAAATGATGCCTTTAAATCAAAAAATATCATAAATCTTTTAAAAACATATGTTTACAAACAAAAAACGACGTATAATATAAATTATATGTATAAAAATAAATATTTTCGCAATCGTCATGAGGAATGGCTCAATTTATTTTTAGCAAATTGCCAATCAAATAATTGTTCGGAAAATACGATCAAAAACTATAGCGCAGATTTAAGTAAATATTTTTCCTGGTTTGAGTATTTCCAATATGGAGACATCAGTCAGGCCACAGGCGAGACCATCAGCGATTATCTGGAGTATTTGAGTGGCAGTAATAAGATTTTTTTTGCTTCCTCCACGAAATTGAAGTTTTGGCAAAAATGCTGGTCTTTTTTTAGATTTAAATTGAGAGCAGAAACGAATGTGGGATTTTCACTTCAAACCAGCTTGGCCAAGGGGTCGATCAAGCGCCACCTTTCCACCCTTAAGAATTTTTATGAATTTTTGCAGCAGTATTTTCAGGATAAAAATAATGTCTTTAAACATAATCCGATCAAATCCAAAATTCATCATATTCGTTTAAAAGAAGTGGACGTAGAAAAAACCCAACTCCTCACGGCAAAAGATTTTGAAGCTCTTGATCAATATATTTACCGTCCCAGTGAGCGCTTTATTCTTCACTTCCTTTATTATAGTGGGTTGCGATTACATGAACTTTTGGCACTTAAAGTGCAGCAATTCGATCGTCAGCAAATGACCATAAAAGTTGCGAGAAAAGGCGGTAAATTGCATTTGTTTCGTCCTCAAATGGCGACCCATCTGTTTCGCTTACTCGATGTTCATCTGAGTAAACGGCAGATTCAGTCAGATTATCTTTTTACCAATAAAAAAGGCCGGCCTTTAAGTCTTCGCGCCTTTATCAATAAAATTTCATCCATGTATAGGCGGGCAGGATTGAGTGAACGCCAGCTGACTCCTCATTCATTTCGTAAGGCCTGTGCCACGAATCTTTATATTAAAAGCAAAGATCTCTTGTATGTTAGAGACTACCTTAACCATCAAGATGCCGCTGTCACTCAAACCTATATTGATAAAATGGCGCTCGATCAGGCCCGCAAGAGTATTCACTTGAGTCAGATACTAGATTAATTTTTTTCTATCTTTGATCACTTAATCCAGGGATAATAAGGACTATATTAAATGAGGATAAGTGATTATGAACTCAGAAGATAACATTCCCCGAAAACCATCTATTTTTCGCACCAAATTTATTATTATGCCAAGTTTCCAATGGAAAATTATCGTTCAGGGAGTGATTCTCTCTTTTGCGATTGTGCTTTCGACTCGTTTAATCGAAAAATTTTTTATAGTTGATTTGCTCGATTCCCATATTGCCTTGGAAACGGATCCCGCGCGATTTATTGAACATATTCGCGAATTGCAAAACCGTTTGCAGTTTATGTTTATGATGAAAAGTTTGATTGTCATTTTGGTCATTAGTTTTTGGGGTATGGTCTTAAGTCATCGAATCGCTGGGCCCATTTATCGCATTAAAAAATCCTTGGATGATTTCACCCAAAAAGGTGGCGAGCTCAAAATTAAATTTCGTTTAAAAGACAATTTTCACGAGCTAGCAGAGTCCATCAACCAAGCGTTTAAAAGAAAATAATTTTTTTTATTTTCGATTAGATAAATAAACGCCAAAAATGGTGATTCCCCCACCGACGATTAAACTAAGCGAAGGAATTTCTTGTAAATAGATTATTCCTGTAGCGATCGCAAAAAAAGGTATCAGATTAATAAAAGTGCTGGTTTTACTCGCCCCTAATTTCAAAACTGCCTCGTAATACCAAAGAAAACCAAAACAAGTGGAAAAAATTCCTAAATTAATGATGTGAAGCCAATCCTCTACTTGGGCCATTTTGATCATCACATCCACGTTATGAATTAAAGCAAAAGGAGTAAGTAAAAGAGTTCCAATACAGGTGGCCCAAGTCGTCGCCACCAATGGAGTTAAAGGTTTGGCATGATTAAGTGTTTTTTTTCCTAGAATGGTGTAAGTGGCCCATGAGAGTACCGCCATCAAAATACAAAATTCTCCAAAGCCAAAATTTCCAGCAAAAATTTGCGCTAATTGCCCACGTGAGATAACCACCAAAGCGCCAGTAATCGCCAGTATCAATCCAAAAATCTTTAAGCGACTAAATTTTTCATTTAAAAAAACATAAGACAAAAAGGAGGTAAAAGCGGGATTGGTAGCAATGATTACTGAGGCCCTACCCGCTTCAACCGTTTGCAGACCAGTAAAAAAAAAGAAGTTGTAAGTGAAGATCCCACTGAGCCCAAGAAAAAAAACTTTGATAAACTGCAAACGATTAAGCTGGAAAAAAGGGAGGTTTTTTTTCCAGACAATAAAAAGTAAAACGATGGTCGCTAAAAAAAAGCGCAAAAAAGCGATGGCAAAAGGATGGTAATCCTGGGTTAACACCCGCCCAGAGACAAACGCTACTCCCCAGAAAAACATTACCAAGAAAAGCTTGATATAAACGGCGAATTTAATAATAAACCTCGTATTTTCATATGTTTAACGCGTATTTATGATGATGGCCATCACATTTTATGAAAGCACTTAAGTGAATGAAATTTATATAAGTACAGTTAATAACTTTGAACCTTTTAACTTTTGTGATACCTAGTGTCATTCACTCAGTAAAGAAACATTTTTAAAAGTCATAGATAAAAACAGGAGAGCATCGATGAATCAAAAAAAAATTGGTGTGGCGGTACTAGGGGCGACAGGAACTGTCGGGCAAAAAATGATCTGTATGTTAGAAAATCATCCTTTATTCGAGGTGGCGGAGCTAGCTGCTTCTGAGGCCTCTGATGGAAAAATTTATGGTGATTTAGTTTTATGGCGAGAAGCAGACGCCCTACCCGCTCGCATTGCTAAATTGCCGATGAAGAATTTAAAAGATGTTACCGCTCTTTACGCTATTTCTGGCCTTCCTGCCGACACCGCTAAAGAAATTGAGCCTTTTCTCGCCAATCGTGGAACGCATGTGGTGAGTAATGCTTCGGCCTTCCGCATGGAAAAAAATGTCCCACTTTTAATTCCGGAAATTAATGCTGCCCACTTATCACTTTTGAATGACCAAAAAACTAAGGGAAAAATTATCACCAACCCCAATTGCTCGACCGTGTTTCTGGTGATGGCGCTAGCTCCTTTGATGGAATTGGGAACGATCGAACATGTCAGCGTGGTGACTTTGCAAGCGATTTCTGGTGCTGGTTATCCTGGCGTGAGCTCGATGGATATTTTGGGCAATATCATTCCTTTTATTGGACAAGAAGAAGAGAAAATTGAAACCGAGGCGAAAAAAATATTGGGTACGGCCCAGCAGTGGAATGAAAATTTTAGTGTCACTTGTCATGTTCATCGCGTGCCGGTGATGCATGGGCATACGGTTGCCACGCATGTGATGTTCAAAGAAAAAATTAAACCAGAACAAGTGTATCAAGTGTATCAAAAATGGAATCAAAAATATCCTGAGTTGTTTAAAGTTCATACCAGCAAAGATCGCCCTCAACCGTTAAAAGACATCACCAATTATGATCAGCGTTGCCATATTGGCCGGATTAAACAAGGTGATCGCGATAATATTATTGGTTTAGTTTCTCAAGGCCATAATTTGGTGCGAGGAGCGGCGGGAGCGGCCTTGCTCAATCTTGAACTTCTGCATCGATTTCTTAATCGTTAAGTTTTATTAGGTTTTATCTTTATGTTAACAGTATGAAGAAAGTATGATGACAGTCGCAAAATTCGGAGGAAGTTCGGTTGCCAATGCCGAGTGCATGCTGCGTTCAGCGGCGATCGTGGCCTCACGACCAAAAATCAAAGTTGTCGTGATTTCGGCGACGGAAAATACCACCAATATTCTCGAGCAATTGGCAAGCTTGGCAGTCGCCAAAAATCAAGATGAGTTAACGTTGCTTTTTTCTCAAAATCAAAAAAGACACTTAGCGATCGCTTTAGAGTTAGCGGCCTCGCAAATAATTTTCTCCCAACTAATGGCCATTTTTGATGAAGCGGAGTCCATGCTCAAAGGGATCAGTTTTTTGCAAGAGTGTTCCGCCAAAAGTATGGATGCTCTTTATGCCATCGGGGAACGACTCTCATCACTGCTTTTTAGTGTCGCTTTAGCGAAAGTTTCCAATCAGCAAGTAGTGTTAAAAGATGTCCGCCAGGTGATGATTACCAACTCATCTTTTGGCCGCGCCAAGCCTTTAGAAGACCTGTTAAAAACGAAAATTGAAGAATTATGGCAAAGTGAAATAGAAAATAACAATGTCTTAATTGTGACTCAAGGATTTATTGGCGCAACTGTTTCTGGTGATACCACTATTCTTGGTCGCGAAGGTTCAGACTACTCAGCCACTTTGATCGCCGATGCCCTCGATGCTGCTGGAATAGAGATTTGGAAAGATGTTCCGGGGGTGGCCACCGCCGATCCCGACACCATTAAAAATGTGAAATTTATTCCAGAGCTTTCTTATGCTGAAATGCGCGATCTTTCCACCTTAGGCGCTAAAGTTTTGCACCCTATGACCTTGGCCCCCGCTGAAAAAAAAGAAATCCCAGTTTATATTGGCTCTTCATTTAATCAAGCGCTCCCCGGGACTTGGATTAAGTTTGAGTGCCAATCAAGGCCTTTGGTCCAGGCCCTGACCATTAAAGAAGAGCAAACACTCGTCACTCTCTCGGCCCTTCGCTGTGAATCCTTGATGGATTTTTACACTCAGTTTTTTCAACTATGCCAACGGCACGCTTTCTCTCTTGATTGGCTCCATATTCACGAGGCCAAAATCTCTTTTCTCTTGGGACCAAGAGAAAAGATTCCCAATGAATGTGAAATTGAGTTTTTAAAATTAGCGACCATTAAACGTGAACTTAACACCGCCTTAGTGAGTTTAGTCGGCCATGGGCTTCGAGCGAAAAAAGGTTTTATGTCAGAGCTCTTTTCATTGGCGGAAAATGAATCCATCAGATTAGTGCATTTTGGAACGAGTGTGCATGCTTTTAGTTTGCTGGTGGAACAGAAAAATGGACTTCCCCTTTTGCAAAAACTGCATGCGCATTTTTTTGAGGACAATCTATGAATTATAAAATTGCCGTCTATGGACATGGCAAAACTGGTCAGTATGTGGTCGATCAAGTGCCAGCAAAAAATTTAATTGGCCCTTTTGGAAAAACTCATCCTGCTTCGATAGCAGATTTAAATCAAGCTGATGTGGTGGTGCTTTTTGTGCCAGCAAGTGCAGTGATGGAATTAAGTGAAAAAATACTTCGCTCAGGAATCCACGCTGTATGGGGAGCTACAGGTTATGATTGGCAACAAACAGAAATGCAGTCTGTGCTTGGGCAAGTGAAAGAACAAAAACTCAAATGGATTCATGGAAATAATTTTTCTCTGGGCATGGCGATCATTAAAAATATGATTCACAACCTCGCTTTGGCATCGGAACTACTTCCTCATCCCAGCTACCATCTTCATGAAATTCATCATACGAAAAAATTAGATGCTCCTTCTGGAACTGCTAAAAACTGGATGCGCTGGTTAGGCCATGAAGTGACGGCGACTCATGAGCGCATCGGTGATACCGTCGGATTTCATCAAATCACCATGGAAACAGACTTTGAAAAAATAGTTCTAAGTCACGAGGCAAAAGATCGAGGTATTTTCGCTGCAGGTGCCTTGTGGGCAGCGGAACAGGTTATGACAAATGAAAAGATCAAACCAGGACTGACTTTGTTTGAAGAATTAACCAAAGAACTACTCACATTAAAAACTAGGAATACCTTATGAAAAAATTTTCGCACCTTGATCCTTTTCCTTTATGGACCGCTATTGTGACTCCCTTTCATAAAAATGGTGAATTAGATTTAGAAAGTTTTAAACGCCTGCTTAAAACGCAAGCAGAGGCGAACGTAGCAGTATTACTCCTAGGTTCCACCGGAGAGTCTTTAGCACTTAATTTATCTGAAAAAAAACAAGTGATCGCCACAGCGCTAGAAGAAAAAAGAATTCAGCATTATCAAATTCCCTACATGGTGGGAGTGGGAGGAATTTCACTGCCTGAACAAAAAGAATGGGTGGAGTATCTCAATACTTTAGCGCTGGATGCTTACCTTCTCGTTACCCCTCTTTATGCAAAACCTGGTCGTGTCGGCCAACGTGAATGGTTTTCAGCATTAATGGATACCGCTAACAAACCTTGCATGCTTTATAATGTTCCTTCGAGAACCGGCATTAAAATGAATTTTGATGCGGTTAAAGATCTCTCTCACCATAAAAATTTCTGGGCGATCAAAGAGGCCTCGGGCTCAGTGGAAGATTTTAAAAAATACCTAAGTGCAGCTCCGCAAGTGCAAGTTTTTAGTGGTGATGATGGATTAACCTTT
>JBIKWR010000003.1:0-62495 GCA_044356225.1 Bacteriovoracaceae bacterium | reverse complement strand
AGTGCATTGGCAATGGAAAGATTTTTTTAAGAATATTTCAACGACCGAAATTCCCCTTGTCTATATCTTCCCAAACATTTATAAATTTTCCTCTGTGGATCTTTCGCTGGCTTAGCTCAGTTGGTAGAGCAGCGGTTTTGTAAACCGCCGGTCGTAGGTTCGACTCCTATAGCCAGCTCCATTTGCTACAGACGGTAACGGTGAGGTGCCCGAGTGGCCAAAGGGAGCAGACTGTAAATCTGCCGGCGCAAGCCTTCGTAGGTTCGAATCCTACTCTCACCACCATTTAAAAATAAGCGGGTGTAGCTCAGTTGGTAGAGCACCAGCCTTCCAAGCTGGGGGTCGAGAGTTCGAGCCTCTTCGCCCGCTCCATTTTTAAATGCCTTGCAAACACTTCTTCAAAGAGTTAAAAACATTGGTCTTTAATTAAGAGGGCTCGCGTGGCTCAGGGGTAGAGCACTTCCTTGGTAAGGAAGAGGTCACGGGTTCAAATCCCGTCGTGAGCTCCATATTCAGATTGAGTGTGATTATTTAACTGATTCTTCAATCATTTTAGATATTTCATATTGAATATTGACTTGTTTTGGCTTAAATAATGGTCCATACTCTGAAATCTGATTTTTTAAATTTTAACTAGATTTTTTGATTTCTAATTGTATTTGTATAATGAACGACTTTTTGAATTAAGGAGAACGCAATGGCTAAGGAAAAATTTGATCGAAGTAAGCCGCACGTAAACATTGGAACCATTGGACACGTTGACCATGGTAAAACTACTCTTACTGCAGCGATAACAATGACTCTTGCTGATAAATTTGGCGGCGATAAAAAAAGTTATGCCGATATTGATTCTGCTCCTGAAGAGAAGGCTCGAGGAATTACAATCAATACGGCTCACGTTGAATATCAAACTGCCAATCGACATTATGCCCACGTAGATTGTCCAGGCCACGCTGACTATGTAAAAAATATGATTACTGGTGCAGCTCAAATGGATGGGGGAATTCTTGTTGTTTCTGCAGCTGACGGTCCAATGCCACAAACAAGAGAGCATATTCTCTTGGCCCGTCAAGTTGGTGTTCCTGCAATCGTCGTTTTCATGAATAAAGTGGATCAAGTAGACGATACAGAACTTCTTGATTTAGTGGAAATGGAAGTAAGAGAACTTTTGTCCTCTTATGAATATCCAGGGGATGAAATTCCTATTGTAAAAGGTTCTGCACTTGCTGCCGTTGAAGGGAGAAATCCTGAAATTGGCTCAGAAAAGATTTTAGAGCTTATGGCAAGAGTTGATGAATACATTCCAACTCCAGTGAGAGATATGGATAAACCCTTCTTAATGCCAGTCGAAGATGTTTTTTCAATTTCTGGACGAGGAACTGTTGCCACCGGAAGAATTGAAAGAGGTATCGTAAAAGTTGGTGAAGAGATTGAAATAATAGGAATCAGAGACAAACAAGTGTCAACCGTTACAGGCGTTGAAATGTTTAGAAAACTTCTCGACGAAGGTCGAGCTGGTGACAACGTTGGATTACTACTTCGTGGTACAAAACGCGAAGAAATTGAACGTGGTCAATGTTTGATAAAGCCAGGCTCTGTTAAACCTCATGCTAAATTTAGAGCAGAAGTTTATATTTTAACTAAAGATGAAGGTGGTCGTCATACACCAATTTTTAAAGGATACCGCCCACAATTTTATTTCCGAACTACTGACGTGACTGGTGCGATTACATTAAATGAAGGCCAAGAAATGATTATGCCAGGGGATAACACATCTTTCTCTGCAGAGCTCATTACTCCAATCGCCATGGAAAAAGGTCTTCGATTTGCCATCAGAGAAGGTGGAAGAACAATTGGAGCAGGTACAGTTTCTGACATCTTGGATTAATTTAAAAAAATAATGGAAAAAAAGGTCGCCAAAGCGGCCTTTTTTTTTCTCTTTTTTCATGGGTGTATAGCTCCAATGGTAGAGCAACTGATTCCAAATCAGTGGGTTGGGGGTTCGAATCCCTCTGCGCCCGCCATTTTTATAGATAAAAATGGGAATCTTACATTTACAATTTTTTGGTTTGATAAAGGTAATTTAACAAAGCTTAGGTTTTTGGCACAATATTTGAAAAAAAATAAATATATGTATAGACATTTCACTACGCATATCGCATAAATTGCCACTTAAGCGCTTATTTATAAATTTCAAAAGGTACCCAACATGACATCATTGAATGAAAACGATGGTAGCAAGTGGATTAATGCAACTGTCGTACTTGTATCAATGCTCCTCGCTTTTTTAGTCCATGCTTTTATCCAGCAGCTAGGCGATTGGTTTGATCTCGAAGCAAAAATAAAACAATTCACATTTGTAAATCAAGGCGTGTCGGCTTTATTTGGAGTTCTACTTTTTGTTAGCGTAATCAAAAATCAAAAAGCAAAAACATTTTTGAGTGAAGTATACGGTGAATTGATCAAAGTAGTTTGGCCGGATAAAGACTCAACAATCAAGCTTACATTAATTGTCGTCGTATCAGTTTCTATAACTAGTGCTATTTTGTTAGCGGTAGATATTGGGATTCAAAAATTACTAGCTCTTTTATATTAAATTTTAGGAATTAAATATGTCTATTGATGATCAAGTGGAAGGAAGCGAATCAAAAAATAAAATGGACTCTGTTGCAATAGCTCCAGTTGTCGATATTAATGATGGGCTAGCTTCTGGTGAAAGTAGTGAATATCGTTGGTATGTGGTTCATGCATTAACTGGCCATGAAAATAAAGTTGCTAAGTCGCTTAAAGAAAGAATTGTTAATTTTAAACAAACAAATAGTTTTAGTCGCATTCTCATTCCTGAAGAAACGGTGGTTGCGAATGTTAATGGAAAAAAACGTAACATAAAAAAGAAATTTTTCCCTGGTTACATTCTCATCAAAATGATTTTAACAGATGAAACCTGGCATTTAGTAAGAAACACCGACAAAATTACAGGATTCTTAGGTGGAAATAAATTAAAGCCTACACCTATTTCTGAAGAAGAAGCTGCGGCCATGTTAGGTCAAATAACAGGCGGATTTAAGCCAACAAAATCAAGCTCGCATTTTTCTGCGGGGGATTCTGTAAAAGTTACAGAAGGTCCATTTGCAACCTTTGTTGGAACTATTGAACAAGTAGATGATAACGGAAAATTAAAAGTAAACGTTTCGATATTTGGTCGTCCGACTCCGGTGGAGTTAGATTTTAGCCAAGTGGAGAAAATGTAGTTTATTCAACAGTACGGGAGACGAAAGTCGTTTGAACCGGGAGGATTTTTATGGCCAAAAAAGTGACTGGCTTTATTAAGTTACAAATTGTGGGAGGTTCAGCCAATCCATCCCCACCCATCGGGCCAGCTTTGGGACAAAAAGGCGTAAACATTATGGAGTTTTGCAAAGCTTTTAATGCACAAACTCAGAGTCAGAAAGGTGTTCAGTTGCCAACCATTATCACGGTGTATTCTGATCGATCTTTTTCTTTTATTACCAAGACGCCACCTGCAACATATTTGATCAAACAAGGTCTTAAACTAAAATCAGGTTCTAAAAAACCTGGTCATGAAGTCGCAGGTACCTTAGGTGCAGATTTAGTTAAATCTGTTGTGGAAACAAAAATGCCAGATTTAACCGCAGCCAACATTCCAAATGGGATGAGAATTATTGAAGGCTCTGCCCGCTCAATGGGATTAAAGCTAAATTATGAACCTACTGCCAGGACTGAAGTATCTGGAGGTAAAAAATGAGTAATCGTTCAAAAAAATATATTGCAGCTGCAAAAAAAATAAATCGAGAGAAAGTCTATTCAATTGAAGAGGCTATAAAGCTTTCTTTAGGCTCAGCTTTTGCAAAATTTGATGAAACTGTCGATATCGCATTTAAACTTGGAGTCGACCCTCGTCATTCAGATCAAATGATTCGTGGATCTGTTTCACTTCCAGCGGGTACAGGTAAAACGACTAAAGTATGTGTTATTACTTCAGGCGAAAAAATCAAAGACGCGGAAACTGCCGGAGCAGATTTTGTTGGTGGAGATGACATCATCACAAAAATTCAAGGTGGTTGGATGGAGTTTGATCGAGTGATCGCTTCTCCAGAAATGA
Organism: Bacteriovoracaceae bacterium; assembly: GCA_044356225.1. GTDB lineage: Bacteria > Bdellovibrionota > Bacteriovoracia > Bacteriovoracales > Bacteriovoracaceae > JBIKWR01. Next base: position 58,372 of record JBIKWR010000003.1, on the reverse strand, counting down.
TGGGTAAAATTGGTCGTATTGCTAGGGTTTTGGGACCGCGAGGCTTGATGCCAAATCCTAAACTAGGAACAGTTACTACGGACATCGGCGCAGCGGTAAGAGAGCAAAAAGCCGGTAAAGTTGAATATAGAGTTGAAAAAGCTGGCATTGTTCACATTCCGATTGGAAAAAAATCTTTTGGAGTTGAAAGGATACTTGAAAATTTCAAAGCAATATCAAGTGTTATCGTAAGGTCGAAGCCTGCTAGTTCCAAAGGAAATTATTTAAGATCGATAACCTTAAGTACCACTATGGGACCTGGGGTTAAAGTTGATCCATTAGAAGTGATGGTATTGGCAGATAAAGCATAACTAGGGTTGTAGACAACCGGTAAACCTAAAAATGGTTAATAAATCCTGTTGTAGACTCCCTCCATTAATAACAACGGAGGAAACATGTTAACGAGAGTGGATAAGGAAGCAATCGTAGAAGGGATTAAGAAAAAAATCTTGTCGTCGAAAGCACTTTTTCTAACAAATGTGGTCGGTATTCCTGCTAATGACGCCAATGCATTAAGAAAAAAAATTCGTAGTGCAAATGGTGGTTTACTTGTAGCGCGTAACACTTTGTTTAAAAGAGCAGCTCAAGGAACAAAAGCTGAACCATTGTTCTCTAATTTAAAGGGGAATAAGGCAGTTGCTTTTGCTTTTGAAGATGCAGCTGGCGTGGCCAAAGCGTTATATGAAGCAGGAAAAGAAAATGAACTTATTATCTTAGAATCAGGGTTATTAGAAAACCAAATTTTAAGTAAGGCAGATGTAGCAACGTTAGCAAAATTACCAAGTAGATTAGAAATGCTTGGCACTTTGTTGGCAACGTTTAATGCACCTGTTAGTGCCTTTGCGAGAGTTTTAGAAGCGATTAGAAGTCAAAAAGAAGCAAGTGGAACAAATTAATTTTTTAATATTTTTTTAAGGAGATATTTTATGAGTATTACAAATGACCAATTAATTGAACATGTAGCAAAAATGTCAGTATTAGATTTAGCAAACCTTGTTAAATCGCTAGAGGAAAAATTTGGAGTATCTGCTGCTCCTGTCGCAGTCGCAGGTGCTGGTGGTGGAGCTGCTGCCGTAGAAGAAAAAACAGAATTTACAATCGTATTGGCCAATGCTGGTGCAAATAAAATTAACGTTATTAAAGAAGTAAGAGGCATTACTGGTCTTGGCTTAAAAGAAGCTAAAGACTTAGTTGAAGGTGCACCAAAACCACTGAAAGAAGGCGTTAAAAAAGAAGAAGCAGAAGAAATTAAGAAAAAGCTTGAAGCTGCCGGCGCTAAAGTCGAACTAAAGTAATTTTTTTTAAAATCATTTTATAGGGCCGTAAAATTGCGGCCCTGGTTTGTTTAAACTTAATTTTTAGGTCCTAGGAGACGATAATGGCTACGAGTTTTGCTCCCAATGAATGGTATAGAAAAAGTTTTAGTAAAAACAAAGCAGTGTTGGAGACTCCGGGATTGATGCGATTGCAAATCAATTCCTATGATGAGTTTTTACAAAGAGACATTGCCCCCGCAAGACGAAAAGATCTTGGGTTACAAGCAGTTTTTAAATCAGTTTTCCCTATATATGATTTTAATAAAACGGTCTCACTAGAATTTGTTAATTACACACTAGAAGAGCCTAAATATTCGGTTAAAGAATGTCGTTCAAGAGGATTATCTTACGAAAGTCCCTTGAAGGTAACTGTCCGCTTAGTTTTTTACGAAACGACTGAAGAGCCTTCGGAAGATGAACAAAAAACGATTTCTTCAATTAAAGAACAAGAAGTTTATTTAGGGAATATTCCTTTAATGACTCCAACTGGTTCGTTTGTTTATAACGGTACTGAGAGAGTTATTGTTTCTCAACTTCATCGTTCTCCTGGAATTGTTTTTGAACATGATGAAGGGAAAAAACATTCTTCAGGGAAACTACTTTATTCAGCAAGAATTATTCCTCATCGAGGCTCATGGTTGGATTTTGAATTTGATCATAAGAACGTTTTGTTTGCGAGAATAGATAGAAAAAGAAAATTACATGCAACTGTAATATTGCGTGCCCTTGGATATTCAAAAAATGAAATCTTAGATCTTTTTTATGAAAAAGAGACCATAAAACTTACTCATGATGGAGCCAAAAGATATTTAAATTTTGAGTTGATGGCCGGAGCCAGAGCAGTTAACGATGTCCTTCATCCTAAAACGGGAGAAGTGCTCGTTAAAAAAGACAAGAAGTTTAATAAAGTTTACTTAAAGAAAATGCAAGAAGCAGGAGTTCAGTTTTTAGCTTGTGATCACGCTGAATTGGTTGGCAAAATATTGGCTGAAGATATTTTTGATGAGAACACTGGTGAGGTGTTGTTTCAGTGTAATGAAGCCATTAGTGAATCACATATTGTTGATTTACTAAATGCAGGGATTAAAGAAGTAAAAGTTCTCTATATTGATAACGTCAATTTTGGTGATCAAATTAGAAATACTTTATTACTCGATAAAACTAATTCGACAGAAGACGCATTGATTAAAATTTTCGAGAGATTAAGACCAGGAGAGCCTCCAACCGCTGAGACTGCAGAAGCATTGTTTAACAGTCTGTTCTTCGATGAAGCTCGTTATGATCTTTCTCGCGTAGGTCGAATGAAGATTAATTACAAGTTTGGTTTAGACATACCAGTAGAAAATACAATTTTGACGAAAGAAGATATCTGTCGAACAGTAAGATATTTAGTTGATCTCAATAACGGCAAAGGTGCAATTGATGATATTGACCATTTAGGTAACAGAAGAGTTCGCGCTGTTGGAGAGTTACTAGAAAACCAATTTAGAGTTGGTTTAGTACGTATGGAGCGAGCAGTAAAAGAAAGAATGGCCATTCAAGAAATTGATACGATGATGCCTCATGATTTAGTTAATCAAAAACCTGTGGCTGCGGCTGTAAAAGAATTTTTTGGTTCATCTCAACTTTCTCAATTTATGGATCAAACAAACCCTCTCTCTGAGGTGACTCATAAGCGTCGATTATCAGCACTTGGGCCTGGCGGCTTAACACGAGAAAGAGCTGGGTTTGAAGTTCGAGATGTTCACTCAACTCATTACGGTAGAATGTGTCCAATTGAAACACCAGAAGGACCAAATATTGGTCTTATCACTTCATTGGCGACTTTCGCCCGAGTGTCTGAGTATGGATTTATTGAAACCCCATATCAGCAAATTGAAGATGGTGGGAAAATTAAAAAAGACGTTAAGTACTACACAGCATTTGAGGAAGAAGGGAAAATTATTGCGCAAGCGGATGTTAATTATATTAAAGCTGGCCGATTATTGGATGCAGAAAACATTCCATCGCGAAAACAAGGTGAATTGGCTTTGGCCAACTCGTCTGAAATCGAATTAATGGATGTGTCTCCTTCTCAAATGGTTTCCATTGCATCCTCGCTTATTCCATTTTTAGAGCATGATGATGCTAACCGCGCTCTCATGGGATCTAATATGATGAGGCAAGCTGTACCTGTTGTAAAAACTGATGCACCTATCGTTGGTACAGGTGTAGAGAAAGTTGTGGCAACAGATTCAGGAGCAGTTTTAGTTTCTGAGCATGCTGGAAAAGTTATTTTTGTCGATTCTAATAGAATTGTAATTCAAAGAGATAAGTTTGAAGAAGAAGAGTCTGGTATCGATATTTATCGTTTAACTAAATACCAAAGAACAAATCAAAATACTTGTAACAACCAAAGAGCCTTAGTTAAAGAAGGTGACAAGGTTCAACCAAGTCAAGTTATTGCAGACGGTCCAGGTACTCAATTTGGTGACTTGGCACTTGGACAAAATGTGCTAGTCGCATTTATGCCTTGGGGTGGTTACAACTATGAAGACTCAATCTTGATTAGCGAAAATATGCTTGCAAAGGATGTGTTTACTTCAATCCATATTGAGAGTTTTGAAATTGAATCGCGTGATACCAAGTTAGGTAAAGAAGAAATTACACGTGATATCCCAAACGTAGCAGAAGAAGCTTTGAAAGATTTGGACGATGCTGGGATTATTAGAATTGGTGCAATCGTAAAACCAGGCGATGTTTTAGTCGGTAAAATCACCCCCAAAGGTGAGACACAACTTTCTCCAGAAGAGAAATTATTAAAAGCTATTTTTGGTGATAAAGCTGGGGACGTGAAAGACACTTCCTTGCGTGTCCCATCTTCAGTTCGCGGTACTGTAATTGATGCACAAGTGTTCACTAGAGAAGGAGTTGAGCTAGACTCTCGATCAAAAGGTATAATTGAAAGTGAAACTCATCTTATAAGAAGGGACGAGCATATTGAAATTAAAGCCATTCAACAGTCTGCAATTAAAAGAATTGCAAAACTATTAGGTGGAGCAAAAATTACTGATAAGTTAGTTTCAGAAGATGGATCAAAAGATTTATTACCGAAGGGAACTGAAATAACTGAGAAGGTTTTAAAAGATGTTCCTTTTGACATTATTGGATATTTACCGTTAGAAGCCGAACTCGAAGAAAAATTAGGTGAATATTTTGCTGATGTTAGAAATCGTATAAATCGAGTGCGTACAAAAGCAAATGAAGAGATTGCCAAACTTCATCGTGGTGATGAATTACCTCCTGGTGTAATTAAAAAAGTAATCGTTTACATCGCCATCAAACGTAAGTTACAGCCAGGTGACAAGATGGCCGGACGACATGGAAACAAAGGGGTAATTTCAAACGTATTACCTGTTGAAGACATGCCATATTTGGCCAACGGAGCTACCGTTGATATTGTTTTAAATCCTTTGGGTGTTCCTTCAAGGATGAATATTGGGCAACTCCTTGAATTGCATCTTGGCTGGGCCGGTTATGGTTTAGGTCAAAAAATCCAGGCAATGCTGGAAACGCAAATTGAAATTCATAAACTAAAAGATTTTATTTCTAAAATTTACAAAACAACTGAAGTTGATGAATGGTTGAAAAAAGCGTCGGATGAACAAGTTAAAGAGTTTGTAAAAAAACTTGAAGATGGAGTGCGTTTTTCTACTGCAGTTTTTGATGGTGCTGCTGAAAAAGACATTGAAGAAATGTTGGAATTAGCAGACTTAGACAAAAGCGGTAAGACCACACTTTTTGATGGAATTTCAGGTGAAGCTTTTGCTGAAGAAGTGACTGTTGGATCAATGTATATGCTTAAATTGCACCACTTGGTGGATGAAAAGCTACATGCAAGATCGACAGGTCCTTACTCCCTAGTTACTCAGCAACCTCTTGGTGGTAAAGCACAATTTGGTGGTCAGAGACTAGGAGAAATGGAAGTTTGGGCATTAGAAGCTTACGGCGCTGCTTATGCTCTACAAGAGTTTTTAACGGTAAAATCCGATGATGTTGTTGGCCGAACTCGAATGTATGAATCAATCGTAAAAGGTGAAAAAGTTCTTGAGCCAGGATTACCCGAGTCGTTTAACGTTCTAATGCGCGAGCTACAAGCTTTGGCATTAGACGTAAAATTGGAAGAAGCAACACCAGAAGAGATTGTTTAATTTTTTTATTAGGAAGGAGCAATATACATGAAAGATTTGTTAAATTTTTTTGATAAACCAAAAGATCCGATCAGCCTTGAGGCAGTGAAGATTCAAATGGCTTCTCCTGACACCATTAGAGAGTGGTCTTTTGGTGAAGTTAAAAAACCTGAAACAATTAACTACCGAACTTTTAAGCCAGAAAGAGATGGTCTTTTCTGTGCAAAAATTTTTGGACCAGTTAAAGATTATGAATGTATTTGTGGCAAATACAAAAGAATGAAACATCGTGGGGTTGTGTGCGAAAAATGCGGTGTTGAAGTTACACTGTCTAAAGTGCGAAGAGAGCGCTGCGGACATATTGAACTAGCTACTCCGGTTGCCCATATTTGGTTCTTGAGATCTCTACCCTCTAGGATAGGTGCTATTTTAGGTTTAAGCCTAAAAGAATTAGAAAAAGTTCTTTATTACGAAGCTTTTATCATTACTGAATCCGCTACTAATAATCAGGATGGTGGTTTAGAAATTGGTCAAGTTATTTCCGAACAACACTATTCAGAACTTAAAGCTGCGGGAGTAGATTTCAAAGCTGGAATGGGCGGAGAAATAGTTCAGAGTTTACTGAAAAAAATTGACCTAGATTTAATTTATAAAGAGTTACGACGAGATTTAGAATCTTCAACTACTGAAGTTTCACGTGCCAAAATTATTAAAAGATTAAAAGTTGTTGAATCTCTTAATCGATCTGAAAATAAACCTCAATGGTTTATGATGGATGTTATTCCTATACTTCCTCCCGATTTAAGACCATTGGTCCCTCTTGAGGCTGGAAGATTTGCGACTTCAGATCTTAATGATCTTTACCGTCGAGTCATCAATCGAAATAATCGACTTAAGAGATTAAAAGAATTAAATGCTCCAGAAATTATTATTAGAAATGAAAAAAGAATGTTGCAAGAAGCAGTTGACGCACTTTTTGACAATGGTCGAAGAGGAAAAGTCTTTACCGGCGCTAACAAACGTCCATTAAGATCGCTTTCAGACATGCTCAAAGGCAAACAAGGTCGTTTTAGACAAAACCTATTAGGTAAACGAGTAGATTATTCTGGTCGTTCAGTTATTGTGGTTGGGCCAAACCTTAGATTGCATCAATGTGGGCTACCGAAATTGATGGCATTAGAACTGTTTAAGCCTTTTATTTATAATCAATTAATTGAAAAAGGTCATTGCACTACTATTAAAGTTGCAAAAAGAATGGTGGACCAACAAAAACAAGAAGTCTGGGATATTTTAGAAGGTGTTGTTCAAGAACATCCAGTGCTGCTAAACCGAGCTCCTACACTTCACCGTTTAGGGATTCAAGGTTTTGAGCCTGTTTTAATTGAAGGAAAAGCGATACAGCTTCATCCACTAGTATGTACTGCATTTAATGCTGACTTTGACGGTGACCAAATGGCAGTTCACGTTCCATTATCGATTGAAGCGCAAATTGAAGTACGTGTTTTAACCATGTCTACGAATAATATTTTATCACCAAAAGACGGAACTCCAATTATTGTTCCTTCACAAGATATCGTTCTGGGTATGTATTACATGACTCGATTGCGTCCATTTGCTCGTGGTTATGGAAAAGTTTTTTCATCTAAAGAAGAGGCACAATTTGCATACCATACTGGAAATTTGCATTTACAAGCGCCTGTTAAAATCAGAGTAAAAGGTAATACAGTTGAAACAACAGTTGGTAGAACTTTTGTGTATGATGTAATTCCTGCTTGTTTAGATTATGCAGATATAAATAAAATATTGGATAAAAAAGAGCTCGGAAAGCTAATCGACAAGGCTTATCGCAAAGGTACAGAAAAAGATACAGTGCTTTTAGCTGATGCGATTATGAATCTTGGTTATAGTTTTTCAACTAAAGCCGGGATTTCAATAAATGTAAAAGATATGGTTATCCCAAATGAGAAAAAAGATATTCTCAACAAAGCTCAAGGCGAAGTTAACCTCATTACCGAAGAGTACAATGAAGGTTCTATTACCAATGGTGAAAGATATAACAAAATCGTCGACGTTTGGGCTCAAACAAATGAGAAGTTATCAAAAGTGATGATTGAAAACTTGTCGACTCAAGTTTTTACTAATGAAAAAGGTGAGAAACAAACTGCCCCTTCATTTAACTCAATTTTCATGATGGCGGATTCCGGGGCCAGAGGATCTGCAGTTCAAATTAGGCAACTAGCTGGTATGAGGGGCTTAATGGCAAAACCTTCTGGTGAAATTATTGAAACACCAATTACTTCCAATTTCAGAGAAGGACTTTCAGTTCTCCAATATTTTGCATCTACCCACGGTGCGCGTAAAGGCTTGGCTGACACCGCTCTTAAAACTGCGAACTCTGGTTATTTAACCAGAAGACTTGTAGATGTTGCCCAAGATGGAATTATCAGAGAAATAGATTGTGGCTCAACCGATGGAATGCTTCTAACATCAAGAATTGAAGCAGGAGAAATTGTTGAACACGTTTCTGAAAGAGTAATGGGAAGATCTTTAACAGAAGACATTGTTGATAAAGATGGAAAAATTTTGTTTGCTCGAAATCATTTGTTTGTTGAAAAAGATAAAGCTGTCATTATCGATAACGATGTCGACCAAATTAAAGTCAGATCAGTTTTAACTTGTAATACACGCCATGGATTTTGTGCTCGATGTTTTGGGCGCGATCTAGCACGTGGTGGTCTTGTTTGTGTTGGAGAAACGGTCGGAGTTATTGCGGCTCAATCGATTGGAGAACCTGGAACACAGTTAACCATGAGAACTTTCCATATTGGTGGTGCTGCAACTGCAGGAGCTCAAGTCAACAAAACGGAAGTTAAGACCGGTGGTAAAATCAAGTTAGAGAATGTGAAGTTGGCAAAATCCGAAGAAGGTAAAATCATTATTACGAACAAAGTTGGTGAGATTATTATCTTAGACGAAGATACCAACAAGGAAAAAGAACGTTATCCGGCTGTTTATGGTTCAACTTTATTCTTTAAAGAAAAAGATATTGTTAAGCCAGGTGATAAATTACTCGAATGGGATCCTTACTCCTTACCGATTTTTTCTGAAGTTAAAGGAAAAATTAAATATGAAGATATGGTCCTAGGCGAAACTTTTAAAGAACAAGTGGATGCCGTGACAGGTCTTACCCATAGGGTCATAACTGAGCCCAAGGATAATTCATTACAACCTCGAGTAATCATTGTTGATTCTCAAGGTAATCCAGTTAAAATCCCTGATTCACAGCGATTTGCTTCATATAGACTTCCCGTGGGTGCAAACTTGGTGGTGCAAGATGGTGATCCTCTCGATGCCGGTGGAACAATTGCAAAAGTACAAAGAGAATCCACTAAAACTAAAGATATCACTGGGGGTCTTCCTCGAGTTGCTGAGCTTTTTGAAGCTAGAAAACCCAATAGTGCATCTCAAATTGCCGATGTTAATGGGATCATAGAGTTTGGATCTGAAGTGAGAGGATCTCGACGAATAATTATTAAGCCTACAGAAGAAAATATGGATCCTGTTGTTATGACAGTCCCTAAAGGTAGGTATGTAATTGTTAACGAAGGGGATTATGTACGAGCTGGTGATGCGATTATGGATGGACCAAATAATCCACATGATATTTTAAGAGTCTTAGGTGTAAAGGCTTTGGCACGTTATATTGTTGATGAAATTCAAGAGGTATATCGTCTTCAAGGTGTGAAAATCGATGATAAACATATTGAAGTGATCACTAGCCAAATGTTGAAAAAAGTAGAAATTACAGATCCGGGTGATTCTTTATATGTACCAGGAGATCAAGTAACGAAAGCAGATGTAAAAGATTTAAATGATGAATTTATTGAGAAAGGCTTAACGCCAATCCAATTCAAACCGTTATTATTAGGCATTACCAAGGCTTCATTAACGACAGATTCATTTATTTCCGCAGCATCCTTTCAAGAGACGACAAAAGTTCTAACCCAAGCAACATTAGAAGGGAAAAGAGATTCCTTGAGAGGATTGAAAGAAAACGTAATTATGGGAAGACTAATCCCTGCTGGTACAGGATTGCCTTTGTATCGAGGATATGATGCCAAAGTAATTTCTGAGTCAGGAGTAGCGCCAACCAAGAACGCAGAGTTAACACTTTAATAAGACTTGCAATTACTAGTCGGGGCGTGTTAGACACTCCGACTAGGGTTATTTAGAGGAGAAAATTGAATGCCAACCATTAATCAGTTAGTTAGAAAAGGCAGAACAGAAAATACAAGTAAAACAAAGTCTCCAGCTTTGGTTTCTTGCCCACAAAAACGTGGAGTTTGTACCAGGGTTTATACTACAACTCCAAAAAAACCAAATTCGGCCATGAGAAAGGTTTGTAAGGTTAAACTTACAAGCGGTTTTGAAGTAATTTCTTATATTGGTGGAGAAGGTCATAATCTTCAAGAACACAGTATCGTTCTCATTAGGGGCGGAAGAGTGAAAGATCTTCCAGGTGTTAGATATCACACTATTCGCGGTGCTCTAGATGCGACTGGTGTAGATAAAAGAAGAAAGAGTCGCTCTAAGTACGGTGCAAAGAGACCTAAGAAATAATTTTTTATAACCATATAATCTTCCTGCTATTTGGAATGATTAAAGTAAACCTAAGTTTTTTATTGTTAGGTTGAAGAGGAGTTTTATGAGTAGAAAGCATAGAGCATTAGTTAGGGAAGTTCTTCCTGATCCTGTTTACCAAGACATAGTAATTACAAAATTTGTAAATGCTCTAATGATTGGTGGGAAAAAATCAACTGCAGAGCAAATATTTTATGGTGCTTTAGCATTAGTAGAGAAAAAAACATCAGAAGATGGTTTAAAAACTTTTAAAAAAGCAATGAGCAATGCCAAGCCAAATGTGGAAGTAAAATCACGAAGAATTGGTGGCGCTACTTATCAAGTGCCAATAGAAGTTAGGCCTGTAAGAAAACAGTCTTTGGCCATACGTTGGCTTAGAGATTACGCGAGAGAAAGAAATGGAAAAGATATGACAGAAAAACTAGCAGATGAGTTTATCGATGCAGCAAATAACCGTGGTGGATCAATAAAAAAGAAAGAAGATATTTATAAAATGGCAGAGGCCAACAAAGCTTTTGCTCATTTAAAATGGTAATTTAGTTAGGTACATATTTTCAATAAATATTAGAGGGCTTAGTATTATCTAGGCCCTTTTTTTTTAGAAAGAATCAAATGACTGTTAAAATTGAAGATATCAGAAATATTGGAATTATCGCCCATATTGATGCAGGTAAAACCACCACCACTGAAAGAATTCTATTTTATACCGGAAAAAATTATAAAATTGGAGAAGTCCATGATGGTACTGCCACGATGGATTGGATGATTCAAGAGCAAGAAAGAGGGATTACAATCACCGCTGCTGCAACAACATGTAGTTGGAAACAAAAAAATATAAATATTATTGATACTCCTGGGCACGTTGATTTCACAATTGAAGTTGAGCGTTCATTGCGAGTTCTGGATGGAGCAATTGGCGTATTTGATGCCGTCAGTGGAGTTGAGCCTCAGTCAGAAACAGTTTGGGGGCAAGCAGATAAATACAAAGTACCAAGAATTGCTTTTGTTAATAAAATGGATCGCGTAGGTGCAGATTTTGAAAAATGCATCAAAGAAATAGAATCAAAACTGGGCAAAAGGGCCATTGCTATAAATATACCAGTTGGAGTTGAGTCAAACTTTAATGGATTAATCGATTTAATAGAAATGAATTATGTTACTTTCAATGAAGGTGAGCAAGGATCCATTGTTTCGCGAGATAAAATCCCAGATGAAATGCTGGTTGAAGCAAAGTTAAAAAGAGATGAGCTTATTGCTTGTTTGGCAGATTTTGATGACCAGTTTGCAGACGACTATTTAAATGAAAAAGAAATAGATATAAAAAAAATTAAAAATTTATTGAGAAATACTACTATCAAAGACCAAATAGTCCCGGTTCTTGCTGGATCCGCGTTTAAAAATAAAGGCGTTCAGTTGTTGTTAGATGCTGTGACTGATTACTTGCCATCACCTCTGGATAGAGGCGACACCATAGGATTTGATGCTAAAGATTTAGAAACCAAACAAAGTAGAAAACCTGATCCCAAAGAGTTGTTTAGTGGTTTAGCTTTTAAAATAGCGACAGATCCATTCGTGGGATTACTAACGTATGTGCGGATTTACTCAGGTGAAATCAAAGTTGGGCAAACAATCTTAAATTCAAATAAAAAAAAGAAAGAAAGAATAAATAAAATTCTTCAAATGCACGCCAATAAAAGAACTGAATTGGCCTCAGCGAGTGCAGGAGATATTATCGCGATTGCCGGATTAAAGGAGACTTATACCGGGGAAACACTTTGTATTGATCATAAACCAATAATTTTTGATTTAATGGATTTTCCTGAATCCGTTATTTCAGTGGCAATTGAGCCTAAGACCAATGCTGATCAAGACAAGCTGTTGACCACATTAAAACAACTCAAATTAGAAGATCCTTCATTTTCGTTTTTAGAGAATAAAGAAACTGGACAGCTTTTAATTCTAGGTATGGGAGAGTTGCATTTAGAAATCATTATGGATCGATTAGATCGAGAGTTTTCAATAAAAATAAATCGTGGCAAACCTCAAGTTTCTTATCGTGAAAGTATTTCAGGGCAGGGGCAAGCAGAAGGAATTTTTTCAAATGAGTTGGGTGGAAAATTACAGTTTGGTCATTGTGTTTTAAAAGTTGAGCCCAATGAAGATCAAAATAAAATTGATTTTATCTCTGAAGTAAAAGTGAAAAATCTTCCACTAGAACTTCAAGAGGCGATAAAACAAGGAGTTCTCGATACTGCGCCAGGTGGTTGTATTGCAGGGTACGCATTTATCGGAATGAAAGTTACATTAGTTGAAAGTAAATATGATGAAACAAATGCTTCTCCTCTTGCTTATACTATTGCAGCCTCAAAAGCTTTTAAAGAAGCCTGCGTAAAAGCAGGTGCGGTTTTAATGGAACCAATGATGGAGATCGAAATTATCTCTCCCCTAGATTACACCGGCGATATTATAGGTGATTTAAATAGTCGTAGAGGGAAGATACTTTCCATGGAACCAAAGTCAGGGGATAAAGAGTGCATAAGAGGAGAAGTTCCCCTTGGAGAAATGTTTGGATATAGCACTGAAATTAGGTCAAAAAGCCAAGGGCGTGCAAGCTTCACTATGAATTTTAAAAAATATACTCCTCTTGAAAGATCACTGATGAAAGCAATTCTAGAAAAGAAAGGCATATCTCTTTCCTTTTAATGCACCAAGTCTTAATATGTGATTGTCTACCATGATTATTTTTTTATTCTGGTATTTTCTTGCAATATCAAATGATCTCCTATAAAACCCACCGATACACTTAATTGAGTCAATTTTGTTGACGCTCAAGTTGACGTTATGGAGCCGGCATGAAAGCCAATCGTTTGAGATTGAAATTAAAAGCTTATGATTACAATTTGCTTGATAAATCAGTAGCAGAAATCGTGCAAGCAGCAAAAGACACTGGTGCGCGAGTTGCTGGGCCAATTCCATTACCAACAGACATAAATCGATATACTGTACTACGCTCTCCCCATGTTGATAAAAAATCAAGAGAGCAATTTGAAATGAGAACACATAAGAGATTAGTAGATATTCTAGATCCGACTCAACAAACCGTTGATAGCCTATCCAAGTTAGAGTTATCGGCAGGTGTTGATGTGCAAATTAAATAAACAAAAGTGAACTTAGTTTTTTAAAAAATTAAGCTCATAAAAACCATGAACGCATCCCTTGAAATTTATAAAGGGTGATGCTGTGGAGGAAAAAATGTCAGAATCTTCGACTGCAGTACAGTTGCCTACCTTTTTTGGTGTCAAAGCGGGTATGACCAGAATTTTCGATGAATCAGGAACTCATGTACCTGTCACCGTTGTTAAGTTAATCCCTAATCTAGTTTCTCAAGTAAAAACAAAAGCAAAAGAAGGGTATAACGCATATCAAGTTGCGTATTTCGAGAAGCGTGAATCATTAGTGACCAATCCTAAAAAAGGCATTTTGAAGAAAGCAAAAATTGATATGCCTTTAACCAAATTTTCTGAAGTTAAGTTTGAAGATGTGAAGCCGGAATTAGTAGGAGCAAAGGTTGGCTATGAGGATTTTCCAGCTTCCACATTCGTAGATGTCTGCGGAGTATCCAAGGGGAAAGGCTTCCAAGGTGTTATGAAGCGACATAATTTTGCTGGTGGACCTGGTGCTCATGGTTCCACCTTTCACCGCCATGGTGGTTCTATCGGTTGTCGAAATATTCCTGGAAAAGTTTTTAAAAAAATGAAAATGCCAGGCCACATGGGCGATGTGAATGTCACTGTTCAGAATACCAAAGTCGTCGCCGTAAATTTAGAAAAAGGTTACATGCTTCTTAAGGGATCAGTTCCTGGGAGCAAAAATGGTATTTTGAAAATTTCAAAAGCGATTAAAAAACAATAAATATCGGAGTTAAATAAGGTTTTGTATGAAAAAAATAAACGTATTAAATAGCAAATTTGAATCGAAAGGTAGCCTGGATAGCCCTATCAACTTGACCAAGGAAGACGTAAGTGAGCCAGCGGTTCATCAAGTTGTTAAAGCAATTTTGGCAGGGAAAAGACAAGGAACAGCTTGTACCAAGAATAAAGCATTAGTATCCGGTGGTGGTAAAAAACCATTCAAACAAAAGGGTACTGGTCGTGCGAGACAAGGTTCAACCAGATCTCCATTGATGGTAGGCGGAGGGACAATGTTTGGACCTACTCCTAGAGATTTTAGTCAGAAAGTTAATAAAAAAATGACATTAAAAGCGATTAGGTCAGTGCTTTTTGATAAGCATGAAGCAGGGAAATTGTTTGTTGTTGATAATTTTGAATCAAACGGTAAAACCAAAGATTTGTTTCAATTATTAAGCGCCAAGGGTTTATTGCCCAGCCTGTTAGTAACAGATGATCCAAAGTCGTTAACATTAAGAGCGGCGAAAAATTTAGAGCATGGTAAAGCAATTCCTGTAGAAGGGTTCAACGTTTATGAAGCCGTAAAGTATGAAAATTTATTAGTTGAAAAACAAGCTTTTAATAAACTTGTAGAAAGGCTGGGGTAGGTTATGGCTCAACTTGAACAAATTATTTTAAAACCACTGATGACCGAAAAAGCATCTTTTCAAACAGAAAACTTTAATAGATATGGTTTTTTAGTTGTTAAAGATACAAATAAAAACCAGATAAAAGAAGCAATTGAAAAACTTTATGATGTGAGAGTTGTAAAAGTTTGGACAAGTGTAATTCCTGGGAAATTAAAGCGTTTTGGTCGCTTCTCCAATAAAACCAAAGCAAGTAAAAAAGCTTATGTTCAGATTGAAGAAGGTCAAAAAATTGAATTTTTTAAAGGCATTTAAAAGAGAAAGGTAAAATATATGGGAATTAAAAAATTTAATCCAACGACACCTAGCTTAAGAGAGATGACGGTTCAAGACAGTAAAGACCTTACTGTTGCAAGGCCTGTAAAGGCTCTTACTTCAACCATTAAAAAACGTGGTGGTAGAAATAATTCGGGAAAAATTACTCTAAGACACAGAGGTGGTGGAGCTAAGCAAAGATACCGAATTATAGATTTCAAAAGAAGCAAGCTTAATGTTCCTGGTACAGTTAAAACTGTTGAGTATGATCCTAATCGTACCTGTAACATTTCGCTTATTGCATACGCTGATGGCGAGAGAAAATATATTCTAACTCCTAATGGTTTAAAAGTTGGAGATATAATTGTTTCCTCTGATTCAGCTGACATTACAGTTGGAAATTCAAAAAAATTAAATGACATCCCAGTTGGTACATTAGTTCACAATGTAGAGCTAAATCCAGGTGCTGGTGGTCAGATGGCCAGGTCGGCAGGGTCATATGCCCAGCTGATGGCAAAAGAAGAGGGTGAGGCATTATTGAGATTGCCATCCGGAGAGCAACGAAAAGTAAAATTAGATTGCAGAGCAACGATTGGTCAAATTGGTAATCTTGAGCACGAAAATTTGAATATTGGAAAAGCTGGTAAGACTAGACATCTTGGAAGAAGATCAAAAGTTCGAGGTGTTGCAATGAACCCAGTTGATCATCCAATGGGTGGTGGAGAAGGTCGAACTTCAGGCGGAAGACATCCATGCTCTCCTTGGGGCTTATCAACTAAAGGCTATAAAACAAGACACAATAAAAGAACTGATAAGTTTATTGTTACTCGTAGAAAAAGCAATAAACAAAAGTAGGAGTATTTAATGTCCAGATCGTTAAAAAAAGGACCATTTGTTGATGACCACCTCATGAAAAAGGTACAGGCATTGGCCAATGATAAAGCCAGGACGAGCAAAGTAGTTAAAACTTGGTCTCGTAGATCACTCATAATTCCAGATTTTATAGGACTAACATTTGCAGTTCATAATGGAAAAAAGTTTGTTCCAATTTATGTCACAGATCAAATGGTTGGGCACAAACTTGGAGAGTTTTCACACACTAGAACTTTTAGTGGTCACTCTGGGACCGATAAAAAAGTAGCTAAACCTGCATCTACTTAGGAAGGTGAATTTATGACTATAAAAGTAAAAAATCGCAATGTTGGAATCGGTCCAAGAAAGGTTCGTTACGTAGCAGATTTAATTAGAAAAAAACCTGCTTCTGATGCTTTAAAAATTCTGCGATTTTGTGGAAAAAAAGAAATTGCTATTACCTTAACCAAACTAATTAACAGTGGACTAGACATTGCTGCTAATTCGGAAAAATACGATTTAGATACTTTAAAAGTAAGCATGATTAAAGTTGATGGTGGGCCTTCGTTGAAAAGAATTCAACCAAGAGCACAAGGGCGAGCATTTAGAATTATAAAAAGAACTAGTCATATAACAATAGAACTATCAGAGGCATAAAAATGGGACAAAAAGTACATCCGTATGGTTTAAGACTTGGATACATCAAGACTTGGCATTCTAATTGGTTTGCTGACTCTAAGACCTACGGAAAAACACTTCAAGAAGATTTGAAAATGAGAAAATATATCGCAACTGAGTTAAAAAGTGCATCGGTAGCAAAAACGGAAATTGTAAGAACTTCTGATCAAGTAAAAGTGACTGTTTTTACGGCAAAACCTGGAGTAGCTATTGGAAAGGGTGGAGCGGGAATTGATAAGGTTAGAAACGAACTGAAAAAAATGACTAAAAGTGAGCTCGTATTTAATGTTGCTGAAGTTAAAAGACCGGATGCGGATGCTAAAATTTTGGCTGAAAAAATTGCCGAGAAATTAGAAAAGAGGCATGCGTTTAGAAGAGCAATGAAGCAGATGATGCAATCTGCATTTCGTTCAGGTGTGAAGGGAATCAAAGTTCGATGCTCGGGTCGATTGGCAGGGGCAGATATGGCGAGAACAGAAGGATATAATGAAGGGAAAGTTCCCTTGCATACCCTTAGAGCAGATATTGATTATAACACGGCAGAAGCACTAACTACCTTTGGAATTATTGGGGTTAAGGTTTGGGTCTATAAGGGTGAAATTTATAAATAATTTAAATTAAATAAGGATAGCCTATGTTAAGCCCAAAGAAAGTTAAGTGGAGAAAGCATCAAAAAGGAAGGATGAAAGGAAAAGCCTTTCGTGGAAATAAATTAAGAAATGGCGATTTCGGATTGCAAGCAACTAGTTGTGGTTTTGTTACCAATCGACAAATTGAAGCTGCTCGAATTGCCATAAGCAGAGAAGCGAAAAGAGGTGGACAAATTTGGATAAAAATTTTTCCTGATAAGTCGCTTACTAAAAAACCTGCTGAAGTGAGAATGGGTAAAGGTAAGGGTTCACACGAGTCATGGGTAGCAGTAGTTCGTCCAGGAAGAATTTTATTTGAAATTGGTGGTCTTGATAAGCCCACAAGTAAGGAAGCCTTAAGATTGGCAAAGTATAAATTACCTATAAAAACAAAAATAGTTTCCAGAGAGACTCAAGCTTAATTAAGACAGTAGAGGTTGTTATGTTTAATAAAGAAGGTTTGAAAGCTTTAGATAAAAAAGGATTGGACAATAAGCTTGCCGAGCTTAGGTTGCAAATTTTTAATTTTAAAATGCAAAAAAAAACAATGGGTTTAGATAAACCACATTTACTTAAAAACGCAAGACGTGAAGTTGCTAGAGGTTTAACACATAAATCTCTACTTAAAGGTTAGTTTGGAGTACTAAAAATGAGTGAAAAAACGAAAAGATTTAAAAGAAAGTTAACCGGAATGGTAGTAAGCGATAAAACGACCAAGACAATCGTTGTTAAAGTCGACCGTCGTGTTAAACACCCATTATATGGGAAATTTGTAAATCGATCAAAAAAATATCACGCCCATGATGAGCTTGAGAAAGCACAAGTAGGAGATAAGGTAACGATTATTGAATCAAGACCTTATTCAAAGTTAAAAAATTGGGAACTTTTTGCTCTTAATTAGTTAAGAGCTCGTTAGTAGGAGATTTTATGATTCAAATGCAATCAATATTGGACGTAGCTGATAACTCAGGTGCTAAAGAAGTTCAATGTATTAAAGTTCTTGGTGGTTCCAAGAGAGTATCGGCAAGCATTGGGGATGTAATTGTCGTGGCCGTTAAGGATGCAATGGCTGGCGGCAAGATTAAAAAAGGTGAAGTAAAAAAAGCTGTTATAGTTAGGACTAAATATCCAATTCGTAGAGAAGACGGGTCTTATATTCGATTCGATACTAATAGTGTGGTGCTTATTAATCAAGCATCTGAGCCTTTAGGAACACGCATTTTTGGACCTGTTGCTCGTGAACTGCGAGGGAAAAATTTTACAAAAATTTGTTCCTTAGCTCCGGAAGTATTATAGAGGATTTTATGAATAAATTAAAAGTTGGTGATCAAGTATTAGTTGTGGCAGGAAAAGATCGAGGCAAAACTGGTGCTATTAAAAAACTATATAATAAAAGCAATAGAGTTTTAGTAGAGGGTGTTAATTTAGTTAAGAAAGCACTCAAGCCAACTCAAGAAAATCCAGGTGGTGGCTTTGCGGAAGTTTCAAAGACCTTACATCGCAGCAATATTATGCTAGTAAGTCCTAAAACTAAAAAGAGAACTAGGGTTAAAATAGAGAGCAAGAATGGGAAAAATGCGAGAGTTGCAGTTTCTTGTGGAACTCAAATTTAGAGGAAGTGAGATATGAGTCGTTTAAAAGAGAAATATTTAAAAGAAGTTAAACCAGCTCTACAAAAAAGATTTGGATATAAAAATACAAATCAAGTTCCAAAACTAGAAAAAGTTATCATTCAATGTGTTAATAGAGACGCAGTTCAAAATGGTAAAGTTGTTACTAATATAGTTGATGATTTAACGGCGATCGCTGGACAGAAAGCGGTAGTAGTTCGAGCAAAAAATTCGATAGCTTCTTTCAAGCTAAGAGAAGATCAGGCAATGGGTGCTGCTGTTACATTGCGTGGTAAAAAAATGTATGAATTTGTGGATCGATTAGTTTCAATTACTCTTCCAAGAGTAAGAGATTTTAGAGGCATAAACACAAAATCATTTGATGGCAGAGGCAATTATTCACTAGGGTTAAAAGAGCAGATTGTTTTTCCTGAAATCAATTATGACAAAATTGATAAAATTAGGGGATTGGGGATTAATTTTGTGACGACAGCTAAGACAAATGAAGAAGGCCGTGAGCTATTGGCCTTACTTGGCCTACCGTTTAAAAAATAAATAAGAGGTAATAAGACATGGCTAGATTGGCGAGTATTTTAAAGGCAAACAGTAAACCTAAATTCTCAACTAGGAGACAAAACCGTTGTACGACATGTGGTCGGTCAAAAGGCGTCTACAAGAAGTTTAGGCTATGTAGAATATGTTTTAGATCTTTTTCTTTGCAGGGACTTATACCTGGAATTAGAAAAGCAAGTTGGTAATAAAAGGAGATTTTTGAAATGATGACAGATCCAATATCAGATTTTTTAACGATGGTTCGAAATGCTTTGAGTTCTGGCAAGGATCGCGTAGAGGTTCCTGCGAACAAAATTAAAGCAGCCATATGTAAAGTTCTTAAAGATGAAGGTTACATAAGATCGTTTAAAATAGTAGTGAAAGCTAGAAACGATATTAAGTTAAAAATTTTGTTAAAACCTGAGGCCATTTTGGGGCTAGAAAGAGTTTCAAAACCAGGCTATCGACAGTATTCAGGATACGGAGAAGTTCCAAGAGTTTTGAGTGGGCTTGGTATTTCAATTATTTCAACATCTAAGGGAGTTGTTTCTTCTCGAGAAGCTAAAAAGCTTAAAGTTGGCGGAGAAGTACTCTGTAATATTTGGTAATTTAAGGGGCATGTTATGTCTAGAATTGGAAAAAAACCGATAGTGATTCCCGACAAGGTTGAAGTTAAAATCGAGGGAGATATTGTTCTAGTAAAGGGACCAAAAGGTTCTTTGAAAAGACAGTTCTTAAAATTGGTAAAAATTGAAAAGAAGGATAAAGAAGTGTTGGTCATTCAATCTGATGCTGGATCTAAGACTGATACCACGACGATGAGCTCAGTGTGGGGTTTAAGCCGAACACTCTTGAATAATATGGTTCAGGGAGTAAGTGTAGGTTTCACAAAGTCTTTGGAGTTTACGGGTGTTGGTTATAAAGCCCAAACATCGGGGAAGAATTTGAATTTGAGTTTAGGGTTTAGTCACCCTATTGAATATAAATTGCCCGAAGGAATTGAAGCAAAGGTAGATAAAAATACCATTCAAATTATTGGTTGTGATAAAGAGCTTGTTGGGTTTGTTGCCGCAAAGATAAGAGCATTTAGACCACCTGAGCCCTACAAGGGAAAAGGTATAAAATATTCAAATGAAACAATTGCAAGAAAAGCAGGCAAGTCAGGCGCTGCTAAAGGTTAAGGAATTATGAGAAAGTCAATTGGGAAGCTAGGCTCGGCTAAAGAAGAAAAGAGATACAGAAGAAAATTAAGAATCCGAACTAAGGTGACAGGCTCAGCAGATCGACCAAGAGTGTGTATTGTAAGAAGCTCAAAAAATTTATTGGTTCAGGTTTGCGATGATAATACTTCATCTACAATTTTTTCACTTAGCACTTTTGGCAAAAACAAACCTACGGGTGCTGGAAGAAATAAAGATGGTGCCAAGATCTTAGGAGCTGCAGTAGGTGAAAAATTAAAAGAAAAAAAACTTAAAACGGTAGTTTTTGATAGGAATGGTCATCGGTATCACGGAGTTATTGCTGCGTTAGCTGATGGAATCAGAGAGGCAGGAATTAAATTTTAAATTTACATAGCTAACCGAGGGTAAAATGACTGAAGAAAATAAAACAGATGTAGTCGCAGGTGCTGGTGAAGATGGTCATGCAAAAAAAAATGCAGACAACAAGCTTCGTGCAAAAAGACCACCGAGAAAACTAGAAAAGAAAAAAGACGACATTACTCCTGAAACTGAAGAGCGAATTGTTGCCATTAATCGCGTAGCAAAAGTAGTTAAAGGTGGACGAAGATTTAGTTTTTCTGCACTCATGGTTGTTGGTGATAAGAAAGGAAAAGTAGGTTTTGGTTTAGGAAAAGCAAAAGAAGTTCCTGAAGCGATTAGAAAAGCTACTCAGTCAGCAAATAGAAATATGATTAAAGTATCGCTAGATAAGGGAACAATCCCACATGCAGTAATTGGTCACCATGATGCTGGGAAAATAATGTTTAAGCCAGCAGCTGATGGTACCGGAGTTAAAGCAGCTGGTGCATGTAGGGCAATACTTGAGCTAGCAGGTGTTAAAAATGTTTTAACTAAATCTGTTCGAGGAAATAATCCTCACAACGTAGTAAAGGCAACTATCGATGCTTTGAAACAGCTAAGAACAGCAGAAGAAATAGCAAAAATAAGAGGCAAAGATAATAAAGTAATTCGTCTCAAATAATTAAGGTAAGGATTTTATGGCTAAAAAAACAATAACAGTTAAACAAATTAAAGGCACTATTCGATGTAATGACAAAATGAAAAACCAGTTGAAAGGACTCGGATTGCGTCGAATCGGTCATGAAAGAACATTGGAAAATACTCCAGCAGTTCGTGGAATGATTAAAAAAGCCATTCACCTATTGGCTATAACTGAATAGCAAAAATTAGAAAATAATGAGGATTTTATGTTTAAACTAAACAATTTAAAAAGCCCGAAGGGTGCAAATAAAAAAACTAAAAGGTTAGGTAGGGGCCAGGGAAGCGGAAGAGGAACCCAAGCAGGTAAGGGAAATAAAGGTCAAGATGCAAGATCTGGTGGTGGAGTGAGATTAGGATTTGAAGGAAACAACCTACCTTTATACATGAGATTACCAAAACGAGGATTTAAGAATTATCTTTTCAAAAAAGTTTTTGCGGTAGTTAGCTTAGGTACAATTCAAAAGCATTTTGAAAGCGAAGAAATAACTAAGGAATTGTTAATCTCTAAAGGATTGATTAAGGGCCAAAATAAAAACAAGCCAGTAAAGATTTTGGTTAAAGGTGACTTTAATAAAGCCTTCACCTTTAAAGGGATTGATCAGTTCTCCAAAACGGCAGAAGCACTAATCAAAAAAGTCGGTGGAAAAATAAATTAAAAAAAGTAGGTAGAAGATGACCGGATTATCGTCTGCGCGTTTGGATGATTTAAAGAAAAAAATATTTGTTACTGGTTTGATGTTGGTAGTTTACAGGATTTCTGCACAAGTTCCGGTTCCAGGAGTTAATCCAGTTGCACTTCAGGCATATTGGGAAACAACTTCCGGTGGATTGTTTGATCTCATTAATACTTTCAGCGGTGGTGCTTTCAAAAAACTTTCTGTAGTTGCCTTGGGAATTATGCCCTACATCACTACTTCGATTATTTTTAGTTTATTAGCAGAAGTTTTTCCAGCATTACAAGAGTTACAAGAAGATTCAGAAGGTCACAAAAAAATTCAAAGATGGACCAGATATGCAACTGTGATTCTATGTTTGTTTCAAGGTTTTGGTATGGCCACATATTTTGAAAGTTTTAGGACATCTAGTGGAGGTCTAGTAGTCACTGACCCGGGAATGATGTTTAGGATTACTTCAACAATCACTTTGTGTGCGGGTACAATGTTTTTATTGTGGTTAGGTGAGAGAATGACGGAGTTTGGCCTAGAAAATGGCGTATCATTAATTATCTTCGCTGGAATCGCAGTCGAATTACCTACGGAAATTATGCAAAGAATAACTATGTATAACAATGGTGATCTTACTTTGTTAAAGCTTCTAGGGATATTTGCGGTAATGGCGAGTTGTTTTTTTATTGTTTGTTTTATTGAAAGGGCGTTTAGAAATATTCCCGTTCAATATGCCAAAAAAGTAGTCCATAACAGAGTTTATGGTGGTGGAACACAAACCCTTCCAATGAAGGTTGATACCGCTGGGGTCATGCCTCCAATCCTAGCTTATTCATTAATTTCAGCACCTGCTACGCTTGCAAATTTTGCTGGTCAAAATAGCTCATTTAAAATTTATTTAGATAAAGTCGTGGCATCTTTACAGCCAGGGGAAATGCTTTTTAATGTTATCCTAGGGGCACTTATATTTTACATGGCATATTTTTATGCCCCAATTCAATTTAAGACAAAAAAAATTACAGATAATTTACAAAAAAACAACGCATTTATTCCTGGAATTCGTCCTGGATCAAAGACCAAAGAGTTTCTAGATTTTATTCTCAATAGGTTAACTACTATTTCAGCTCTATATCTATGTGTTATTTGTATTTTACCTTCCGTTTTGATCGATACCTCTACTCAAATTAGCGGTACGGCCCTGTTGATCTTGGTCAGTGTGTGTATCAGGGTAATGATGAACATTCAGACATTTATCCATTCTGAAAGATATGAAAATGCTTACAAAGTGAGAGGAAAACACAAAGGCAGTAAAAAAAGGTTTTAATAATGGGTGTGCAACTTATTTTTTTAGGCGCACCGGGATCTGGTAAGGGAACTCAAGCTAAAAAATTAGTGTCGGATCATAATTTCAAACACGTTTCCACAGGTGATTTGCTTAGATCGGAAGTAGCAAAAGGTAGCCCTTTAGGAATTAAAATAAATGGAGTTTTAAGAGCCGGAGAGTTAGTTAACAACGATTTGGTGCTTGATCTTCTGGCAGCTAATTGTGATGTGAAACATCAAAGATTTATTTTTGATGGTTATCCAAGAAATTTAGAACAAGCGATTGCTTTAGATAAAAAAATTTTAGGAAGTAGTAAGAAAAAAGCGATTTATTTTAAAGTTGATATAGAGAACCTCGTTGCTAGACTTACTAATCGCAGAACTTGCTCAAAGTGCGGTGCAATATATAATTTGCAAACTCATAATCCGAAGAAAAAGGATGTTTGTGACTTATGTTCCGGGGTAATTGTGCATCGTGATGATGATAAAGAGGCTACGATTAGAAAGCGCATGGATGTTTTCAGTAGAGAGATAAGTACTTTGTTAGGGTACTACTCTAAGCAGAATGTTTTGCTTGAAGTGGATGCAACGGCTAGTGCGGAAGAAGTTTATAGAGAATTGGTTGCAGTTTTGGGTTAAGACTTCATGAGTATTAACTTGTGTTTAGCATCAGCTTCATATATACAGTGAAGCATAAAATATATAGGCAATAAATGGATAGTCAGCTAGACAAGATTGAGATCGAGGGCGAAGTAAAAGAGCTTTTACCCAATACTAAATTTAAAGTCGAATTTGAAAATGGTCATCAAGTATTGGCACATATTAGCGGTAAAATGAGAATGAATTTTATAAAAATACTTCCAGGAGATAAAGTTTTAGTTGAACTATCTCGCTATGATTTATCTAAGGGAAGAATTACTTACAGAAGTAAAAAATAGGAAGCATTATGAAAGTAAGATCATCGATAAAGAAAATTTGCAAAAACTGTAAAGTTGTCAAACGCAAAGGAGTTTTGCGGGTGATTTGTACAACCAGCAAAAAGCACAAACAAAGACAAGGCTAGGAGTTATAAATGGCACGAATTTTAGGCGTAGACTTACCAAGAAATAAAGCAATTCATATTGCACTTACTTCAATTTATGGAGTGGGCAGATCGTTGTCGAAAAAGATTTTGGACGATGCCGGAATTGATTATGTTAAAAGTTCAAATGATATCAGTGAAGAAGAAGTTCAAAAAATTAGAAAATCTTTGGAAGGTCATCAAGTAGAAGGTGACTTGAGACGGGAAATTGCTTTGAACATTAAAAGATTAAAAGATCTTGGATGTTACCGAGGCGTGAGACACAAAAAAGGATTGCCTGTTCGAGGTCAAAGAACTTCAACAAACGCTCGAACTAGAAAAGGTAAAGCAGTAGCAATTGCTGGTAAAAAATCAATCAAAGCAATGAAGTCTTAGAGATATAAATTAATAAGGGATAAATAAGAGGTTAAGTATGGCCAAGCCAATAGTTAAGAAGAAAGTTAAAAAGAATGTACCACACGCTATTTGTCATATTCAGGCGTCTTTTAATAATACGATTGTGACGTTTACTGATCCGCAAGGCAACGGACTTTGCTGGGCATCTGCAGGTCAACTCGGTTTTCGAGGAAGTAAAAAATCTACTCCATTTGCAGCTCAAGTTGCTTCACAAGAGGCTGCTAAAAAAGCACAAGAACAAGGAGTCAGCTCGGTAACTGTTAATGTTAGTGGTCCAGGAGCAGGAAGAGAAAATGCCATTCGAGCGCTATTATCTCTTGGGATGAAAATAACAACTGTCGCTGATAGCAGCCCACTGCCTCACAACGGTTGTAAAGCACCTAAGAAAAGAAGAGTATAATTTAAAAATTTTTTGAGGAGATAAATTAAATGAATAATTTCACAGGAAAAAATTGGTCAAGTTTAGTTCGCCCAGTGGCCCTAGAGGTGGACTTTGATAAATTAAAACCAAATTATGGACGATTTGTAGCAAAGCCTCTTGAGAGGGGTTACGGATTAACACTGGGAAATTCGCTTCGAAGAGTTTTGCTTTCTTCTCTACAAGGTGCCGGAATAGTTGCTGTTAAAATTGATGGTGTTGAACATGAGTTTGGTACTATTAATAATATTAAAGAAGAAGTTGCAGAAATCATTCTCAATTTGAAAGAAGTTAAATTCAAACTGACAAATACTGATGAAGCCACTGTTGTTCTCGTAAAAGAAGGCGAAGGTCCTGTTACGGCAGGTGATATTCAAGTATCTACAAATGTAAAAGTTTTGAATCCAGAATATGTTATTTGTAACGTGAGTTCAGGTGGTTCTATTAGAATGGAAATTAAAGTTTACCGAGGCAAAGGTTACGTAACTGCTTTGGACAATAAAGAGTTAGTGGAGTTACCACTTGGCTGGATACATTTGGATACGCTGTATTCTCCAGTTCACAGAGTTAATTATACTGTAACAAACTCGAGAGTTGGAAAAAGAACAGACTTTGATAAGTTGTCCTTAGAAGTATGGACGAATGGTGGAATTGAGCCTCAAGATGCCGTTGCTTATTCAGCTAAAATTTTAAAAGATCAATTGAACGTATTTTTAAATTTTGAAGAAGAAGATGAAGTAACTCATGTTGAGAAAGTTACTCCGACAATTACTAACCCCACTAATGAGTTTTTGTTAAAACCAGTTTCAGAACTTGAGTTATCAGTTAGATCAGCGAACTGTCTTCAGAATGCAAATATTAAATATATTTACGAATTAGTTTCTAAGACTGAAGGCGAGATGTTGCGAACTAAAAACTTTGGAAGGAAATCTTTAAATGAAATTAAAGAAATCTTATCCAATATGGGTTTAGGTTTAGGAATGAAAGTCGACAGCATTATGAAACAAGCACAACAGGATTTTTAAATAGCAGAGAATTATTGGAGTAAATTATGAGACATAAGAAGCATAAAAATAGGTTGTCAGTTGCTCCTTCACACCGAAAAGCACTGATGAGAAATTTGTCCTGTGAATTGATTGATCATGGAAAAATTAAAACGACATTATCAAAAACTAGAGCTGTAAAACCATTTATTGAGAAATTGGTCACATTAGCAAAAGTAGATTCTGTTCATAATCGAAGGCTAGTATTGTCACAATTAGATAATAGAGATGCGGTCAATAAATTGTTTATAGAAGTTGCTCCAAAGTTTAGACAAAGACCAGGCGGCTATACGCGAATTTTACGTTTACCTGACGGGAGAGTTGGAGATAACGCCAAGTTGGCTTATATTGCTTTTGTTGAATAAAATCTTTTAAAATAGAATTATAAATAATTTAAGCCCCCTTTTAAAGGGGGTTTTTTTTTATGGAGTCAAATTGAAAAGCCAAACTAGAATGGCGATTATCGCAGGAATTATGTTGTTTGCAGCTTTGCTAGGAAAATATTTTGTAAATGTAAGAGAAGAAATGTTAGGCAAAGATCAAGAAATTGAAATTCTAAAAAACCTTCCGCAATTTGAGGCCATAAATTTTGAAAGTGGTCAGGCCTTTGATAAAAAAAATCTATTAGATATGGGAGCAGATGGATTTGTTATTCATTTTTGGGCCACTTGGTGCGCCCCATGTGAAGCTGAGTTTCCTGATCTTCTCAATTTAATTGAGAGATTGAGGAAAAGAAATATCGTGTTTGTAACGATTGCAGTTAATGATGATAGTCAGAAAGCGAAGAAGTATTTAAGTCGTTTTGAAAAATATAAACATCCAAATTTAATACACTTAGATGATCCAAAGGGTTTAACATTGGAAAAATTTGGGACAGTCAAAGTGCCTGAAACGTATGTTTTTCGATCAGATGGAAGCTCATACAAGAAATTAGTTGGACCTCAAAATTGGCTACAAGAGTATTATTTTCAATTACTTTCCAACGTTACCAGAGTGAACAAGTCGGATTATAAGATTGAGTCTCACTAACTTTTAAACAAACGTAATTTAAAATTCGTAAAGATTTTCGACAACTGTGCCGAAATAATAGACAGATATTTAACTTTTTTAAGTTTCAAACTAGGAAATTGTTATGATTAATTGGAAAGAAATTAAAGATCTTCATGTGATTACTAAGTTAGAAAAGATTATAGCTAACTGGTATGGGGTTGAAGTTTTTTATACCGATGAACATTATAAGGTTCAAAGTAAACTGATTGAAAAAGACTATGACTTTAAAAATCATTTTGTAAAAATTCAAATGTCGATGCCTTATGGCCCCAGTTTAATAAATAACGATATTGAGAAGGTGACGGATCTTTTAAAAGAAATGAGAGAGAGGACAATTATTTTTGATTCATCTTTTCCACATGTCAAAGGAATAGCCACTAAAATTATTGTTGACGGGGAATATTGTGGAGCAGTTTTTGCGTATCCTTTTATTAATGAATCATTTACTTCTGCTGAAGCAGAGGAATTAAAAAAATCATTGTTGGCCCAGAATACTGCTGAAAAAGACGTCGTTGCGGCGATAGAAAATCTCAACAGAATGTTTCCAAGGCAAAAAGAAAAATTACAACAATTAATGGAATTTGTTTCCGATGAAATTATTTCGTTCCATGAAGAAATTCAAAAAAGAGAAGATAGAATTCATGAGTTAAGCTCTGAACTTGGAAATAAGTATCGTTTTCATCATTTGATTGGAAAATCAAAAAAGATGCAGCTTATTTATCGTTTGCTTGAAAAAGTAAGCAATACCGAATCAACAATTCTGATTCAAGGTGAGAATGGAACTGGTAAAGAATTAGTCGCAAAAGCGATTCATTTTAACTCTAACCGTAAAGATAATGTTTTTTTAGCGGTTAACTGCTCTGCTTTTAATGATAATTTACTAGATTCAGAATTGTTTGGTCATGTTAAAGGGTCGTTTACGGGTGCGATTAGGGATAAAAAAGGGCTTTTTGAGCAAGCCAATGGTGGAACTTTGTTTCTTGATGAGATTGGCGATACCAGCCTAACAATGCAAGTAAAGCTATTGCGAGTTTTACAAGAAGGCACGTTTTTACCAGTGGGAGAAACAAAACCAAGAAGATGTGATGTGAGAATTGTCGCTGCGACTAACAAGCCGTTAAAAGAAATGATTGCAAAAAGTGAGTTTAGAGAAGATTTCTACTATCGAATAAATGTTATCAATGTCAATTTACCTCCACTGCGCGAACGAAAAGAAGATATTCCTCTTTTAGTTGACAGTTTCCTTGAACGTCGTTGCGCTGAAACGGGTGTTCCAACTAAAATGTTATCCAAAAAATGCATGGAAAAATTTCTAGATTATCATTTTCCTGGGAACGTCAGGGAACTACAAAATGAAATTGAAAGATTAGTGGTTTTGGCCGGAGAAGACAAAACGATAACTCCAGAATTATTAAGTCCAAGAATTTTAGAAGCATTGAGTGGAACTTCCTCCTCTCCAGGCAGCTTTTCGATACCAGGTGTAAATATTAATGGTTCTCTGAAAGATGCATTAGAAGAATTAGAATTTATCATGATCAGAGAAGGATTAAAGCGATGCAATTTCAATAAATCAAAACTGGCCAAAGAACTGGGAATAAGCCGGGCCGGATTGATTATGAAAGTTGAAAAATATGGACTTGATAAACGTAAAAAAGCTGCTGGCGAATAAAATCAAGATTTTTTTAAGTTTAGTTGATCTACTAAAGTAAATCTAAACTTGAACTCTGTGCTAATTTTCAAAAAATTGATCTCCCATCGACGTAAAGGTATAAATAACCCTCAGTAAAATTGAGGAGACGGCCATGGAAGAATCGATAGACGCTAAGCGAAAAAAGCTCACAGATTTGCATTCACTTGCTGAAGAAGGCGGTGGTTTAGAAAAACTTAAAAAACATAAAGAACAGGGCAAATATAATGCTCGCGAAAGAATTCATTTAATTGTCGATCCAGGGACATTTATCGAGATAGATAAATTCGTAAAACATCGATGTACGAATTTTGGAATGGAAAAATCAGTGATACTTGGAGATGGAGTTGTCACTGGAGTAGGGACGGTTAATGGTAGACAAGTAGCGCTCTTCTCACAAGATTTTAGCTGCTGGGGTGGTGCTTTAGGCGCTGCTCATGCAAAAAAAATTGTTAAAATAATGCAATTAGCGATTGAAAACAGAATCCCAATTATTGGTATCAATGATTCAGGAGGAGCTCGAATTCAAGAAGGCGTAGAAAGTTTAGCTGGGTATGCAGATATATTTTATTTAAACGTAAAAGCCTCAGGAGTTATTCCGCAAATTTCAATTATTATGGGACCTTGTGCTGGTGGTGCAGTTTATTCTCCGGCGATTACTGATTTCATCTTTATGGTCGATAAGTCGTCTTACATGTTTGTGACTGGTCCAGAAGTTATCAAAGCAGTGACACATGAGGAAGTTTCAAAAGAAGATTTAGGTGGAGCAACTACTCACAGTGAGAAGTCAGGTGTTTGCCATTTTAAATGTAAATCAGAAGACGACTGTTTTGAAAGAGTTCGTGAGTTACTAGATTTTATTCCACAATCAAATTTTTCAAAGCTTGAGCCTAAACCAACCAGCGATAGTGTTAACCGAGAAAATCGCAAGCTGATAGATGTCGTTCCAGCAAATCCTAAAAAACCTTATGATATGAAAGAGATTGTTTTAGAAATCTTAGACGATGGACAATTTTTAGAAGTTCATAAAGATTTTGCCAAAAATATTATCGTAGGATTTGGTTCAATCGGTGGCATTCGAGTTGGAGTTGTAGCGAATCAACCTGCAGTTCTTGCTGGTGTGCTCGATATCGATTCTTCATGTAAGGCTGCTCGATTTATTCGTTTTTGTGATGCATTTGATATTCCTTTAATAACATTAGTGGATGTTCCAGGATTTTTACCAGGAACCATTCAAGAGTTTGGTGGAATTATTAAACATGGATCCAAGTTACTTTATGCTTATGCCGAAGCAACAGTTCCTTTAATTACATTGATTACCAGAAAGGCTTATGGAGGTGCTTATGATGTTATGGCATCCAAACATATTAAAGCAGATATTAATTTAGCTTACCCCACATCAGAAATTGCCGTTATGGGAGCAGATGGAGCTGTGAACATTGTTTTTAGAAAAGAGCTTGAAGGATTAACCGGCCCTGCATTTAATGAGAAAAAATCAAAACTGGTTAAGGATTATGAAGAGAATTTTAATAATCCTTATCGAGCAGCAGAGCTTGGATATATTGATCAGGTTGTTTATCCTGAATATACTAGGGAAAGAATTTATAAATATCTCAATGTTTTAAAGAATAAAAAAATTGAAAATCCGATTCGTAAACATGGAAATATTCAATTATGAAAAACCCTAAAAAAATTCTTATCGTTAATAGAGGTGAAATCGCCATAAGAATTGCTAGAGCGATTCGTGAGCTCAATCATATTGCAGTAGGTTTGTGGACTGATAATGAACCTCATGCTCCCCATCTTGAATATTGTCAGGAGTGGATTCATTTAAAGGGGACTGGAAATACAGAGACCTACTTGAATATAAAAAAAATTGTAGGTTTGTGCTTAGAGTTCAAAATAGATGCGGTTCATCCTGGCTATGGATTCCTCTCTGAAAATGCCAATTTTGCCAAAGCGATTGAAGACGCTGGAATTATTTTCATTGGTCCGAATGTCAATGCCATCAGAAGTATGGGAGATAAGGCCATTTCAAAAAAATTGGCCAAAGAAGTCGGTGTGCCAGTTGTCCCTGGAAGTGTAGGCGAAGTTTCATCGATCGAAGAAGCGCTTAAAATTGCCAAAGAAATTGGATATCCCGTGTTACTCAAGGCGGTAGCTGGTGGTGGTGGTCGTGGAATGAGAACTTGCATGAATGATCAGGAAATTAAAAACAATTTTGATGCAGTAAAAAGAGAATCATTATCAAGCTTTGGAAATGATGGTTTGTTGGTTGAGAAATATGTTCTTAATCCTCATCATATTGAAGTGCAAATTTTGGGAGATAAAAAGGGAAATATTTATCATTTTTTTGAAAGGGAGTGTTCTGTACAGAGAAGACATCAAAAAATAATTGAAGAAGCACCCTCTCCGTTTATTGGAGATGATGAAAAATTAAGAAAAGAAATTTGTGAAACGGCAGTAAAACTTGCTCGCTCGGTAAAGTACGATTCTGCAGGGACTGTGGAATTTATTATGGGCGAGGATCGAAAGTTTTACTTTTTAGAGATGAATACGAGAATTCAAGTCGAGCATCCTATTACCGAAGAAATTGTAGGGATTGATTTAATTGTTTGTATGATTCAATCAGCTTTTTGGGAAGACTTAGGCATTGTTTCACAAGAATGGATTACGAGAAGTGGTCATGCGATTGAATGTCGTATTTGTGCGGAAGATCCAATTACGATGTTGCCAGCTCCAGGGCAAGTATATGGAATGGAAGTCACCTTTCCTCAAGGTGTGCGTTTTGATCATTGTTTATATAACAATCTTAAAGTTACTCCCGATTTTGATCCTATGGTTGGAAAATTAGTGACTAAAGGAATTAACCGTGCAGTGGCCGTAAGGAAAATGCGATCAGCGCTAGATGGGCTTTTTATTGAAGGTCTAAAAACCAATATTCCACTTCATAAAGTCATTATGAATGAAGAAAATTTTGTGCGCGGAACTTATTCAACAAAATATATTGAAGAAGTAAGGCCACATGAAAAAGTAGATACCAGTTTCAACTTTCCTAAGGTTTGTGAAAAGCTTGCTAGTATTGAGTCGACAAAGATATGGCATCAAAGAAATTCATAATAGATTGTTGCCAGATGAGAGGAGCTAATTTGTGAGATACTATTTAGTCAATGATGGAGAAGAAATTATAGTAGATCTTTTGAAGACTGAAAAAATCAATAATGATCTATTTTCATTTGAGTTCTCCCATGCAGGTCAAAAAAAAATAGAAAAATGTTTAGTGAGGCATTTGGCAGGTAAATATTATTTATCAACTAATGGATTTCAATGGAACAAAATTCCTAAAGTGAAAGTTCCGGAGTCAATTCTCAATGTTAATAAAGTTTATAAGCTTTACCGTGGTTATAAACCTTCTGGTTTAATTGGTCCGGAGCAAGGTGATTTGGTCTCTCAAATGCCAGGCAAAATAGTGAAAATAAATATTAAAGTTGGTGATCAAGTGAAAAAAGGTCAGACAATTATTGTTTGCGAAGCGATGAAAATGGAAAATGAGTTAAAGGCAAACAAAGATGGAATAGTTAAAATGATTTATGTCAATCAAGGCCAAGCGATAGAGCAGGGGAAACTGCTCGTGGAGATAGAATAAATGAATCAGCCGAATGATTTTGATGAAGCCATGAAGAAATTTAAAAAAGCTCGAATGCAAGGTGAAGAAGCTGGTAAAAAATTTGGAAAGTTTTTTCCAATTTTGTTTTTAGTCATTGGATTGGTTTGGGGAGCGATCTCTTGCTATTACACGGTTCAGCCTGACGAGGAAGCGGTGGTAATAAGGTTAGGTAAATACATTGAAACCAACCAGCCGGGATTACATTTTAAAATTCCTTTTGGCATAGATCGTGTGCATGTGTTGAGAACAAAGGCGGTTCATCAATTGGAGTTTGGATTTCGTTCAACGTCTACTCAGGGTAGA
Source organism: Bacteriovoracaceae bacterium (assembly GCA_044356225.1). Taxonomy (GTDB): domain Bacteria; phylum Bdellovibrionota; class Bacteriovoracia; order Bacteriovoracales; family Bacteriovoracaceae; genus JBIKWR01. The sequence continues at coordinate 25,182 of JBIKWR010000003.1, read as the reverse complement.
AGAACCGATTATACTAAAGATAGTTTAGAAGAAGAAAGTTTAATGCTAACCGGTGACCTCAATGTGGCAGATGTTGAATGGGTTGTTCAATATCAAATATCTGATCCCTATAAGTTCATGTTTAAATTAAAAAATCCTAAAAATAATCCCAATCAAAATATTAGAGATGTCTCTGAGTCGATTATGAGAAGAGTTGTGGGTGATCGACAAGTGGGAGTCATCTTGACAGTAGGACGAGCGGAAATTGCTTCCGAAGCAAAAAGACTGATGCAAGAACTTTTTGATAAGTATGATATTGGTATTCGTATTGTTACAGTGGAGTTACAAGATGTTAATCCTCCTGAAGAAGTGAAGGAGTCATTTAATGACGTCAACTCAGCAAAGCAAGAACAAGAAAAAATGATCAATGAAGCTGAGAAAAAATATAATGAAATTATTCCAGAGGCGAGAGGTAAAGCGGAAGAATTAGTATCAAGGGCCGAAGGTTTTGCCGAGGGACTCATTGCACGTTCTAAAGGAAATGCCGGAAGATTTGAACTTTATTTAGAAGAATATCAAAAAGCTCCACAGGTTACCAAAAAAAGACTTTATATTGAAACCATGGAAGAGCTTTTTATTAATTTCCAAGACTTAACAATAATCGATTCAAAGGTTCAAGGGGTACTGCCAATTCATTCTGAAAAAGCAGCTAAACAATAAGACATAAGGATTTAAATGAAATCAATATATTTAACTTTAGCAATTATTGCCATACTAGTTTCTGCAAAAACTTTTTTCTTTATTTTAGAAGAAGGTCAGCAGGCCATTATCACACAATTTGGAAAACCGGTTGGCGATCCGATTGTTAAACCTGGGATTCATTTCAAAACACCTTACCTTCATAAAACGATTTTTTTAGAAAAAAGAATTTTGTTATGGGACGGATTTCCTAATCAAATACCGACGAAAGACAAAAAATTTATTTCGGTAGATACGACTGCAAGATGGAGAATTGTTGACCCGTTAAAATTCTTGCAAACAGTTAGAACAGAAGAAGGGTCAAAGGACAAGCTAGATTCAATTTTAGATGGGGCCACTCGGAATGCAATTTCAAGCCATAATTTAGTGGAAGCAGTTAGAAACTCAAATTCAATTATAGAAGAAGTGGCCAAGGCAAAAACGGATGATATTGAAAGTTTCGAAAGTGCTGGCGAATTAGAGAAAATTGAAATTGGACGAGAGTCTTTAAGTATAAAAATTGCCGAAGAAGCAAATAAGCGTGTTAGTGATCTGGGGATTGAAGTGATAGATGTTCAACTTCGACGAGTAAGTTACGAAAAAAGTGTTGAAGCTAAAGTTTATGATCGTATGAGATCTGAAAGAAAGAGGATAGCAGAAAAAATAAGATCTATTGGGAGAGCAGAGAAGGCCATCATTGAGGGTCGTTTAAGTAAAGAGTTGCAGATAATAGAAGCTAATTCTTATCGACAAGCAGAAATTATAAAAGGGAAAGCGGAAGCTGAATCAGTTTCAATTTACGCAAAAAGCTTAAAGAACAATGCCGATCTCTATGATTTTTTTCGTTCTATGGAAGCTTATAAAAAATCGTTAAAAAGCGACACAAAGTTAATTCTTAGTTCAGACTCAGAGTTTTTAAAATATTTAAAAAGAAATTAATATGAAAAAAGAAATTAGAACTTCATCTGGAATAGTCGTGCCAGAAAAATTTGAAAATGCGGATGAATTAGCGGGCTCTTTCCCTTATACCAGGGGTATTCATTCTACAATGTATCGAGAACGTCCTTGGACGATGAGACAATATGCGGGATTTTCAACTGCGAAAGAATCAAATTTAAGATATCGCGAGTTGTTAAAAAATGGAGCAAAAGGCTTATCAGTTGCTTTCGATCTACCAACCCAAATGGGTTATGACTCGGATCACGAGTTGGCGAGAGGTGAAGTAGGAAAAGTTGGAGTGGCGATAGATTGTTTAGATGATATGAGAATTCTTTTTCATGAGATAGATTTAAAAGTTGTTTCAACGTCGATGACGATAAATGCAACCGCCGCAATTTTACTTTGTATGTACCAAATTGTTGCAGAGGAAAAAGGAATTGATGCAAAAGATTTAGAAGGAACAATCCAAAATGATATTTTAAAAGAATATATTGCAAGAGGAACTTACATTTATCCTCCCAAACAAAGTTTGAGAATCATTACTGATATTTTTAGCTATTGTAAAAAAAACATTCCAAAATGGAATACAATTTCAATTTCAGGTTATCATATTAGAGAGGCAGGTTGTACTGCGGTTCAAGAAGTGGCATTTACTTTGGCCAACGGACTAACATATGTGCAAGCTGCGGTAGATGCTGGATTAAGTATTGATGAGTTTGGTCCTCGTCTTAGTTTCTTTTTTAATGTTCATAATAACTTTTTAGAAGAAGTTGCTAAATTTCGTGCAGCAAGAAGTTTATGGGCCAAGCTCATTAAAGAGAAATATAATCCTCAAGATGAACGTTCACTGAAATTAAGATTTCACTCACAAGTAGCGGGTTCAACTTTAACTGCTCAACAACCTTTAAATAATATTGTGAGGGTAACACTACAAGCAATGGCCGCAGTGCTAGGGGGAACTCAATCTCTTCATACCAATGCTTATGATGAGGCTTTACAGCTACCGACTTCACATTCAGCACAAATAGCCCTTAGAACACAACAAATTATTGCCAATGAAACGTCTATTACTGATTTTGTTGATCCCCTAGGCGGATCTGAAGCAGTTGAGTATTTAACATCAGAAATTGTTTCTCAAGCACAAGAACTTATTCAAACTGTAAACTCAAAAGGTGGTGTAGTTAAATGTATTGAATCTGGATTTATACAAAACGAAATATTAGATTCAGCGTACCGTGCGCAAATAGAAATCGATAATAAAAAACAAATTGTTGTTGGAGTTAATCAATATATTGATCAAAATATAGAACAAATACCTAATAATAAAATTTCTTCGCTAATTGAATCTGAACAAATCGATCGATTAAAAAAATGGAAAAAAAATCGGGATAATAAAATAGTCTTGACCTCATTAAAACAGTTAAGTGAAGTAGCAAAGAGTGATCAAAATCTTCTTTACTCAATCAAAGACTGCCTCAAAAACGGCGCAACCTTAGGTGAGATCGCCGATCTTTTACGTCAGGTATATGGAGTTTATCGCCCTCCAGTGATGATTTAATGTATTGAAATCTGCAATTTATAGTAAAAAATCTAAATTTCATTTAAAATAGTAATGAGTATGGGAAGCTCTAAAGAAAAAATTATTCTACAAGCAGATTTAAAAGCCTTTTTTTATGAAAAATTACTAGAACTCAATAACTGTACTCATCGGCCATTAACTCAAGAAACATTGTTTTATTCAAGTTTAGTTTTAGAGCGATATTGTAAGTCGGAGTTTTACTTTGATTTTGAAGATGGAAGAGTAAAAGAGAAATTATTGGGAATTAAACTTTTGCAGTCTCAATCTTTACCCAATGAAGAGAAAAAAAGGGAGTTAAAAGATGTTGGTGAAACGGCCCTTATTCTATGTGGCTATTTTCCACCTTCAATCAATCGAAAATTTTCTAATCCCGAATACTATGAATCTATAGGTAAATCAGCATTTAAGTATTTGAATGATATTGAGCCAGTTTATATGGATGTACCTTCATTTTATGAAGTCCTTTCATTTTCATTTGGGAATGTAGTCAATTTGCTTAATCGTTTATCGTTAAATCTAGCAGATACAAATAAAAACTTTGATAAATATCCAATATTTAAATTAAAAAAAACATCCAACTAATTTTTCCCGACAATAACTTCAACTCTTTTACTCTTTAAAAATTTTTTAAGAAATTCATTAAATTGATGATGTTTAATTTTTAATAATTCTCTGTTTTTTTGATAGATATGATCTACTGATTTATTATGAAGTAATGGAAATCCATAAGCATTACAATAATCATCATTGGTTTGAAGGCTTAAAGAATTTTGACCTTCAATCATCGCCAAGAGCTCTTTAAATTCTTTGAGGGATAATCCCTTTTTGATAATTTTATTTAACACTTCATCAATGGCGATTATTGCATCATCAGTTTTCTCAAAAGAAGTAGCTATATAAATACCCCAATGCCCACCACTGACTGCACTCGAGTGCACTGGCTGGACAGTGTAGCAAAGACTTTTTTTATCTCTAACTTCAGTAAAAAGAGGGGATGATTGACCAGAAAGATAAGCCGAGATGGCCTTGAGATAAAGATCTTCGTGAGAAAAACTAGAAAAACCTGGAAAACCAAGAAAAATATGTGATTGCTCGCGATCTAGTTCTATGTTTGTTCGACCAGTATGCGCTGCAGGTATTTTGTTTATATCTGTATTGGAAATAGGCCTGTTGGGAAGACTGGAGATTTGTGTCTCGATTTTATCAAGAAGTTTTTCTAATGGAATGTCTCCAGAGAAACTTAGGACAATTTGATTATTGGCAATTGAATGTTGATGAATGCTCGCCAATGAAGTTCGATGGATATTTTTATGGGTTTCAGTTTTACCCATTTGTGATCGACCATAGGGATGCCCAGGATAGAGATTTTGATTGGCTTTTTCAAAGCATAATCTTACTGGATCTTGAGTCTGACTTATCAGTGCCCTGGCAGCCAATTCTTTTTCGATGGATAAATATTTTTCAGCAAAAGTAGGGTCTAATAGCGTACCAAAAAAATGATCAAAAGAGTTTTCAAAATTTTGAGATAAAGATGTGATGTTAAGTCCGTAAGAATTTTTTCCAGAAAATCCATTCATTGAAGTTGAACGATTCTCAAGATCAAACTTTAATTTATCGTATGATATATTTGAATATCCTTTAGTTAATGTATTGGCCAAAAGGTAATGAATTCCATTGTTCTGATCATTTTCTTTAATTAATCCTCCTTTAATGTAGGCATGAAAGGAAAATATTGGATTCAAATTATTGTAGCGGTAAACAAGATCTATTCCATCTTTTAAAGAAATGGTTTTGGTGTTTGGATCAAATTGTGAAGTCTTGGCAGATATATTTTGGCGACTGCTTTTTTTAGATTTTAGAATTGTTTTTTCCATCGAAGTTTTAAAATCTAGAAAATTTTCATAGGCCAATTTTTCTAGTTCATTTTTATCAGCATCTTTAGGGCATAAAATTGAAACTTTTATGTCTCCGTTAAAAAGTAATAAAAGAGTTTTATTAGCGTCTTCTACTTGGGTAGATCCAATCTTTTCTATAAACTTCTGATCACTCAAAATATCATTCTCTTGAGCAAAACCATGGCCCAGGCTAAAAGCAAAAGAATCAATTGATTCTCTTTCAAAAACTTTGGATGCTACATAAATGTTTTTAACTTTATCGAGTTCTTCTTTTGTTAATGGCGATGAAATGGCATTTTTTAAGACTGTAAAAAATTCTTGAATAGCTTTGTGAAAATTTTCGACAGTTGATTTAAACTTGATAAAATGACTACTGCCTAAACTAAAAAATAAAGAAGAAGCTGAAACAGAATTTGCAATAGCATCTTCTGCAATTAATTTAGAGTATAACCTAGAAGATTCTCCCAAACCAAGACTAGAAATTGCCAAATCTTCTGCTGGAGCTTGGGTGGAGCTCATCGCGGAACCTATAATGGTTAAAGTAAACTCTACCATTTTGGTATTAAAAGGAACTAATAATAATTTTGAATTTTTCTTAAACTTAAATGGTTCAAACTTTGTTTCTGGACCATCGGGTAAATTAAAACTCTCAATTTTTTTTAACAGAGACTTCTCATTTTCTATGTCACCGGCAATAACAAATAAACAATTTTTTTTGTTATAATATTTTTTTCTAAAATTAATGAGCTGAGAGCGATTAAAATTTAAGATATTTTTTTCTAAGCCAAGTATAGGATGTGAGTAGCCACCTTCAAAAAAAGATTTTTGAAGTTTTTGAAAAAAATATTGATTAGGACTATCGATTGATCGTTTATATTCTTCATAAACGACCAGTCTCTCTGTTTTAATATCCTCATTTTTAAATAAAGGATTTGAGACCATATCGAGTAAGATTTCAGCAGAATGAATGATTTTAGAAGATGGGGAGTTAATGTAGTAACAAGTGTAATCAAACGAGGTAAATGCGTTAATTTCCGATCCATATTTTTCGACATCTTTTGCAATTTTTTGACCAGGTCTAGATTTTGTACCTTTGAAGAACATGTGTTCTAAAAAATGAGCGATTCCAAAATTTTTAGAGCTTTCTAAAGAACTTCCAGCTCGAAACCATATTTGAATTGAAGCAGCGGTGGAGCCTTGAGAGTGGACGAATAGTGTAGAGAGGCCATTTTTTAACGTTTTTTGTTGAATGTTCATAATAAGTAGTTCTATACCTAGGTTTCAAATATTATAAAGGTGATAAAGGGACAGTACTACCAAAATGAGAATTAAATATTTATATCTTCATTTTCCTTTTTGTTCTCATTTTTGTAACTACTGTGATTTTTATAAGCATAGTGATCAAGTTTCAGAAAGTAATTTGCTCCAATATCATGAAGATTTAAATGTCATGTTTATCAAACATCAAGAACTGTTAAAAACTCATGGAAAAGAGTTGGGTCCATTAAAAACACTTTATATTGGGGGCGGAACTCCCAATTTATGGTCACAAACAGGTTGTCAGTTTTTGAAGGAGTTTCTCAATAAGAATAATCTTTCTTTTGAAAAAGATTATGAATTTACCATTGAAGTTAATCCGGGCAAGTGGAGTGAAGATCAACTTCAACTTTGGCAAAATATCGGAGTTAATCGTTGTAGTGTTGGCATACAAACCTTAAACCCCAATTGTTTAAAGGCCCTTGACCGAATTCATTCGGTTGATGAATCAAAAGAAACGTTATTTGTAATGAAAAAAAATAAAGTCAATTTCTCGGTCGATTTAATGCTTGGTATTCCAGATACCACCGTTAATAAAAGATCAATTATGACAGAGATTGAAACTTTGTTGGAATATGGTCCTTCTCATTTTAGTGTCTATATTTTAACGGTTCCAAAAAGCTATAAACATTTTGACTTGTTACCAGAAGAAAGTTTTGTTCATGATGAATTTTTAATGACTTCAGAAATTCTTAAAAAACATGGATATCACCACTATGAAGTTTCTAATTATGCTAGGCCTGGTTTTGAATCTGTTCATAACTCAGCTTATTGGGATTCAGAGTCCGTGGCAGCGTTAGGTCCGTCGGCCACGGGATTCTTACAATTGACCCCGGATCGGGCGATTCGTTATAAATGGAAAAATAAAATCTTGGATTTTGACATAGAGGAACTCAATGCCAAACAGCTAAAATTAGAAAGAACCTACCTTGCCCTTCGTACCAAAAAGGGTGTTTTGGTGGAGAGCTTAACTCATGATAATTCCTTGGATAGTTTAAATCGATTAGTAGCAAGATGGAATAATTTCGGGTACTTAGATAAGTTTGGAAGTCAACTATCGCTTACTTCTAAGGGCTTTTTAATGATGGATAGCTTACTTCAAGATATTTTTCGGCACACCGATCTTTTTGATTCCTAAACCTTTAATTTTGCGAGTGCTTATTTTTTTAATATTTAACTTTTAATTGATTTCTCAAGGTTGACGTTTATCAAGAAGATCTCATCTTAGTTTAAGGTAAAAATACCTAGGATAAATTGAAAAAATCTTGAGATGTGAGACTGATCAATGAAAGAGGACATAATGGAAAATCAGGAAAAAATTGACCCAAATCAAGGCCAAGAAGCTGGGGCGAATGAATCTCATACTGAGAGCGAAAATGAAGACCAAAATCAAGTCGCTTCTGAAGTAGAGAAGTCCGTTAATGAGTCAGAAAATTTTAAAGAAAAATTTTATTATTTAGCAGCAGAAATGGAGAACTTGAAAAAAAGAAATCAAAAAGAATTAGAAAGAACGATTAAATATGGGAATGAAAGGATATTAGGAGATTTAATCGAGGTAGTAGATAATTTTGATCGAGTAGCGTTGGCGCTAGTTAATGACAATGATCAAAAAATAAAAAATTTAAAAATTGGGATGGATATGGTGAGAAAGCAATTTGTTGATATCCTCGGCAAGAATGGCTTGAGCACTATCAAATCGATTGGCCAGATTTTTGATCCAAATTTCCATGAGGCCGTTGGGACTGAGGAAGTTAATGAAACAAATAAAGAGGTTAAGGATCAGCAAATAGTAAAAGAGTATCTTCAAGGTTATGAGTTAAATGGCAGATTATTAAGAGCAGCGAAAGTCGTAATTGCGGAATTAAAAAAAATTAAAGAAAACTAAAATATAAATTTTTTAAACAGGAGATCAATATGGGAAAGATTATTGGAATTGACTTAGGTACAACCAACTCATGTGTAGCAGTATTTGAAGGTGGTAAATATAAAATTGTCCAAAATGCCGAAGGAAATAATACGACTCCTTCGATTGTTGCTTTTAAAACTGGAGGAGAAATATTAGTTGGAACTCCAGCTAAAAACCAAGCGGTTACCAACCCAAAGAAAACTCTTTTTGGGGTTAAACGATTAATTGGCAGAAAATATACTGATAAAGAAGTTGCTAAATTTAAAGAAGTCGCTCCTTTTGAAATTTTTGCCAACAAAAATGGAGATGCATGGGTAAAGAGCGATGGAAAAGAATTTTCTCCTCAAGAGATATCAGCAAAAATTTTAGAAAAAATGAAAAAATCTGCTGAAGATTATTTAGGGCATTCGGTGAGTGAAGCTGTGATAACGGTTCCTGCTTATTTTAACGATGCTCAAAGACAGGCCACTAAAGATGCAGGCAGAATTGCTGGTTTAGATGTAAAACGAATTATTAATGAACCCACCGCAGCTGCTTTGGCTTATGGTCTTGACTCAAAAAAAGACGTTAACGTCGCAGTCTTTGATCTTGGTGGTGGTACATTTGATGTATCGATTTTAGAAATTTCCTCTGATGGAGTATTCGATGTTCGTGCCACTAATGGAGATACCTTTTTAGGTGGTGAAGATTTTGATTATAAAATTATTAATTATCTTGCTGATGAATTCAAAAAAGAGCACGGGATCGATTTGAAAAAAGATCAGATGGCCTTGCAAAGACTAAAAGAAGCTGCCGAAAAAGGAAAACATGAACTTTCTTCAGCAACTCAAACGGAAATTAATTTACCTTTTATTACGATGGATCAATCAGGTCCTAAGCATTTTACTCATACATTGACCCGAGCAAAATTCGAGTCATTGATTGCGGACTTGGTGGACAGAGTGATAGGTCCATGCCAAACAGCAATTAAAGATTCAGGCTTAAGCACCAGTGAAATACATGAAATTATTTTGGTTGGTGGTTCCACCAGAGTTCCTTTAGTCCAAGAAAAAGTTAAAGCCATTTTTGGCAAAGAACCAAGTAAAGGTGTTAACCCCGATGAAGTTGTCGCTGCAGGAGCTGCCATTCAAGGTGGAGTGTTGGCCGGCGATGTAAAAGACGTTCTTTTACTAGATGTGACACCTCTTTCTTTAGGGATTGAGACTTTAGGTGGTGTTTTCACTAAAATAATTGAGAAAAATACCACGATCCCAGTAAAAAAATCTCAAGTCTTTTCTACAGCTCAAGATAATCAACCTGCTGTAAGCATCCAAGTGCTTCAAGGTGAAAGAGAATTTGCTAAAGATAATAAAGCACTTGGTAATTTTGAGTTAACGGGAATTTCTCCCGCCCCAAGAGGTGTCCCTCAAGTTGAAGTTACTTTTGACATTGATGCCAACGGTATTGTTCATGTTACCGCTGCAGACAAGGCGACAGGTAAATCTCAGGATATTCGGATCACTGCGGGCTCAGGTTTAAGTGAAGCCGAAATTCAGAAAATGATTCGTGAAGGTGAAGAAAATAGAGAAAAAGATAAAAAAGCTCGAGATGTTGTTGATGCTAGAAATAATCTAGATTCATTAGTTTTTGCCACTGAGAAAATGGTCAAAGAAGCTGGTGATAAAATTGATGAAGCTGCAAAAAAAGATTTGCAGTCAGCAATTGACGAGGCAAAATCAAAAATGGCTTCAGAAACACTTGATGACCTAAAAGCAGCACATGAAAGGTTGCAAAATGCTAGCCATGCGATTGCCCAAAAAATGTACCAAGCGGGAGGACCGACTCAAGGTCAATCAGAGGGAAATTCACAAGGACAATCTGAGCATCCTCATCAATCAGAAAAGAAGAGTAAAGATGATGATGTGGTAGATGCTGATTTTAAAGAAGTATAACTAATGGCCAAATAAATTAATGTGGTTTTATGAGCAAAAAAGATTTTTACGAAATTCTGGGTGTCGATAAAAAAACTTCGAAAGAAGATATAAAAAAGGCGTATCGAAAATTAGCGATGCAGTTTCATCCGGATAGAAACCCTGGAGCTGAAAACGAAGCTAAATTTAAAGAGGTTTCGGAAGCAGCTTCAGTATTGCTCGATGAAGAAAAACGTAAAAAGTACGATCAGTTTGGTCATGCCGGAGTAGACAATCAAGGCGGAGGTTTTGGTGGTGGCTTCGGAGGGTTTGAAGGATTTACAGATTTAGGTGATATTTTTGGCGATATTTTTGGCGATATCATGGGTGGAAATCGAGGAAGAAGAAAAGCTTCTCGTGCCCGTCAAGGTCGCGATTTGCAAATGGATGTTGATGTTACCTTTGAAGAAGCTGCCTTTGGTGTAGAAAAAACCATCTCTGTTAAAAAACATGCTGCTTGTAAAACTTGTACTGGATCGGGCGCAGCTGCGGGATCAAAGGCCGCAAAATGCGATTTTTGCCAAGGTATGGGCGAAGTCAGAAGGCAACAAGGTTTTTTTACTGTTTCTTCTACTTGTCCTAAATGTCATGGATCTGGGGAGACAATTAGCAATCCATGCAAGGATTGTCGCGGACAAGGATTAAAAGAAACGGATGCAAAATTATCTGTCAAAATCCCAGCTGGCATTGATGAAGGTCAAAGATTAAAGCTCACCAATGAAGGAGATGCCGGGCAATTTGGGGGCCCCAATGGCGACCTCTACGTTAATATTGTTTTAAAAGAACATGAAATTTTTGATCGTGAAGGATTCGATGTTTTTTGTACTTTGCCCATCAGTTTTTCTCAGGCGGCTTTAGGGGCAGAAATTGATGTTCCGACGTTATCTGGAAGGGTCAGTTTAAATATCCCTGCAGGTACACAATCGGGAAAAAAAATGCGCTTAAAAGGCAAAGGCATTACTAAACTTGGAGGTTATGGTTTAGGAGATCAAATTGTAAATATTCATGTGGAAACACCCACTAAAATAACAGCTGAGCATCGAGAGATATTTTCTAGATTATCCGCATTAGAAGAAAAAGGAACAAATCCCATGAGCAAGGGATTTTTTGAAAAAGTTAAAGAACTGTTTCAGTAAATCATTCAATTTCTTGGGAAGGTGTACTTCTTTTTTATTACTCGTTATGATGACCCAAAAGGTTAGGTCATCAAAATGTTAAATATTAAATTTTTAATTTTGAAATCAATTCATATTTTTGTATTGCTCACAATTGTAAGCAGTTGTGCTGGAATTAAATTGATTAAAAAAAGTGATACTTCTGAACTCTATCGGCCAGATTTTTTAAATAAAATTTCTTCGGTTAAAGAAAATTACAAAAAAGGACAGAAAACTAAGGCCCTAGGTCAGTTAGAATCTATGGTAGATAATAAATTGTTACCTACGGAAAAAGCCTTAAAGTATAATTTATTAGGGGTGATTCAATTCTCAAGTGAACAAATTGAAAAATCAATTTTTAATTTTGAAATCGCTTTATCGACGTCTAGTCTAGATACTGAATTGACCTCGCAAATCTACTTAAACTTAGCGAGTGCTTATTTTAAAAGCTCGATGATCGAAAAATCTCAAACGATGCTGACATTTGTTGATTCAGATCTTTTGACAGAACAAGAAAAACCAAAGTATTTCCATTTACAGTATATCATCGCCAATCAGCTTGGAAGACAACAAGTAGCGCTTAAAAGTTTAATAGAATTTTTAGGTTACAGCAAAAGTTTAACGGAATTGCGTCAATCACCATTATTGGAAAGATTAGTAGAAGGATTTTCAAAGTTAGGAGCATCTGAAAAACTTCGTCTACTTGACGAGTACGGAGAAAGAAAATTAATTTCTGCTGGATATTTGGCTTTTACTGAAGCTGAGAAATTATATTATTCTGGTGATAAAGCGAAATCGAAAGAATTAGTAGATTGGATCAATCAAAACTTTGAAGCAACTAGTGAAATTGTTAAATTATCTAGTGAATTTGATTTTCGAGTAAGTAATTTTTCTAAAATTAATTCTTCCGCTATAGGGATTGTTTTACCATTTTCTGAAAAAAATTCTTCATTATCAAAAAAAGCGATGCTGGGATTAGATTTTGCACTTCAGAAAATTAAAAACAATAAAACAAATCCTAATTCAGTAATGGTTTATTATCGAGATAGCTCTGGTGAGGGGGTGGTTGGTGCCCACGCTGTGAGAGAATTGATAGAAACCCATAATGTTTCACTGATTATTGGGGGGATGAATTCAAAAGAGGCGGCGAGGGAGTATTTAGAAGCTAAAAAGTATGGCGTATTTTTTATTTCATTAAATTCAATCTATTTGCCAAGAAAAGAGAAAAACCACTTACTTTTAGAAATTCCTGGCAGTGTTGAGTCGCAAGTTCATGCACTCATGTCTCCAGAGGTTTTAGATAGCTTAGGAAGAAGAGCTGCTATCTTTTATCCCGATAGTGAAAAAGGAAAAGCTTTTGTTGATGAGTTTTGGGATAGGGCCTTGAAAAACAATTTAGCAGTAAAAAAAATATACTCTTACTCTAATGAAGCCAATGATTATACCGAATCAGTTAAAGGAATTTTGTCACTTAAACATACCAGAGAAAGAATTGAAGAATACGATATTGTAAAAGAAATTCATGAACTTGAAAAAAAACGTGGCCCAAGAAGATTACAGACACTTGAGCCTCTAATCGATTTTGACTGGGTTTATTTACCTGCAACTCCTCAAAAGGCTCAACAAATTATTCCGGCTTTTGAGTATCTGGATGCAAGTAAAGTTCAGTTTATGGGTGAACCAAGCTGGCGTAGTAAGGGTGTTGTCGATTTATCAAAATCTCAATCAAAGCTTTATTTTATCGGTGATGATATGGGTAGCATCGATGAAGCTTTGAAAGAAGATTTCAAAAGAATTTACGATCATTATCCAAGTCTAGTTGAAATATTGTCTTATGATTCGATGAAAATTGCCCTGAGCTTAGTTGAAAAAAGTCAGTTTCAAAGTCGGGATGAATTAGATCAATTATTAAAATCAGATTCATTAAAGTTAAAAGGATTAAGTGGTACTTGGAATTTAAGTGAAAATATGTGGATCAAAACTTTAATCCCACAAAAAATCCATCGTGGAAAAATTGAGTCATTTACAGGTGATACTACGATTGATTCCGGGCCACCATTACCACCAGTTTCAGATTCACCAGAAACTCTTTAATCAGTAATTTATTTTAGTTTTTTTAAAAAAATTACGATTTCTTTTTGGTTATCTTGGCCTTAATTCGAGCTTTCTTTTTTCTTTGCCCATCTTTTCTTTTCATTTTAATCGTCTGTCTTTTTCTTCCTCTTCCCATTTTTTGCTCCCTAAAAATTAATATCTGACTGTTTTTATACCGTAATAGCAGCGTAGAAACAAGTTGCGTTAAATAAATTACAAAACTAATTTATCCAGTAGATAACTTAAGACAAATCTTAGTTAGGGTATCGAAGAAAAAAAATATCTTGAATGTTTCGTCCGTAATCTTCGAGATCGAGTCCGTAACCAATAATAAACTGATCATCTATTTTTTTGCCAATCAAGCTTGCTTCTATGGCGCACTTTCTTTTGTATGGTTTATCAAAAAGAGTAACGATTTCAAGGCTTTTGGGTTTTGCTAGCTGGATTCTCTTTTGTAAAAATTCCACCGCTCGTCCAGAATCAATTATTTCTTCAATAATCAGCACATGTTTATTATTTACATCGACCGATAGATCTTTCTCAAAGCTCATGGTACCAGTCGAATCAGCGGATCTACCGAGGCTTTTTAATTTTAAAAAATCAATTTGTATTCTAACGCCATTAATTTCTCTTACGAGGTCGGCTAAAAAAATAAAGCTCCCTTTAAGCACTGAGACCAGGATTAACTCTTGTCCTTTGTATTTTTGGCTAATAGCATGGCCAATAGATCCGATTAGACCTTCTATTTCATTGCGATCAATATACTTAACAAATTGACTAGAAATTGTTCCAGATGGAAATTTGTATGTTTCACTCATAAATCAACTTTTGATTGATGAGTGAGATATGTCAAACAGATTTCGGTGTCATCAACAATAAAGATAATAAACTTGTCATTAAATGAGGCTAAGTGTTAAATTTTAATAGAAAATTAAGGAATATTTTAAATCTATAAAAAAGAAGTGCCAATGAAGGTTACTACCAAAAAAAATTCTAAATCAAATCGCAAAGTAACTAATAAAAAATCATCTGTTCCAAAAAAATTATCGCCAAATAAAAATGATTTTAATTCTTCTGAGATGGAAACAATTTTATTGCATAAGAAAAAAAGTGTTTTAGCAAATCTTGAAAAAAAAATGATCGCCCACGATATGTTGGAAAGATATACTGGCCACACGATTGATCAATTTCAGCAACAAGTTATTTTAACTAATTTCCATTATTACATGGAAAGATTTAACCAAATTTTACCAGATAGTGTTTCAACAAGAGGATCAATGTTTAAAGCATCCTCTTCTAAAAAAGCGAAGGTAACAATTATAGAATTTGGGATGGGTTCCTCCAATGCGGCTCTGATTATGGAGCTCGTGGCATCGGTAGAACCTAAAGCTTGTTTGTTCTTAGGATTGTGCGGAGGAGTGCACAGCTCATTAAGGGTAGGAGATTTTATTATACCCATGGCGGCCATTCGCGCTGAAGGTGTTTCAACACACTTTTTGCCACCGCAGGTACCAGCATTGCCGACTTTCAAAGTTCAAAAATTTGTTTCTCAAGTGTTAGTAGAAAAAGAATTTGATTATAGGACGGGTACTATTCATAGTACCGACTATCGATTTTGGGAATTTAATGAAAAGTTCAAAGCCAATTTATATGAAGAAAGAGTTTTAGCAGTAGAGATGGAGACAGCTGCTTTATTTGTAACAGGATTTATCAATAAATGTTCTATCGGAGCATTGCTTTTAGTCTCTGATTTACCATTGAAGCCGGGTGGTATTAAAACGAAAAAATCGGCCAAAAGAGTTTTTAACTTGTTCACTGATAAGCATATCGAACTTGGCATTGAGATCATGGCCAATATTGCAGAAAAAGGTGAGCACATAAGGCATTACCGCTGGTAAAAAAAACGCAAAAGGATTTTATATGTTTAAAAAAATTTTAGATTGGTTTTCGCATGATTTGGCGATTGATTTAGGGACTGCTAACACTTTGATTTACGCTAAAGGAAGAGGAATTATTGTTAATGAGCCTTCAGTCGTGGCCGTTCATGAAACAGGCAAGGGACAATTGAAACCATTAAAAGTTGGGCATGAGGCAAAAGAAATGCTGGGAAGAACTCCCGGTTCAATTAAAGCTATTCGTCCGATGAAAGATGGGGTCATTGCAGATTTTGAAGTGACTGGGCATATGCTTAAAGAATTTATTAGAAAAGCGACAGCTGGATCTAAGTTTGTAAAACCTCGGATTGTCATTTGTATTCCTTTTGGAATTACTCAAGTGGAAAAACGTGCCGTGAGAGAATCCGCAGAGCAAGCTGGTGCTAGAGAAGTTTATTTAATTGAAGAGCCGATGGCGGCAGCGATTGGCGCTGGTCTACCGATTACTGAACCTTCTGGAAACATGATTGTTGATATCGGAGGAGGAACTACTGAAGTTGCAGTTATTTCCTTAGGTGGCATTGTTTATTCAGAGTCTGTACGAGTGGCCGGAGATAAATTTGATGAAGCAATTACAAATTATATTAAAAAGAAATATTCACTTTTAATCGGTGAAAGAACGGCTGAAAGTATAAAAATATCTATTGGAAATGCTTACCCATTTGATGATGAAGTTAAAACCTACGAAGTCAAAGGGCGAGATTTAATTGCTGGTGCTCCAAAAATTATTGAAGTTACTTCGGATGAAATTAGAGATGCATTGTCTGATCCTTTGTCCGAGGTGATTGATGCTATAAAAGTGGCGTTGGAAAAAACTCCTCCAGAATTAGCTGCAGACATTGTCGATAATGGAATTATTTTGGCCGGTGGTGGGGCATTGCTAAAAAACCTAGATGTTTTAATCAAGGAAAAAACAGGCCTTCCAGTTTCTTTGGCCGAAGATCCTTTAACATGTGTAGTTTATGGATGCGGAAAAGTGCTAGAAGATATTAAGTTGTTAAAACAGGTCTGCTTAGAATAACATGCGCAATAAGGGATCGGAAAAAGCACATTTCGATGCCCTTAACGAAAAAAATGCAGATATCGTTTTTAGAAAATTAGTAAGATTAAAGGCGAACATAATTCTTTGGGAAAAATCTCATTCAGAAACGGAAGAGTTTCAGGTTAATAGTTTTAATCAAGATTTAAAAATTATTCATGCTAGTGGAAAATCATTAGAGAGCAATTTAGTCAATAAAGAGCTTTTGTTTAAAACTCAAGCTGATGGCATTCATTATTTTGGAGAATGTGTTTTAAATCAAGGACCGCGAGGATTAGAATTCTATATAAAGATTCAAAAAAATCTTTATAAATGTGAACGAAGAAAAAACTTTAGATTAAAACTTTACTCGAGTGATAAAATTGAAATTTCATTTAGGATGGATAACCTAGCACTTCCAAAAAGTGAAATTCCTGTTCAACGTGGCAACCAAACTAGTTTGTTTCATGATTTTCTTAATTATGTTGAAAAATCTCAATTAGAGGATACACCTCGGGCCGGAGAAGCGATAAGACATTTGATCAGAGATATCTCGGCCACGGGTCTAAGTTTTTGGATTTCAAAAAATGAATCATATTTATTTCAGCCAGGAGAAAACCTAAAAGAAATCAAGATTTTCTTTAAAGAAGATGAATGTTTTATTCCAGAGGCAACTATCGTTTACTGTATTCCATTATCCGATGAAATTCAGGAAGAAATTACCGCAGCTATCCAGAAAGGGCGAATCAGTGAACAAAAACATGATTTAAAAGTAGCGCTTAATTTTACCAAGATTGATGCTATTTTAGATTCAAAAATTCAAGAGTTGATAAATAAACAAATGAGAATTATTCGAGATGAAAAAGAATTTGAGGATTTTTTATCATGAATTTTTTTTTAACATTTATAACATTGTTTTTGATAGGTTGTTCTACTCATCACACGAAGGGAGATGGGAACGAGTTTAGTTCATTTCGTAATTATAAATATAATGATTTATCTGGAAGTTTTAATGTTTCTCGAACATCCGGATTTAAAAAATCAAAAAATGCCGTTTTTATAAAGAGCTCAGTAAATGAATCGTCCGAGGTGGGCGGAAAACCCCTTGAGCGAAAAACAGTTATTTCTAATTTGGGAATACTAAAAGCCGATTCAAAAAACATGCGAGTGTTAAGACCATATTCTGCATCACATGAGGCTTGGCTTGAAGGAATAAAACATCAATCAAAAATGGTTATCAATCCGCAGAAAAGAACGATGGAAGTTGAGTCTCGAGTAGGCAATGAGAATTTTAAAAAAGAATCTATTAAGTTTCCAAAAACCAATGGGATTTTTTGTTTTTTTTCCCAGTTAGTCGAATGTGCGAAAGCTAGCTATTTTCTTCAGCGCGCGGTGAGAAATCAAAGCGGCAAAATGAATTTGACTCTTATCTGGGATAATTACCCCTTTACCGAGCTTGAGTTCCAAGATGTTTCTAAATCGCTGTTTTCAGCTGCTGAGTTAGTTTATGATGGCCAGATAACAGATAAAGAGCATCGATTTAAACTCGAAGTTAATGATCAGTCTATTTTTTATGTCATCAACAAAAAATATGAATTAGAAAAGTTTTCTTGGATTAATCAAGGCATAACTCAAACCAGTCAAAATGATCAATGAAAAATTTTTTTTGGATGATTTTCACAATTTTGACTTCTTTAACACTAGTCTTTATTTGCGTTCGATTGGCACCGGGCGATCCAGTTGAAAATATACTAGGGCCTCTGGCAACTTCAGAAGAAATTGTTAGCTTGAGAAATAAATTGGGGCTTGATCAGACCATTTGGACCCAATACCGTCTTTATTTAAAATCTTTTTTCCAAGGTGATTTAGGAAATTCTGTTTACAGTGGGAAACCGGTTTTTGAATTAATTAAAAGTCATTTAGCGCCAACTTTGATCATCTCATTTTTCGCTATTTTGTTTTCATCAATCATCGGTAGCTTTCTAGGAGTTATAAGTGCGATAAAAAAACATACGTTTTCAGATAAATTAATAAGATATCTTTCTTTGCTTGGAATTAGTTTTCCAATTTTTTCATTAGGACCGATACTGATACTTATATTTTCTATCCAATTTAATCTTTTGCCAGTTTCTGAATGGGGACATTGGACCAACGCCATACTTCCGATTTTAACTTTAACAATTCCTCTCTCAACAATACTTATTCGGGTGGCAAGAAATCGATTTTTGGAAGAACAAAATGAGTTGTGGGTTTTAGTTCTTCATTCAAAAGGAATGCCCTTGGCCAGTGTTCACTCAAGGGTATTTTATAGCATTTTAACATCGCTTTTAACGGTGTTAAGCCTTCAGTTAACCGTAGTCTTAAGTGGAACAATTATAACTGAAACAATTTTTGATATACCTGGGATTGGAAAGTTATTATTTGAAGGACTACAAAACCGAGATTATCCATTAGTTCAAGGGGTGATAGTTTATACAACATTAGTCTATTTAGGTGTGCAATTTTTAACAGATTTTCTAAGTTCAAAAATTGATCCAAGAATTAATTGATTAAAGGCCACGATTGAAGTCGAAAAAAAAATTATTAGCAAATCAAGAAATCAAATGGGGTTTAATCATTTGTGTTTCATATTTAGTTTGGACTTTATCGTGGTTTATTTATTCTCATTTAATTCTCGGTGAATTTTCCAATCCTTTTGTTCCAACAATAAATATTTCAGCGGAAGTATTAGCACCTTCTTTTGAGCATATTTTTGGAACAGATATTTATGGTCGATCACTATTTCAACTAGTTTCTATGGGGCTTTTATATTCGATTATTGTTTCCATTTTAGTCTGCACCATTTCTGCAGTTATTGGTTTGTTTGTAGGGTATGCCATAGCAGTAGGCGGGCCAGTTTTTTCTAAATTTTGTGATTTAATTACTAATTTAATTTTCGTTTTTCCAACAATTCTCATCGCGATTATTTTTTTATCAATTTCAGAAAGATCATCGATGGCCCTGATCATGGTTTTAGTTTTTACTTCTTGGCCTGGATATGCACGGATTGTGAGAGGAGAAGTGAAGCGGGTGCTAGGAATATTTTATGTAGAAGGAGATAGGGCAATTGGATATGGTCAATTTCGTTTGCTAAGGAAATCTATTTTGCCCGCGATTTTACCTCAACTACTCATTCATATTGTTCTAGGATTAAGTGGAGCTATTATGAGTGAAGCCACTCTAGGGTTTTTAGGATTAGGCGGAAGTGAATATTCTTGGGGTGTACTGTTAGGAATTTCTAAATCAGTCCTATTGGAAGCTCCTCATATGGTTATTATTCTGAGTTTATTAATAGCAGTTTTAATTATAGGATTAAATTTACTTGGAGATGGCCTAAGAGACTATCTTGACCCAAAGTCTGATATCAAGAGAAAATAGAACAGAACAATTTTTAGAATTTTTTTAAATTCATCCGCCAAAATGGTAGAACGTAAGTGAGAAACAATGGCAATAGATAAAATAGGTCAACTATTTATTTCAGGTATACAAGGTTTAACTCTTGATCCAATAGAAAAGGAATTCATTGGCAATGAGGATTTAGGCGGGATAATTCTTTTTTCCCATAACTATGATTCTCCTGCCCAATTGGCGGACTTGGTAAATTCTATTCAGGTTTTAAGAAGTGATTATCCATTATTTGTTTCAGTGGATCACGAAGGTGGAAGAGTCCAAAGATTTAAAAACCACTTTACGCATTTTCCGGCTATGCATTTATTTGCCCAAACTCAATCACCTAAGCTTTGTTATGAAATTCATAAAATAATGGCAGACGAATTAAATGTCTGTGGGGTTAATCTTAATTTTTCTCCAGTCTGTGATTTATTAACGAATGCAAACAATAAAGTTATAGGAGATCGTGCTTTTCATGATGATCCAGAGGAAGCATCTAAATTTGTTTCGGCCGCCATTAGAGGACTCCAAACGAATGGAGTTTTAGCTTGTGCCAAACATTTTCCGGGACATGGTAACACCAGTAAAGACTCTCATTACGATTTACCAGTGGTAAAAACTGAAATGGAATTACTAAGAACAAGAGAGTTTATTCCATTTATTAAAGCAGCGAAGGCACGAGTTGAATTGATCATGGTTGCTCATCTAGTAGTTGATGCCATAGATGATTCAAAACCATGCACCCTAAGCGAGAAATGTTATAAAATAATTCGTGATGAGTTAAAATTTACCAAACTTATAATTACTGATGATATGGAAATGAAGGCCATTACAGATCACTTTGATTTAGAGAAAGCAGCGGTCATGGCGTTAGATGCAGGAAGTGATTTGCTCTTGTATCGATCGATGCCATCGGCAAAAATTGCCCTTAAAGCAGTCAAGGAAGCGCTCAAAACAAAAAAAATAGCTAAAAGTAAAATAGAAGAAAAGTTAGCAAGAGTTTTAGATACGAAGAGAACTTTTTTTAAAGAATATAAACCAATCTACATCCCTGGAATTGTTAATAAAATTAGCACTTCTGCGACTCAAAAAATTCTCAGTGATATTAGAAAAAAATTACAAATAACTTAGTTTTTTCTAAAAGAATATCAAACACTTAGAGGCAAAAATTGACCATTTTTTACGTTCCGACTAAAGAGCGCATTTTCTTGGTAAAATACTCTCTATATGAATTTATTTTTAAACATCCTTTTTTACTTTTTGGTCTTGCCAATTTTTTGCTATCCCCATTTAATTTTTTCGCAAGAAAATGAAACCGCGGCAGAAGTTCCAAATACAGAAGTCAAAGTTGATGAAGTAGTCGAGAGCAGTGTTGCAACAACTGAGGTGATGTCGCGAGGCTTTCCTCCAACTTACAACACAAGACAAGGCACTATTAATGTTTCAGAACATTCAAATGTCATAGAAGGAGTCAAAGTTTTTTATGAGGATCTCGATGGCGATTTGGCCACCTCCTGTGAGGTTTTTGATGTACTTCCTGAAAGTATACAATTTAAAGATCCATCAAAAACATGTACCTGTAGTGCAAAAACTAGTGCTCAAAAACATTGTCTTATCACTCCATTTAATGTGGGAAGAAAATTCAGTGGTGAAATTACTTTTTCGGTTAAATTTAAAGATAAAGATGGCTGGGGAAGAATTTCTGATGCCAGAATTTATGTCCCGGTAAAAAATGAAAATGGTTCAACTCTTATCATGCTTTGGGGCGCGGTTTTTCTCATTGGATTAGCGACATTTATCATTGCACGAGTTATTTTCACAGAGGAAGATCAATTTCAAGCAAGTGAAAAGTTAGATGAAGCGGATGCTAAGAAAAATAATCAAGATAAAGATTTTATTTTAAAAATTTGTAAACCATTTTTTAAACGTTACTTTTCTCCTGTGGTTAAAGGGATGAAAAGCATGAAATCTCGACGACAAAAATATCGTCGAAAGATTGCAGTAGCAGGTTTAACAAATGAACTGACTCCAGATGATTTTTACGCTTTTAAATTATTTTTAATTATTGGTGGCCCTATCGTTTTTTTATTTGTTAGGTGGGCCTTATCTAATGATCAAAGTGATGGTCTCTCACTAAGTTATATTCCTCTGGCGGCGATTGGAGGATATTTTTTCCCAGATTTTTGGGTGCAATCCAAAGGAAAAGAACGACAAACTAAAATATTACTCGAAATGCCATTTATTGTAGATATGTTAGCGCTTTCTGTAGAGGCAGGCTTAGATACTATGCAGGCTGTTAGCCGAGTTGTAGATAAAGCACCTCCAGGACCATTAAAAAGTGAATTCGAAACACTTTTAAAGGAAATAAAAATTGGCGCCTCAAGATCAGATGCTCTTCGGAATTTAGCTTGGCGAATTGATATGATTCAAGTGGCTTCGTTTTGTGCCACTTTAATTGCCGCTGATGCTGTAGGGGCTCCATTACCTCCCATCTTAAAAGCTTTATCAGTAGAAATCAGACAGAAAAGATCTTCTGAAATTGAAAAAAAGGGAGCGAAGGCCGCAACAAAAATTTTAATACCAATGATGATGTTTATCTTACCTGCGGTATTAATCATAGTCGGTGCTCCTTTAGTGATGGAGCTAATGTTTAATTAAGATGAAGAAAGCGATAAACGAAAAAAATAAATTTGTTCTTTGCGAGAATTTAAAAGTTGCCAATACTTTTATAACTCGACTTGTAGGATTAATGGGATCAAAGAAAATGGATAAGTTTGATGCACTTTTAATTGAACCTTGTAATTCTATTCATACATTTTTTATGAAGTATCCGTTAGATGTTGTTTTTTTAGATGCAGATAATAGGGTGGTTAAGTGTGTTGAAAATTTGGCTCCATGGCGAATGACGTTTTTGTATTTGAATGCCAAAAAAGTGTTAGAGCTAAATGCCGGAGTGTTAAAAAGCCAAGTCAGCAAGGGAGATCAGATTCAATTTTATGTTTAAACTAGTTGCGGTGGGAGGACATTTAAGAGGAAAAGAAATTCCTTTAAAGGAAGGAGAAAATACTATTGGCAAAGGTAGTGACTGTGATCATGTTCTCAATTTCGAAGGAATTTCAAAAAAACATGTCAGAATTTATATTAATAACTCCAATGCATTTTTAGAAGATTTAAAAAGTTCAAATGGTACGATTGTCAATGGTCAGTTAACTTCAAAAAAAACTATCACAAATGGTGACAAAATTGTCTTACCCGGAATAATTTTTCAATTGGTTGAAGTAATCGAGAGAAAAGTCATTATAAAAAAAGTGATTGCTTCAAATGATGAACAAGATAATGAAGGGACAGATGGAGTAAAAGTTGCTCCAGTACCAGGGGACCTCGGGGGAAAAGTTATTCATTTTTTTCGTTATAAATTCTTGTTACCAGTTTATAAAACGAATGAAGAGTATGAATGGTCAGTGATGATTGGAATTTTCTTAGCAGTCTTTATTGCTATTAATATTGCCATAACCATCGTTCCCATTCTGGCGGATCACAAATCTATTCTATTTGATGAAGTCTCCAGACGGGCGGCCCACTATGCTGAAGAAATTGGAAGAATAAATGCTGCTGCCCTTGAGCAAAAAGATTTAGATCGAGTTGATACTAATTTTCTTAATTCAGAGCAAGGGGTTGAATCGTATGAACTATTTGATTCCGATGGGCGGATTGTTCGTCCAATTACAAGGATAAATGAATACACCAACGACCCATTTTCACTAAGGGCCAGAGATTGGGCAAAAAGCTCTGGCCAACAAGGCATGCTTACACTACGAGAACAGCTTAGCGAAGGGGTCATCGGAATTGCCAAACGAATCAAAGCTTATAATCCAAGAATAGGACAAGAAGAGTTAGTTGGTATTATCTCGATCAAATTTGCACCTGAATCATGGATTGATGCGGCAGCTAGTAATGGTGTGGCATATCTTAGAGCGTTGTTAATTTCAGCTTTCGTTGGCGTGATCTTATTTGGATCTATCTATTTTTTGACGATTGCACCCATACAAGAACTATATCACCAAATTGAAGATGGTTTAAGAGGTCGTCCTATCGAAATAAAATCCAGTAAATTGTTTTCTCAGTTAAATCCATTAAGAGAAACAATTAAAACATTATTACAAAAATTAGCAGAGTATGAATCCAATGGTTCTGAAGGTGGAGTTGTTGAGGAAGATAATCCAGCTCCATATTTATCACAAATGGCAGAAATATTGGTTGGCATTCCTGGACCGGCCATGACCTTATCAGCAGATATGTTAGTTCATAAAATTAATTTAGAGGCCGAAGACCTTATTGGAATAAGAGAAACCTCTTCTTCTGGTAGTCATATTTTGGATGTAGCGAAGGAAAAAGGATTTGCCAGCGCGATAACTGAAATTTGTGATGAAAGTGCAAATGATGAAGGTAAATCAAAAAAAGGAAATTATGAAATAGGTGGTAAGGAAAATGATATTTATGCCACTGGCTTTATCGGTAAAGATGGATTTGCCAAAGGATTTTTGGTTACTTTTGTGAAATCAAGCTAAGAGAAAGGAATAAGCAATAATATGGTCGCGAATAAACATAATGTATTAGTGCTAAAGGAGTTTAAAATACCTGAAACTCCTGGGTACCATTATCGTTTGTTGTGTATGACCGGAGTGAGTAAAGGTGTTTCTTATTTTATTCAAAACGAAAGAATTGTTATTGGAAGAAGTCAAAGTGCTGACATAACTATTGATGATACGAAATCAAGCCGAGAGCACGCAGAGCTAGTCAGGGTCGGTGGAGCTTATGTTATCACTGATTTAAAAAGTCATAACGGTGTTATCGTCAATGATAAAAAGATTATTCAAAAAACATTAGAGGACGGAGACCAAATCATTATTGGTCAAACTGTTTTTAAATACAACAAGATAGATATCGAGCAAAAAAGACCCATCGTCAGTTTGCCTAGCTTATCTGGGAATCAAGATTTTCCCATTGAAGATAAAGATGTTGATGTTAAGAAAAATAAAAAAAATCCAATAGTTTTTGTAATGATAGCGATTGGAGTTCTCTCTCTTCTCATGGTTGATGGAGATAAAAAAGAAGTAGAATCCAAAAGAATCGACTCTTTAGATATCATTAATAAAAATGATGATTTCTCAAGAAGTGTTTTAAAGTCTCAAGAAAAAGAGAATAGAGAGCTGACAAAAAAACTCGAGGTCCTTTATCAAAAAGGTCTACG
>JBIKWR010000070.1:0-14147 GCA_044356225.1 Bacteriovoracaceae bacterium | reverse complement strand
ACTCTGCAATAGGCCCTTACCGCGACTCCAGAACGAATATGAGATCGAACAAAATGTGTGTTAGTTGGACAGTTTTGGGCATATATCAACTGAGGAAGCATGAAGTAAGAACAGGTAAAAATGATTAACTTAATATCTTTTATCAATTGCTGTTTTCCTCGTATACGATAGCTTTAAATTATCAAATTAATTTACCAATTCGTAAAGTGCCGGTTCGTAAAGTGCCAGCACCCAAATGGTTGAGAAAAACTGAACCGTTTGGATCGTGGCACTTTTTCCTTTCTGCATTTTTTCTCATCACTTTGAATCATGTAAACTTTATATGTTTGTAACTGCTACTTACATATAAAACTTGTTTTTTCTTACAGCTAACACGCTAAGTTTCTTTTCCTTTTATAAAACAACAAAACTTAACAATGAGGAAAAAATGCGCCAATTAAATTGGTTAACGACTTATTTTATCGCCCTTAAAAACTTTAAGTTATCATTTAAACCAACTTTTTTGCTTATTGCTGCTGTCATCAGCTTATTAATTCAAAATGTAGCATTCGCGCTAGATCAGTTTTGGGATTTTGGATTTGATCAATGGAGTGGAATAAGTCATGCCTATCAAATATCCCGCGATGGCTCTACGGTAGTTGGTCAATCATATGGAAGTGCAGGAATCCCACGAGGAATCATTTGGCGACCAGGTTTACCATCTGCCCTGCAAATTGATGCTCCTCCAGGAATGTTAGTGCCTCCAGGATTTACTCGGGCGGTTTCTATCGATGGACAAAAATTTTTAAGTTTTGCCTATCCAACATCGACCTCTAACATCTCCTACCGCCAAGCTTATATCGCCGAAGGGGTTGATAATCAGACTTGGACACTTCCAACGACATTCAATCCATTACCATTTGCTGGCGAATCAAGTTTTACGACGATGGCCTTTTTATCGGCTGATGCCCAATTTGCCTTAGGAACTTATTTTAACGGCGAAACACGAATTGTTTCCACTGCGCCAAACTCTAGTTACAATTTTAATTTTGGCGTTTTGGCCAATGGTTCCACTTATAAGTTATTGGCCGCTTCAGATAATTTACAAGTGTTTGGAGGAGTTTATTATCCGACAAATAATCCGAAAGGATTTATTTTTGCAAATGGACAATTTAGTCCTTTAAGCAGTCTTCATGCAACTTTATCTCTGGCGAGTGAAGTCACATCCATTAGTCCGGATGGCCAAATCATTGTCGGTAATGCTCGCATCAATTCTTTAGGTTATCGACCATTTGTTTTGAATCGCCAAACTGGACTTTTAAAATGGTTGAACACTAGCAATAATCCGCAATTAGATATTTATGCCAAATCATTGGCCGCCAATGCTCAAGTGATTGTTGGAACTGTCGTCCCCAAATCTTCTTTTGCCGCAGTGTTTGGTCCTCCCAGAGCATTCAGATGGGTATGCGATACTGCTTCTGGAAATATAGTCCGACAAGATATTCAAAAAGTTCTCTTACAAACAACCAACAACAATGATCTACCCTATTGGCGATTACATGATGCCGTTTCCGTTTCAGGAGATGGTCGAATGATCATTGGTAATGGTCAATCACCAGTATCTGGTCAAAACTTTGGTCAAGTTCAACCATGGTATGCCGTCGTTGAGTTACCAAATCTTGGAAATGGTCCAGGATGTTTCTAATTTATTTTTTTTTACAAGTTAATGATTAAAGACACTTCACAAGAAATGCTTATGTGTAAACAACATAAGCAAGATCGTTAGCAACAACATAAATTTTATAGACTCCTCATTTTTAATCTTTTCAATGTCATATTTTTCTTAGGTGAAATTAACTTTAGATATACCCTTTTTTAAACATCCTAAGATCGAGGGAGCAATGAGAGTCAAAAAAAACCATCAAGATTATAAATATTTTAAGGAAATTTATTTTTTTAAATTCATTATTATTTTTTTTCCAATCATCTTATTTGTTTCTTGTTCTAAAAATGAAAGTCCTCTTTGGAATCCCCCTGACATTGAAAACTTTACCCATGAACCCGAAGGGGCCTTGAGTCATGGCATAGAGACGATGACGGAAACTCAAAATGGAGTTTTTCAATTTACCTTCAAAGATCCTGCATTTCTTACTAACCCGAAAGCCGAACAGATCATCTATCAGATCGATACCAATACTGCCCAAATGCAAAAAGGATTACTGCAGGTGGAGGAGCTCGTCAGCGGATCTATGCCACTTTTTAATGGAGGGTTAAGTTTTTATAAAAATATAACCAACTCTGCCCAAGAGCTAAGTCAAATTTCAACCATCAAAAGTAAAACAGTAGAAGCTGACTGGGCAAATAATAAATTGAAAATATCTTTTATTGAAGAATTAATCTCAGCCAACCATGTTAAAGATAAAATTCAATTTGAAAAATCATATACGATTTGGTTAAAAGGAAAAGTTCTTAAAATAGAATTTAGTTCTCCCATACCTCCAGCAGAACTTGATCAGTTTAATTATAATGGTGTTAATCTTGGATTGATCAAAAATGTAAATAACTCCTCTGAAGTTTTTATTCCTTATATGGGAAGTATCCCGATCGTAAAATTTAAAAACCAAGAGAATAAAACATTGTATGTTTCGCGATTTTTCGATTGGTATAAAAGTAACGGATCAGAGATTGTTTCAGTTCCGCCCGCCTCCCTTGGTGGCAATGCTTTTCGTTTTGCTTTTGAACCAAGGTATTTTTTTAACGATAAAAATAAACTCCTCGCTCCCGTCAATGAAACACTCAACGTTCTAGTATCGCAAAAGATTGAAGATCATTTTATCGGCTTGCCATTTTCAAAATCACCCTATTATGACTCCCTCTCAAATAAAATGATTATTTTGGTCAGTGCTTTGTATCCTGATTCTTACTCCAGTTATCAACAACATTTTGCCGCCTTAAAACACTGGGGATTAAATGATTTAGGAGTTATTTTTTTTCAATGGGAAAAATATGGCCTCAACTTATTAAATCCCGAGCGTGATATCCCTTCTCCTATCGGTGCTCTGCCAAGCAGTTTAAATCCTGGCATGGGATCTATTAAAGTTGGGCCTTCTCAATACAAAAACGGTTTTATTATCGATCCCAATGACCCTGTAACCAAAGAAAAAACTATTTCAGCATTTAAAAAACTCACGTCGCAATTAGATGCTGATTCTGTGCCATTTGCACTTTACCAAGACTCCGGAAGTGCCGACCCTCATGGTTATTCAAATCAATACCCCATCAATGAATTTTTGTGGATGCCAGGTTGGACAGACTTCGTCACCGGTCTACCTGTTGGGCTGGTAGCACCAACCAGTAATTCTTCTTACATGGGACTTGAAGACTATTTTGTTCGCGATGCCAATAGTGTTCCAAAAGGGGGATGGGATACCAAAGATAATCTCTACGGTAGTAGTTGGAATCAAAGCGGTCATCCTCTCCACATTATTTCACCCACTCATCTCTCTAAGATTCATGAAGCCGAAACCAAAGCTGCCCATCAATTATTTTCCCCTCAGGCGATGTTTGTCGATGCGCGCACTGAAGTTCCTGAAGGCCTCTCTATTGACCAAGTTTCAACTTCTGATCGGGCCAAAACCATCCGGAATGCGATCCTTGATTCACAAAGGGCAATGCTTAAACTCAAAGAAAAAAATGCTGGGCCATTATGGGGAGAAAACTCTTACTACCGTTCCAAACAATGGGACTCTTTTGAAAGCGGTTTATGGGATGGTCGGCACCGCCACCTGGGTTTAGAGAACAAATATTCTCCCCAAGTAGGTGACGATCCAAACGCGACTAATTTTCAAGAAAAAGTTATACCTGATTATGAACTTAAACATGTGCTGCCAAAGGCCAGTAGTCACTTAGGAATGGGATTTGAACCATTGCATATGTATTATGGCCAAATTAAGGAACTACAAAATATCAATGATTACCCTTTTGACTTCGATATAGATTCTAAAACTCACGTTTATGCTTTTTTTGATTCTTGGTGGACAAATAACATAACCTTTGGCCACAGCGCTTTTGCCAGCAGCAATGGGCACGTTCATTTCAATTATCGAACCATGGAGGGTTTTATTCGTGAATACTATTTAACCACTCCCATCCAAGCTAAACAAAGAGAATCAAGCATCGAATCTGTTAAATATCATTCGAAGACGGGGGAAGGTTTAGTTTCCCTAGATCGTGCATTAGAGTTAAATATTGATTTTAAAAATCCGAGAATACGCCTTAAGTTTTATAACGGATTAGAAATTTTTGTAAACCATCAAGACGATATGAAATCGGTAGAGCTGTGGAACGTTACGACTCAAAACGGTTTGAATTTTGATATTCCCTCAAATGGATTTGTCGCCAGCGATCAAAATGGTTTGCTGATCTTTTCGGCTTTAAATCCGACGACTAAAAACCGAATCGAGTATGCCGATGTCCCTGGTAAGTGGCGGATGATTTGTACCCGAGGAAAATCATTTTTATATGAACAATTTCAAGGTTTCCCAAGTCTGCAAACAATCGAAAAATTACATAGTGCGGTTTCCGAAGGTGAATTTTCTCAAGTCCAGTTAACCAAGGCGCTGGCCCACACCACCATCATTGAAAATTACGAAGAAGGTTTTGTCCTGGCAGCTTCTGGCGGAGTCTGGGATTATCAACTTAAGCGTTTTGTCGAAGGGTCAGTGGTCCGCACAAAAGTAGACAGCACACTTATGTCTCAGGCCGGTGAGTATCAGTTAAAAATTCCTCGAAAAAATATCCAAGTGGGACAAAAAATGGGCCTGATGATGACTCACACTTTAAAAGATAGATCGGGAAAAAAACATCAATACCCTTTTACCGGTCGTGCAATCACTTACTCGGTGGATCCTGCGGACTTGGCGAAAATTGATTCTTGGGGGGTGCTTTCTGCACTGAAACCAGGAAAGATTAGTGTGACTGCTAAGTTTAAATCAAAAACTGGTAATCAAACTACCGAAAAAAGCGTGAGTGAAAACAGAATTTTGATACGGCCTTAAAAGCCTTTCAATTTCTTTTCAGTTTGATAGCGATTTTTTTACCTTAAACATCGATTGGTGTTGGAAATTCGATCACTAATTTTTAATCACCAGCAACTCATTCCATGAAGTTGTATACCTGGGTGATTTATAATTGCGATTCATTTTAAAAGCGATTTGCGAAACGCCACAAGCGGCACTTTGCAGGGTTTGCTCTCCTTCGCGATAATTAATTTTATCCAACGCATGCATTAGTAAAAGAGATTTTTCCGTATCGTGATGAGCAAAAAAATCTAATTGATACTCCCTCGACTGATAAAAATCTAGCAGCCGAACCCCGGCTTTTTTATAAGCATAACCTGCTGAAAAATTCTTTTCGAGCATGGCAAAGGCGTAATCAATTAATTTAAAAGTGTCGGCGGTGGGCGTAGGTAGTTTTTTAGTCTCAAAAAGATAAGTCTGTTCACTGCCATTAAAGGGGTTAGTTCTGGCAAAGACACTGATCTCTTGGCAAACTGAATTTTGAGATCTGAGTTTTTCCGCTGCCAGACTCACATAAGAAGCGACCGCTTGTTTTAAATCGGCAATGGTGGTGACCGTGCCACCAAACGTTCGAGAGCACATGATTTCTTTTTTGGGTTCGTAGGGTTTATTAAAAGGGAAACAAGAAATTTCTTGCAGCTCATGTTTAATTTGCAGGCCAACTTTGGTAAAAATTTTCAAAATTGTTTGCTCATTTTTATACTCTCTTAATTGCCAAGAATTTTTAATTCCTAAGGCGCGCATTTTTTCAGCGTTTGCTCGCCCGATGCCCCACACGTCTTCAATCGCCACCTGCTTGAGCGCACACTCCAGATAATGAGGTTGCAAAATCTCCACGACTCCCTTGGCCTTGTGAGATTTTTTGGCAATTCGATTGGCAATTTTCGCCAACACCTTGGTGCGGCCAATACCGACCCCAACGGGAATGCCTACTTCTTGCCAGATAATATCTTTAACCATCATGCCAAAGGCGAAGGGATCTTTTACTCCCGTCAGATCGAGAAAGGCCTCATCGATCGAATACATTTCAATGTCCGGGGCCAAACGTTTAAGCGTGTTCATCACTCGACTGGAAATATTGGTGTAGAGTGAAAAATTGGAAGAAAAAATATGCAGCTGATGATTTTTTAACAAGTGCTTAAATTTAAAAAAGGGCTCCCCCATTTTAATTCCCAGCGCCTTGGCCTCAGTGGTCCTGGAAATGGCACAGCCATCATTATTAGAAAGCACCACGACTGGTTGATTTTTTAAATCTGGTCTAAAAATTTGTTCACAGGAGCAATAAAAAGCATTGCAGTCCACCAGGGCAATAATCTTTTGATTCGCACCATGATCAAACATCCCTGGCAATTCCAATCACCACTCCAAATAGTTCTAAATCATCTTTTTCGCTAATCTGGATATCGGGATAATGTGAATTAAAAGAGCGCAATAAGACTTGCTGATTTTTTTTAATATAGAGTTTGCAAACCGCCACCTGGTTTAAATAAAAAACGGCAATACGATTGCTGACCAATTTAATCGAACGATCCACAATTAAAATATCATCTTTTTTAATTTCCGGTTCCATGGAGTTGCCACCGGCGCGCAAGAAAAAAGTCGAGTCTTTGTTTTTTAAATACTTTTCATCTAAAGACAAAAAATTTTCGCTAAAATCATCGGCAATGCCAAAGAGTCCACAGGAAACAATGGATGGAAAAAAGGGTGCCCCTTTTGCTTTTTGATTTTTATCGAAGATTTCGATCATCATCTTATAATCATACCAGTGCGTAAGTTATGCGTAAATGGCCACTCTTACCATCTATCTTAAAATCTTGTACTATCAAGGACCTATGTGTTTTTCCCTACAAATTGATAAAAATTTAAAACACTTGGCGCAAATTTATAAAGCCGAGATTATAGCTTCTGAATTTGTTAAATTAAAAAATCTACTCGCCTCTCACCCTCACCTGCCTTTTAAAATTCCGGGCGACGATGGCCGAGTTTATCCCCACTATTTTGCGCCGGTGATCGTCAGCGATCAGCAAAAAAGGATTATCCTGCCCATGCGGTATCGCCTTCGCCCCCAAGGAAGTGTTGAAGAAATACCAGCAAAATATAATGTTTTTAATGCCCGACTGGATGCCCTTCATACCCGAAAAACATGGAAAAGCTTAATCGGAAAAAATCATGGCATCGTCCCGGTAAAAAAATTTTTTGAATGGGTGCCAGATGAAAAAGGCAAATCGCGCCTGATCGCCTTTTATCCCAAAAATTATGACTCGATGGCAATCCCTTGTTTGTTTGACCATTTCACCGCCGCCAAAAATGAATACGATTTTTATTCATTTGCTGTAATCAC
Source organism: Bacteriovoracaceae bacterium (assembly GCA_044356225.1). GTDB lineage: Bacteria > Bdellovibrionota > Bacteriovoracia > Bacteriovoracales > Bacteriovoracaceae > JBIKWR01. The sequence continues at coordinate 6,749 of JBIKWR010000070.1, read as the reverse complement.
CACCGATCCGCCAGCAGATATTTTGGCCATGGGCCACGATCGCTGCCCCATTTTTTTAGATGAAGAAAATAGTGAAAGCTGGATGAAAAATAAAAATGAAAAAGTTTTACAAAAAACTGTTTTAACTGAGTACCAACACCAATTTGTCTAAATGCTCAAGCTAAATAAATAGTTACAACTAGGCTTCATCAAGATATTTTTTTCATTTTTTTTAAATCAGCAAGAAACTCGAGAATTTTTTGATATCTTAATCTCTAAATTAAAACTTTGGCCATTCGGAGGATCTTTTCATTTCTTCAAAAACATCATTCACCCTAGACTGAATATTATCAGCAAAAGCAAGATTTAAAAAAAAAGTAAAAACTGAAGGCAATAGTGGTTCATTCCCTAATGAAAAATAATAATACTGCACCTCACTCATGCCATTGGTAAAAACTAAGGCCCGCGCTTGAAAAGCTTTGTCCTCACAAGAATCACAGAGCATAAAATAGTTTCGGGTAACTTCTGTCACCGTCGGTAATTTTTTTTCATTTTCTGTCAGGACATAATCCAGGTCTTCGTCGGTTAACTTAAATTGACACTTTTTTTGAGAAGATAAAAAAGAGCACTCCAAAACTGTTTGCAGGTTGAGATACTCCAGCTTTAAATAAGTTAATGATTGCTCTAACCAAGGTAATTTAAAATAAAACAAATCGTTCAAAACTGGTTTTTTTAGATCATCTCCTTTAATGGAAAGAACAATGGAGCCAGCATTAGTATTCCAATTGGTAAAATCCCATTGGATATTGATTTTCACTATTTTCTCATCTTGCTGGGTGACGACTTCTAGTTTTATACAAATAGAGAAATCGTGTTTAGCACCTAACAATCGTTTGCATTTTTTATCCGGGATAAAAACCAAAGAATTTTTGTCCATGGTTTCAAAATATAATGCACTTTGAGTCAGGGGATCAAGCACTGCTTCCACCAAATCATTTAAGGAAAAAACATCTGCAGGAAATGAGTTTAGACTTTCATCCGCCTTTGTTGCCTTGATGAGAATAAAGCAACAGCAAAAACACAGACTCAAATAGATTTTATTGCGGACGATTATCTTCAACTTGTAAAACCCCTGTTTCAATTAGCTTAAGATATAAATCAATTTGGTTTTTAACAAAAATCAGATCTGTAGGGCCGGCGGTATTTAACCGCGATCTCATACTTCTGAGTTCATCTACAATTTTTTTTGATTTAGTGTTAACTCCACTACTCGCCGCAGTCGGAGGTAAGGCCCCCAGGTGGTACTCAACGATACGATTAACGTCGCTTAAGACTTGAAAAATTGTTTCTGATAAATTTTTTTCAAACTGCACTTGGGTTTGCGCCCCATGAGCATCGCTACGAAAAGAGTATCCCTCAATTGGCCCGGGATACTTTTCCACCGTTAAAATGGCCTGAAGATTCAATCGATACTGTCTTTTGGTAAAAGGTCGAATGTATTCAAGTTCATACGGCGAAATGACCAGTGAATATAAACGATGATCGTTCACTTTGGTCACAATGGTTTTGAAAAAAGTTGCTCCTAAGAAATCAAAAGAAAATTCAAAGATTTCAGTCGATCTTTTATTCATCCTGATTTCAAAAATCGGCAACATATCGGGGTTACTCAATGAATAATAAAGAGAGTCGTAATCTGAATTGAAATTAAAAGGTCGTTTGCCGGTGACAAAATCTTTGAAATCAAGACCTGAAAGATTGTTTCCTTTAACTTCAAAAGTCTCTGTTAGTTCTACTAAGCCACTACATCCAATATAAGACCCCACTTCTTTGAGATGTTTAAGCGTATCTATTTCCTTTTTAAACGACAAAACCGCCAGCGGGGTGTCAGCACTTAAGGTTTTACCAATACAATTTACGTCTTCATTGGAAGAAAACATTAAACTATGCCCCGAATAAAAACTGAGATAATTTTGCGACATTTGTCGAACTTTTCGAGCGAGGGCAAATCGGAACTCCCCTCCAATGATTTCTAGTCCAGGAACGGGGGAAGGTTCATTAAAATGCCCAAATGCCGTTATTGCCCAACAAAAAAGAAAAAAACTCAGTTTTTTCATTTGGCCAAAACTGATAAACGATTGAGACTCGGTAAGTAGAGTAATTTTAAACTACCTTTTAACTTTTTACCTGAATCGACTGATTTAAACTTCACGTCAATATTAAAATGCGAAGAATTAAGTAGTGCTGGGGTAAATGCTTTTAACAAAAGACCATTGAGCATGAGATCTTCGATGGTCGTGGTCACAATTTGTTTCCAGCCTTTCGCGCTCATTTCAATCGTAACGACTCTTTGATAATTAGTTTTGGTGGCCAATTCAGGATCAAAATATATTTCTAAAACTCGTTCTCCCCAGGCGTATCGGGTTTTTAAATAAACTGCCTTTAACAATTCGTCAAACGACACTGGCGCTGATCGAAAAGCAGCTATTTCGTCGGCACTAAAAGTCATCGAATTTTTAACTGGAATAAAATCGTTGTTATTATGGGAAATGGCCTTATCCACCGATCCCGAAACGGTAATTAAAACTTTTCTCCCAAAGCTTGAATTCGCCTTACCCCAGTTTAGTACACTTAAAGATTTAGAATTAACTGTTAAATCATTGACCACTTGAAAAGCAACTTTGGTATGGCCAGGAAGCAAATAAAACTCGGCATTGGAAAAACTAATGGTGGTCACTTTTTCTAAATCCGTCACGTCTTTTTTGGGCAATAAAACACCATGCTCGAGTGAAAAATTGGTAATATTAATCACTGGTTTTTTTTCAAATTCACGTACTGAAACACGACCAGATAAACTTAGTCCCGCTTCCAACTTTTCTAAGTTAAGGTCATTGGCAGAAACAAATATGGGAGTATTAATGCTAGCACTAAGATTATTTTCATTGGCCTGAGAGGCATTAATCGTTTCAATTTCTTCAATCTCACCTCGTCCGACATAAGATCCTAAAAGATCGTTGATAATGCTACCAGGAAAATCAAATTTATAAACATTGGTATTGGCCTCAAAATCTATACTAAGATTAGTGTCGCCCACCATTTTTTCTAGTGCTTTTCCCAACTGGAATGAGACATTTCTTTCGGCACTTGAGGTTAAAGTATACACTCTAGCGATCACACTCACTTGTAAGGGCATTCCGGTCCATGGCAACGTATCCCACAAAGGAAGTTTTTCTTTGACGGTATAATGAATGATAGGGTCCGCGATCCAAAAATGAATCAGTTTATTATTTCCTGGCACCACTTCAATAAAATCCCGCGCACCGATAAAACGAGATCCCCCCGCATAAGCCTGATTCACTCGGCGAACGAGATCCCAAGCGCGTGAAGCTCCATGATTTTTGAGGGCATAAATACAAACAGGAACATTAATAAGTTTTCCATCAATATCTTTTATTTCTTCATCACAAACCACTTTCCCTTCGCTGTATTCGCTAAAGTCTGAATTGTCTTGAGCTTGAATTTTTTTGGTCATTGAAAAAATGATTAAAATAAACGTCAAGATTGATAAACGCATACAGCTCCTTAAATGGTGAATTTTAGTCTATTTTTAGATCTTAGATGTATTATAAATTTGATGATATCGGCCAGTGGAAACTCTTCCAAACTGGTCCCTTTGCAGGTGGGGAACTTCCTTTATTTAAACCTAACTAATTTTTAAAAGTTACCTACTATAATCTGTAAATTTAATTACTTATCCTCTTGGTAAGTATATCTTAACATGTAGTTTCAGACTTCATGAGACTAGCATGAGTCTAGCATGCTCCAAATGTCTCCCCCCTCATTCAAACGGCTTTGATCGTCGAAGCTCGAACTCTCAAACCATCCAATGTTGGCGATTTTTTAGCAAACATAAATCGGATTTTTCAGCGTGCGTGGAACACCACGAGGAAACCGGAAAAGCTCATGCATCATCTTTTGGCCGTATTTACCGGCACTGGAAAACTCAACCAGCACCGCTATATACATCGATTTTTGTAATCAATAATTATTTAACATTTAATCAAAAAACTCATTTATTTTTAATTAGATAACCAGTTAATTTTTTCACACCGAATAAGGGACCAGTTTTTAATTGATAAATTTGTAACCAATTGAACGCACCGAAACAAAATGCTGAGGTTTTTTGGGATCAATTTCAAAATATTTTCGCATCCTTACAATAAAATTATCTAAGGTTCTAGATTCTGTGCCATCTTGATAACCCCATCCAGCTTTTAACAAGGATTCTCGAGTGAGCACTCGACCAGAGTTTTGAATAAATAGTTTTAACAAAATTATTTCTTGGGAAGTAAGCTCCACATCTCCACTTGGCGTCTGCGCCTTCTGTGCCGAAAAATTGATAATATTTTGACCAAAAATATATTGAGTTATACTCAAATCATTTGCGCCATTTTTATCTGTCGATAGGTCATTAACTTTTTTTGACATTCTTATTAATAATTTTTCTACTCTTAAAAGTAACTCATCTAAATCAAAAGGCTTGCCTAAATAATCATCACAGCCTTGTTTTAAACCTTTGATGCGATCGGGAGTTGCATCTTTCGCTGATAAAATGAGCACTGGGATTTGCTCATCTGTGGCCCTAATTTTTTTGAGTACGGAAAAACCATCAATTTTGGGGATCATCAAATCCAGGATGATGAGGTCAGGGTTTTCAATCATCCATAAATCAAGCGCCTCAGTGCCATCTTTCGCCCAAAAAACTTGGTAAGGAACCATTTCTAAATTGAGAATAATTCCTTTGGCAATATTCTCTTCATCTTCGACTAAGAGGATTTTTTTCATGCCACTATTTCCACTTTTTTTATGGGAACACAAAGAATAAATTCACTGCCCATATTAGGTCCCAAGCTTTCGGCCCGTACTTTCCAGCCGTGGGCCTTCGCCACTAAACTCACTAAACTCAGTCCGATGCCATTGCCTTTGGCCGACATATCTTCACTTCGCCCCACTTGATAAAATTTATTAAAAATTAATTTTAAATGTTTTTTGTTCAAACCAATGCCATTATCGATAAATTTTATATTTAAAAAACCTTTTATCTTTTCGATCTCAATTCTCAGTTCTGGTGATTTTGATTGATTGTAAATATAGGCATTCATAATAAGATTGGTCATTAGCAACTCTAAAAGTGTGGCATTGATTGAAAGAAAATATTTTTGCTCAAAACCGACAAATGAAATAGCAATTTTTTTGGAAAAATAAGAGTTTTCTAAAACAAAATGTTTGATAAAAGGTGCCAGCTCCATTTTTTTAAATTCAAAATCACGCTCTCGACTTTCCAGGCGAGCAATATTGAGCACTCGATCCACATTGTTGGTCAGACGAGACAAATCTTCTAGCATTAATTTTAAATGAGATAACTGTTTGTCTCTCGGAAGATCAAATTTAATAAAAGTTTCAGTAAAAAGTTTTAAACTAGCGATGGGTGTTTTTAGTTCATGAGTAAAACCATCGATGAAATTTTTTTGATTAATGTAGAGCCTTATCGCCTTTTGATAATAAAAAAAGATCAGAATCAAACTAGCGATGATGATGACTACCAAGATAGATAAAATAATCACTGTCAAAATAATCTGAGGTCCCGATATTTGTCCTTCCTCTAAATTGTATTTTTGTAGGAATTCATTCAACTTATCACTGACTTTCAGATACCAATGCAGATAAAGGTAGAAACTAGTCCCCAGGGCAACCAGCGAAGTGATAAAAACAAAAAGCGGATGAATAAACCAAGGAACTTTTTTCATAGCAATAACTCAATTCTTGAGACAAATGGTCGACTTTTGCTGAAACCTCGTGGGGAATTGTAAAACAATTGTAAAAGTCGACCTAACTCAGAGTACTGGTCGGTTAAAAGACCGATAATAACCTCAATGGCCAATCATGGCCAATCATGGGGTAATTATGGGACTAAATCTGCCAATGGTGAAAGCCTTTATTCGTAATCAAAATCTTCGATTTAACTGGTTTAACGTCATCGCCGTTTCGATGGTTAGCTTTATCGGATTAGTCATCGCACCCATTTATATGATCATTCAAGGAGTCTCATGGGGGCATGTGATTATTTTTGGTATCACTTATTGGTTAACAGGTTTTGGAATAACCATGGGCTATCATCGCCTCTTTGCTCATAAAGCTTTTAATGCACATCCATTAGTCCAGATAGGTTTAGCTTGTCTTGGCGCTATGGCCTTTCAAAACTCAGTTTTTCATTGGGCCAGTGATCACCGTCGTCACCATAATTTTGTCGATACTGAAAAAGATCCCTATAACGCCAAAATGGGATTTTGGTGGTCGCATATTTTATGGATTTTTTTTACTCCGATCATCGACGAAAAAGAAGAAGTTAAATTTACAAATATTAAGGACCTTTTAAGAAATCCGATTTTACGATGGCAGCATAAACACAATTTTTTGATTGGTGTGATTTGTAACATCATCGTTTGTCTTGCCACTGGTTATTTTTTTGGCGATTACTTGGCGGCATTTTTAATAGTTGGTTTTCTGCGAATGGCGATGATTCATCACTCTACATTTTTTATCAACTCATTTGCCCACATGTTTGGACGTTCAACCCATACGGAAGAGCATACCGCTAAAGATAGTTTTATTTGTTCTCTGTTAGCGCTGGGAGAAGGTTACCATAATTATCACCACACTTTTCCGAATGATTATCGCAACGGAATCAAGAGTTATAATTTTGATCCTACGAA
>JBIKWR010000197.1:0-4913 GCA_044356225.1 Bacteriovoracaceae bacterium | reverse complement strand
AAAAGTTGGAATGACTTGGGATTTAAAACGTTCGACTTAAACTACGTTCTCAGTCGATGAATAATGTGCAAATCAAGTCTTCCTTGGCGCACTAATGTCTCATTAATTTTTAGCTGACGATCATTATCTCGCGAAGTAATAAAATTAAAAACGGAACCTGAACGTCCGGCCCGCCCCACTCTCCCACTGCGATGTAAATAATAATCAGGCTCAGATGGTAAATCAAAATTAAGCACCCATTCAAGATGAGGAATATCTATTCCTCGGGCAAAAATATCGGTAGTGACCATAATGCCACCGCGAGTGCGGAATTTCTCTACGATCAGTGCGCGTTCTTTAATTTCAAAGTCTTTATGTAAAAGAAAAATTTTTGGCATGTTGAGCGCATTTAAATCGGCAAAAACTTTTGATGCCCTGGCCTTATTTCCCACAAAAATAAGTCCATTTCGTTTTCCTTGTTTTTTTAAAAAAGAGCTTAAATAAAAAAACTTGTCATTTTCATCGATGGCGATATTAAAAGTTTCCACTTTATGATTGAGCACATTCTCTTCTCCTCGGCCGATGGTGAGAAATTTTTTATTGGGAAAGTAGTCGTTTAAAATTTCATCAAAACTGGCCGGTCTCGAGGCACTCACTAAAATGGTTTGGACATTCTCTAGGTTGAGAAACGTGATCAACTCTCCCATACTTTGTTTAAATGAATTTTCTAGTAATTGATCGGCCTCATCTAAAATTAAAAAACTTAAGGCCGGGGTTTTCAGCTCGCCATTTTTAAACGATCGACTGCATCTCTCTGGTGTGGTGATAAGGATATCCATGGGAGAGGCAAAAAGTGTATCTAAGGATTTGCCTTTATCGCCACCAACCATTTTTCTCACCCGCAATTTAACAAAATGAGAAATACTTTTGGCAGTATGAAAAACTTGTGTTGCTAATTCTCTGGTGGGAAGGAGAATGACCGCCTTGGGGCAGGCCGCTTTGTCTGATTCATTTGAGCGATTGGCAGCTTCTAAATTTTTAATTTTTTGAAAAAGCGGTAATAAATAGGCCAAGGTTTTTCCACTTCCGGTTTTTCCTTGCAGCGAAATATTATCTGTCGCTAATAGCGCTGGAATAGCATCTGATTGAACTTGCGTTGGCCTTGAAAACCCCACCGAATTTAAATAATCCAAGAGCGAAGAATGCGAGAGTAATTTGCCGAATTCAGATACTTTTTTAGAATTCACGTTTGGTCCTTTTTAAAAATGTCTTACGGTGAACTAACATGTTTTCAAACTAAAAACATTATCTATCTTGTCTTGAAAACATTAATTTGACCCAAAAAGTGGTCAATCACAAAAAATGCGCCCCGTATTAATTGAATCATATTTGAGTGTTAGGACTTTTTATCAAGATTCAAACTTATTAGCCGACTATTAAATAAACAAGAGAGGAGTTTTATGAATAGTAGGTCTATTTTTACTTGGTTGCTCCAAGTCTATTTTGTCCTTGGGCCAACCTTTTTACTTTTTTCACATTCGGCCTTGGCGGGAAGACCGGAGTTTGAAACAGAAAACTATAAGACTGAGCTTCAAAAACTCGTAGGTTTTAACTATCTCCAATCCAATGTTTATAATCCTTCAGGCATGTGGATTGGATATGATCCTTTCCTGGTTGAACGCGAATTGACCAATGCCGAGAAAGCAGGGATCAATAGCGTTCGCATTTTTCTTCATCATGTGGCCTATCATTATAATCCCGAATTTTTTTCTCAAAACGTATTTCATTTTACTAAAACTGCCTTAGCAAAAAAAATTAAGGTGATGTATGTATTGTTTGATTCTGTCGGTCCCTACTCCAGTGGTGATGCGATGATGGATGCAATTCAACCTTATTGGATTGGTTCAGCAGAAACTCATCCGCTTTTTATTCATGAAAATCGGGGATATTTAATAGACACCATTGATGCCATAAAAAGAGGGGCCTTAGGTCATGATGGTGTTAACAAAATTTTTTTAGATCTGTGGAATGAACCTGTAGAAGAAGAACTCTTAGCTAACAATTACTCTATTCTCAATAACCTCAATCAATTTGTTCAAAGTATTAGTCCATTTCCGACCACCATAGGTGTTGCAGTCCCTTACGTTCTAGAAGAATTACACCAGGCGATTCCCGAATTAGATATTGTCAGTTACCACAATTATTCATTTTTTCCTGAAGGCCTAGAGAATATGAACAACGTCGCCAAAAAAGTCGCGCGTAAACATCAAGTAGGATTACTCGCCTCAGAGGGAAGTTTTCATGGTTATCACTTACCACTTCGTAATTATATACACTCTATGCTGCAGGCCAAAATTGGATTTATTGCCTGGGGGCAATTAGTGGTGGGATTAGACCAATTTTTATATGGCGGTGGATATCTTTATTCCCAAGAAAATGTGGGCAATCAAGTTGCGGTTCGAGATGTGGATGATATGAACGCCATCAAAAAAGCGCGCTATGCCACCGATCCTACTTTTGAATCGCGATTGATCAATCGACAAAACACTCCAGAATCTGGTCACTATCTTCCATTTTCTCAAACACCAAATTCTATGACCTTTCAAAAATCATTTAATCTTATACTCAATTGGTCTGAGCATTATGGAGTTACATACTCCAGGATCATTGATTACAATACTTATCGTAATTACATTTTACTGCTTTATTGGGCAGCAGTAAGTTTAGAAACACTAAACATTCCATCCCATGATAAAGTAGATGAAATTCTCTCCCAAATTGCCATGATCAATGTGAATGCTCCTCAACAAGCAATCTCCATCACGGAATCGCAAATGTTAGAAACCGCAGCAATGATCACTGAAGTTTTAAGAATTAACCAAGTGGCAAAACCAGTACAAAATGAAAAACCAGAAATTCTTTTTGCCAAGGCCAAGCTAAAAAAAATTAGCGATGGACACCAAGTTGAAATCAATTTGGAGGTGTTGGTCAGTGATCATGATCGCCTAAGAGATATCAAAGAAGTTAGGGCCAAAGTCCAAGGTATCAATCAAGAGTTTTTATTAACTCCGGTGTATACCCTTACAGGAGATTTTCAACTGCAACTAACTTTTCAGTTACGTCCGCAAGACAACCTTTCTCAGATTGGAAAAACAGTGACCATTACAGTAGTGGATTTTAGTGAAGACAAAGATCAACAGGTCATTGTTCCCCAAACAGTTTCAAGCGGGATAGAAGAAGGTGAATTTCGTTTTGGCAGACCGTTTTAAAAAATTATTTTTTCATTGATTGCACCCAAGCATAAATCGCTGGGATATCATTTTGCAGCTTAGGAGTTTTTTTCATACTTTTAGTTGAGCGTTTAGGGACATATCCAGCGGGCAACGGATCGGGATATTTTCCTGTCATAATTTTGGAGGTCATCACTTCCAATGGAGAATCGATAATTTCTGGACCAATCACACCTTTGATATTGGGGTCTTTATTGTGACAACTGATACAATTAGCAATATAGAGCCTACGACCTCGGTCGATCAAATCGCTCGAAACTTCTCTGGTGATAACAGCAACTGCATTGGTCGATGAGGATAGAGTATTGGATTGTTCAGCTTCCACACAACTAATAAAACAAAAAGCAAAAAAGGGGGCGAGAAGCACCCCCTCCATTTTTATTTTAACTTTCTTCAATTGATACATTAAACAATCACCTCGATCAGAACATAAAGCACTACTAATAAGGCCACTCCACAGTGAATCACACCTCTGACAGTCGTTAGAGGTCCTAATTTTCCTTTAAGTGCATTGATCTCTAAGGCCAAGACAATCGCCGTGACGGCAACCAAAAAAACCATGGGACTAAAGCCTTCAGGAATATCTAAACCCAAATGCCGGCAAGCACCCATAAAAAAGAGCATGGGAATAGAAAACATAACGTTGGTTCTGGAGGCCAAGAGCGCCTGAGGTCCAAGCTTGGCAGCTTCTGGATTAGCAGCACCACCACCTAATACTGAAAGGGCCGATGCCACAATCACTTTTTGTTTTGGCCAAATGACCAACCAAACATTAAGAAACATCACGGTACCTAATAAAGCCCCGGTGTAGATATAAATTCCGTAGGGAGTTTGAAAAAAATCAGAAGCCAAATCTTTTCCGGCAATCGACAACATCCATAAACCGGAAACAAAAGTTCCCATGGCACCCCAACGGAACCACCATAAGGCCTTAGGTGCTAATTTTGCCAATGTAGCATTTTTCACGGGAGCATCAACTTCTGCTAAAAAAGCTCCTTGCACAAAATTAAAATAATAAAGATGACCTATCCAAGCTACGCCTGAAAAAAAGTGAATCCAGCGTAAAACCATCATCCATCCCTCTTGAGAGAAAATTGCCATATTCATCGCCTGCTCCTTCGTGTCTATAAAGATTAATAAAAAGGTATTAGTCAGATTCTAAAGCAAAAGTATTAGAGGTCAATTTTAAAGATAAATTCTCTGCAGATTGGATACTATAAATAACACGTTTTAATGATAATAGACCAGTGGATAAAACTGGCCTAAAAATCATTAAATATTAGCAAATCTTAATCATCACCTTCATAAAAATAGTCTTGGCTTTGACAATCTTTAAACAGGGTCATTAAATCTAAATCATTAAATTCTTGTGAAACTGAAACAATTTCGCCACCATAATTTATGATTGGATTTAACTCCTTATCAACTGGCTGAGTTTCAACTTCAATCCAAAAATCAGCAACATGTGTTGCTCCTTTACCCGCTTGGACATAAACCGTTTTCTTAGATCCATTGGGAAATTCTTTTGGCATTTTTTTAGGATCAAATTTATAGTTTATACCTGGCGTATGTTCATCAATATCAGTTATCCATTTATATTTTTTTAAACTCGTTCCACCACTAATATGATGAGAATTACCACCT
>JBIKWR010000052.1:0-16120 GCA_044356225.1 Bacteriovoracaceae bacterium | reverse complement strand
CAGGTGCGCAAGATTGATTTTCAAAAATAAGAGGTTTGCCTAGAGGTAAATCGAAGATTTTTGGGAATCAAGATTGCGTGCATGAGTCGAAGGTCCACTGGAAAACTCATCCAGTGCCGCTATATAGCGGTGCTGGTAGATACCAATGCCGTGGAAACGCAAAAAGGTTATCTGAGGGCGGAACAAGAAAATCTGATTAGTCTAAAAAAAGATGCTGATGCTTTGCTGACAGATCACCCACCATGGGTTTTGCAAAACTCATTTGAAATCTTTCCGTTAAACTAAAGGGTAATTGATTCCAAATACTAAAAAATAGGTTAGTATCAAATTGCTGATTGATTTGATACTGGCCTTTATTTTTCATAAAAAGTTTTTTGGTTGTTAATAAGTCTTGCAAGATTTGGTCAGCCGATTCCATTCTGCTTTCACTTTTTAAATAATTAACGATGCGAGTGATAATAAAAAGAGTGTAGAGATCTTGACGGTTGACCGATTTTGTTTCGATCGCCATGGCGGTTAAGCGCGATAAAAAAATATCGCGTTCCGTGGGTGGAGGGAAATCTTTGGCGATGGGAGAATGGGGAGTTAAATAAAAAAGTGATGCACCTTGCAGAACTGGTAAATTGGCCATGAAAATTAAGGTTTGAATCATGCTGGCCAAAGTTTCATTGGGAAGTCCCAGAATTTGATAACTGACAATTTTAAATCCTAACTGGTGAGCGGTATTGACCACCGTTAAAAACTTCTCCACTGTGTGAGGTCTTTTAGTCGATTTTCTCACCGAATCGTCGGAACTGACTAAGGCCAAATTTAAGTGGGTAAAGTTGGCGGCCTTCATTAACTGCAACAATTCATCATCTAAACTTAAATAACTGATGCCATTCATCGCCACAAACTCCATTTCACCGTGAGGAAAGTGTTTGATGATCTCCAAGCATAGCTGTTTCATTTCCTCGCGATAAAAAGTAAGGTTATCATCTTCAAAATCGATCATGCGAAACCCTTCTGCAAAACGCAAAAGAATTTCTGCCATGACATTGGCGACTGAGCGGCGGCGATAAACCAGTCCAAATGTTTGATGAACTGAGCAAAAGCTGCAACGATGAGGACAAGACCTCGAAGTGACGATAAAAGCAATTTGTTTTTTGCCATAATGGTACTGATCATTTTGAAAATCTGAGAAATCGGCAAAACTCATTTCATCCATGGCGTAATTCGCTGCTGTAGGATTCATGACAATCGTTTGATGATTTCGATAACCCAGTCCCCCTACTTGATCAGCGAGTAATTCTCCTTTTTGCCAAGAAATAAAATCCACAAATGATTTTTCTCCCTCACCGACAATCAGATAATCCACTTCGGGATAATCTTTTAAAATTTGCTCTTTCATCGCTGAAACATGTGAACCTCCCAGTAAGATTTTTACCTGAGGTTTCCATTTTTTTATATTTTTCACAATCGTGATGACTTCTCTAAAATAAGGAGAAAATAAACAAGAAATTCCAACCACTTCAGGATTCATCAATTCAATTTCATTTTGAATTTTTTCAAAACTAGCACCAAAATGAAAATAATTATAAAATGTGGAAAAGGGAGAACGATCTTCAAAACTATAAAAGTCTCTTAGGTATTTTAAATCTTTGGGTAAAGGAATTGTTTTTCGTCCATGGCCATGATGATAATCTTTGACGTGCACCAAAACATCCGGATGATATTTTTGGGCATGCGCCTTAAGCAAGGCCAAGCCTAAGGGTTGCAAACGAATGTCAGTGTCATAAAAATCTTGAACGGGTGGCTGTAATAAAAGAATTTTTTTTATGGATGAACTCATACGAGCTAATATTCAGCTAAAAACAGGGGCCTTGCAAGTCAAACCTGCAAGACCCGAATGACAGAACTTTAAATTATTTTCCGGTTGGATTATACTCAACGAATTCTTTGCCATCATACATATTTAATTTCGATTGCTCCTCAAACCACGCCATCATGTCGTTAAAATAATTATTATAAAATTTATTTTTTAAACCTTCTTCATGATAGGCACCAGCCGAGGGACCAAATTTGCCAGTATCCGTAATATAAATTTTGAGTTTTTTATCAGTTGAAAAATCATTATACATCTCTAGATACCAATCCTGGAGAGTTTGAATTCCCGTGATGGGATCAATCACCCACCAAATCTCATTTCCTAAACTATCTTTTGATTGAGCAATAGTGGTCACATGCCAACCCCAACTAGTATTTCCTCCAGTAGTCATGGGCCCAATCACAAATGCTTTTTTAATCGCATCGCGATCGATTTTTCGGTAGGCCAACTCCACATTCACAAACATGGCGCGACCAAAACAAAAACCAATGCCTTTGTTCTGTGGATCGTATTTATCATAATTATCAAGTGAAACCACGGGATTCAAAAGTGCAGCACGGCGTACACTGTCCGCATCTTTTTTAGAAATATAGAGTGGACGATCATAAGAGTCATCCCGATCGGTATTCACATCGAAATCAATAAAGGCTTGCAGATGAGCTAAATTTTCTTGATGAATTTTTTCTGGAGTTTTATTTTTGGTATCATTCCAATGTCGATCAAACAAATCAACATTGAAACCAACAATTTGTGCTAGAAGACTAAAAGAAAAAAACATCGTACTTAAAATAAAATTAAAACTTATCCAGCGTTTAGAAATAATTTTCATAAAGAATTCTCCGGTTAATAATGCCCTCTCTTTTCATAAAGAAAACAGGAGGGCAATCAACAGAAAATTATTTGAAAATTTTTTATGGTCTTAAACTTTTAACGCGACTCATAAGTGCGGCCACTTTTTCAGGTACTAAAGGTCCTCCGGTTTTGAGTGAAATCGATGTTCCTACGATCACAGCATCTGCACAGGAAAGAAGTTCTTGCGCATTCTCGAGCGAAAATCCAGAGCCAATCACCACATCACTTTCTTTCGCCCCTTTTTTGGCCAAACAAACTCTCTCTTGAGAAGGCCCTTTGCCAGATTCTTTGCCAGAGACAATCACACCCTGTGAACCTAAAGACAGTGCCCGCAAAGCAGATTGGTCCATTGTTATGGTGGGATCTTTCATTTCGGCATACTTCACTTGAAGATCGGTGAGAAGAACAAATTTATGTTGGTTTAATGATTCTAATTCATTTTTTAGCTCGATGATTTCACTGGGATTAATTTTTACTTCTTGATGATCGGCAATCATTAAGTCGGAGAAAAAATCTAAACGCACAAAATCAGCGCCGGCCTCACTCGCCACCATCAGTGTGTCATGGGGATAATGCCATAAAATTTCAAAACCAACTTTTAAAGGTGCCGCTTGAGCAACTAAGGCCTTCATGATTGTCACCATGGTTTTTCGGTCTGCTATTGAAATTTGGGGATCAGTAATTCCTCCATAACTAAATTCCCAAAGAATGGCATCCACATCATGCTCTTTCAAAATTTTTTGTTGGGAAAGTCCATAGTCGATAATTTTTTGCACCTCTTCATCATAATTTGTATAACTACTATCATGGCCGCTGGCAGTCGTGGGTAGTTTTAAAAAAAGGGCCGCCATGATGGGTTTTTTTACCTTAAACATATTGGTCAGGTCTTGACTGGCCATCAAGGATGAAACTCCAACTAACCATGTAATTAACAAAATTTTAAAAATCGATTTCATTTTTTTCCCTCTTCTGATTTTCGTGATTCTGATTATTCTAATAACTCATTCGGTATTTTCTTTTGAGGAGCGGCCCCTAATTCTTTTAAATGCTCAATCTTTCGAAAAACATTACCCGGACCATCTTTTAATTTACCCATCGCTTGAATATAAATTTTTTGACCATTGTCAAAAGTTGATCCAATTTTTTCAAAATCTTCTAAAAAGCCTACAAACTTGTCGTATAACTTGCCCCCTTCTTTGGCAATTTCTAGAGCATTTTTATTTTGTTTTTCTAAACGCCAAATAGAAGCGACAGTTTTTAAACTGGTGAGCAAGGTGGTGGCGGTCACAAAGGCAACATTTTTGCGCCAAGCTCGATCTAAGAGTTCCGGATCGGCATGCATCGCCAATAAATAAGCAGGTTCAATCGGAACAAACATAAAAACAAATTCGGGAGAATTAATTCCCTTCATTTTGGCATAATGTTTACTGCTTAAATCATCTAAATGTTTTTCCAAGGATTTAACATGATCATTTAAGTACTGTGTTTTTAAAAGTTCATCTTCACTACTACGGTATAAATCATATGCTTTTAATGACACCTTTGAATCCACAATAACGTGTTTGTCTTCGGGCAAATTGATGATGATGTCGGGGCGAAAACGATCGCCCTCTTGATTATGCACTGACTTTTGAATCAGATACTCTTGTCCTTCTCTCAGTCCCGAGGCCTCAAGAATTTTTTCGAGGACTAACTCTCCCCAATCACCCTGTACTTTGGAGTCTCCTCGCAGGGCCCGCGTGAGGGAATTGGTTTCTTTGGTCATGCGATCATTCAAATTGATCAAACGTTCAATTTCTGATTTGAGAGCGTGACGCTCTTTGGATTCGAAAGAATATTTTTCATCGACACTTTTTTCAAAACCTTGAATTTTTTCTTTTAAGGGTTTTAACAAAATATCCAAACTTTTTTCCGATTGGACATTGAAGGCGGCGGATTTTTTTTCTAGGATTTGGTTCGCCAAATTTTCAAACTCTAATTTAGTTTGGGTGCGTATTTCGGCAATAGTTTCTCGTAAAGTCACGAGCTGTTCCGCGAGTAACACTTTTTCCATTTCTAAAGACGACATTTTTTGCTGAGCTTGGGATAATGTTTGCGAAAGTTTGTCATTTTCTTGCAACCACTTTAACTTGTCTTGACCGAGTGAAGAGTTGGTTGCTTTTAAGTAATCATTCTCCGCCGTCAAGGTGGCGATTTGTTGGCCAAGCTTGATCAATTCAGCTTGTGTCTTTTCTTGCAACTGAATCAAGGTTTGTTTTGTGACCTTTAAATCTGAACTTTCTCTTTGTAACAACTCTTCTTGGGAAAAGGACTTCTTTTCTAAATTGGCCAATTGATCATACTGGGAATTTTTTTTTCGCCAATAAAAGAGCATGGTGGCCATCAGACCCATCAATAAACCAATAAAAAAAATGGTCCACGTTCCAAATGCCGTAGCGGAAAAGAGAGAAAAATTCATGGTTTGGGCCCTTAGAGAAAATTGACTTTATTATAGGGAAAAAAATTGAAGCGTACAGAAATAGCTCTTGATTATTTTTTTATAATGATGAGGATGGAGTTAAAAATTGAATAGTTAAAAAATGACTGGGGGTTTCATTTTGATTAAAGACTTCGATATTTTGCCTCTTAAGTTGCAACGTATCTAAACTCTTAAGCAGTATGCCATCCACTAAAAGCGGGCCTTCAGCGCAGAAAATAAACTCGGCGGCCGTCTCATTTAAATGAGACGTTGAATCATGCATCTTGATAATTTTTTTTGGACTTAAATGCTGGGCCTTGATGATCGCCCTGATTTTTTCTGGATCCCACATCACATTAAAATCTTTTCCTGGACCTGACACCATCGCCTCTGTCATCCATGCACCCGAAAACTCATAGGGTTGCATGATTTTGAGAGTTTGAGTCGTGGTTAGGTGCTGATGTTTTAAAATCACTGGAGGTCCAGAAATTAAAGTGATCACCCGCTGCCGGCCAGGAAAGCTGGAAAAAGGGCCAGATTGGTTAAGCTCGGCGAGGCTTAAACGCCAAAGAAAATTTTCAGAACAATCAGATTTCAAGATAGCGATTTCTGCCGTGGATCCACCACCATTTTTCCAGGCCTTGACTTGGTAACTTGAATGGGGAATAAGACGGTGCATGAGGTGGTCTTTATACTAGTTGCCACAACACTTTTTAAATTTCTTGGTACTGCCACAATGGCAAGGATCATTGCGACCAATTTTGGCGTGACCACGGACGATGGGTTTGGGAGTGGGAAAATGGTCATGGTCATGGTCATGATGATGGTCATGGTTACAGTTTGGACCATGGACATGGGCTTGAGCATCGGTCAAAGAGGTATCAGCTTCAGCGATTGGTTCATTTTTTGTTCGATTCATGGTGATATTAACTCCACTTTTATATTTTTACTTTACACTATCAATGACCAGAGATTTTTATAACCTGACCCTTTGAATACCTCTAAAACAATCTATTTCCAAGTAAATCATCTTCAGTACTGATAAAAAAGGATCACTCAATTTTATCTTAGCTCTAAAGCCTGATTTCTTCCAAAATTGGTCTTCTTGGTCGAGCAACCAGCGCATAAAAGCAAGGAATCACGACTAAGGTGAAGATGGTGGAAAGAAAAACTCCGCCAATAATCACTAAGGCCATGGGCATGCGAGTTTCTGAGCCAGCACCAGTCATCACCGCCGCCGGCACGGCCGATGCTAAAGTCGTAAAAGTGGTCATAATAATAGGCCGAAAGCGGGTTTCGCAAGCCAAGAGAAGTGCCGCAAGAACTGATTGACCGCCATCGCGAAGATGATTGGTAAAATCCACAATCAAAATCGACGTTTTTTTGACAATTCCCATGGTGAGCAAAAGACCAATCAAGGAATAAATATTGAGTGTTTGTTGAGTCAGTAAAAGCGCTAAAAAAGAACCAGTCAAACCAAAGGGGATCGCCAAAAAAACAATCAATGGGTCGAAAAATGAATTAAACTGACTGGCCAAAACCATGTAAGCTATCACTAATCCCAAAATCATGATCAGCACGATATCACGGACCGACTTATCTAAATCTTGAGAAAATTTTAATCGATAATCTGGAGGCATAATTTTCTCGGCCAAGTTATTAATCAAACTGACGGCCTTACTTTGAGTAACATTTTCCGCTAAGTTAGCGTCCACTCGCACACCTCGTTCGCGATTCTCTCGATACACCGTTTGTGGCCCAAAAGCTGGGGCGATAGTGACAACTTCTGCAAGATTGACAAATTCGCCTCGATTATTTTGCAACAACAAAGAAGCTAACTTTTCCGGTGTACGGTCGGCTTGACTCAATTGTACAAAAAGGTCATATCTTCGGCCATCTTCAGTATATTTTCCAGCACTCACCCCACCAATCCCAGTGTTGAGTGTTTCTGCTATGGTTTGAATTTCGACTCCTCTTTCTTGTGCCTTTAAACGGTCCGGAACAATATGCACTTCGGGCAATTGACCTGTATCATCGGAGCGAACTCCCACCATCAGTTTTGAATTTTCCATTTCAATTTTTAATTTTTCAAAAAGTTCTTTTTGCACCGAAAGTTCTGGACCAGTTAAAGTAAACTCGATGGGACTTCCACGTCGACCTCCAATGGCCGAACCAGTTCGATCACGAATAACAATCCGTATGCCTTTGATTTCTTTTAACTGCTCTCGCAACTCCGTGGCAATTTGGAATTGGTTTTTTTGGCGTTCGGATCGATCTTTGAGAATAATAACCCCAAATCCTCTATTGCCTCCTGATCCTCCCCCGCCTCCACCGGCAGAAACGATGACTCTTTTTACATCGGCATGTCCCGATACAATTTTTTCATACTCTTTTATTTTAGCATCGGTGTATTCTAAACTTTTGCCATCAGGAGCGATAAAAATCACAAACATCGAGCCGCGATCGGACTCCGGAGAAAATTCTCGTTCGATAAACTTCAGCGAAAGTAGCGACAATAGAAAAATCCCTAACGAAACTACGATAACGGACTTTTTGTAATGAAGTGACCAAGTTAGTATTTTGATATAATTTTTTTTTAATTTTTCCATTCCAGCATCAACTTTTTGGTGAATCCAAAGTCCTTTTGATTCGACATTCAAAAACTGTGAGCAACGCATGGGGGCCAAGGTCAAGGCCTCCAGCGAAGATAAGGAAACCGCGATACAAAGAGTAACGGCAAACTCTTTAAAAAATTGGCCTTCTATTCCTGGCATCATGGTGATTGGCGCAAAAATCGCCACTAAAACAGCGGTGGTGGCAATGACGGCAAAAGTAATTTCCTTACTGCCTAAAAAGGCAGCTTGAACTTTGTCGTGACCAAGTTTAGCGTACCTGACAATATTTTCAAGCATGACGATAGCATCATCCACCACGATACCAATCGCCAACGTTAGACCCAAAAAAGAAAAAGTATTAAGGGTAAAACCAAACAGATACATAAAGGCAAAAGTTCCAATAATGGCGGTGGGAATGGCCAATAAAATATTGAACGTGGCAGACCACGAATTAAGAAAAATCCAACAAACTAACGAGGTTAAAAGCGCTGATAAGAGAAGATTAAAAATAAGCTCTTCAATCGATAGCCGCACAAAACTCGTGCGATCAAAATTGACGGAAAGATTTGTTCCTGCTGGTAATGAAGCACTAATTTCTGCTACTTTTTCTTTAACTAAATCGGCCACCTCCACGGCATTCGCCCCGCGCTGTTTATAAATGGGCATGGAGAGTGAAGGGACTCCATTAACTCGCGAAATTCTGGTTTGATTTTCTAAACCACGATAAACTTTTGCCACATCAGAAAGTCGAATGGGAACAAAATTGGCCCTTCCCCCACGCCGACTAATAATCATATTTTGAAAATCTTCTACCGTTTTTCCTTCACCTAAAACGCGGATACTTTCTTCTTTATTTTGATCTTCAAATTTACCGGCCGGTAACTCAAGATGCTCTCGTCTGATGGTTTCGGTAATATCAGAGAGAGTGAGTTGATAATCGCGTAACTTATTGGCATTCACATCGATGCGAATCATCGGATCGCGTGCCCCAAAGGCACGCACTTCGGAAACCCCTTCGACGGTTGATAGTCGATCCACTATTCCATCTTTAAATAAAATATTGAGTTCTCGACTTTCGAGGGTAGTCGAAGTGAGCGCCAAAAATAAAATGGGATCGTCAGCGGCATTTGATTTCGTAATGGTTGGTGGTTCGATGGAATTGGGTAATTGTCGTTGAGCGCGTCCAAGAAGGGTTTGCACTTCTTGAAGGGCAAAATCAATGTCTTTATTTAAATCAAATTGTAATTCAATTCTCCCGCTACCGCGGTCAGCATTCGCGGTCATATCCTTAATCCCTTGCATCGAAACCAAAACCGATTCCACCGGTTCTAAAATATCTTTTTCCACCACTTCGGGAGTTGCTCCATCATAGTTATAAGAAATCGAAACCGAAGGATAATCCACATCGGGATTTTCATTCAGACCCAATTGCTTAAATCCTAAAACGCCAAAGAGAATAAGAGAAAACATCAACATCCAAGCAAACACTGGGTTCTTAATGGATATGGCCGAAAGATTCATGATCGATCCTCAACTTTATTTTGGCCCTTAGGGTTTTGGATAAAGACCTAAATAGGCATTGGCCTGATAATAAATGGATTTTAATTCTAATGCCGATTGAATGGTTAATTTCTCTAGACTGATGACATCGTCGAGGGACCTTACCACATCAATTTGACCGACTAAACCTTTATCTAAATCTTTCACTTGTTCGGCATAAGATTTTTTTATTAGATCGAGAGACTTTTTTAATGTCGAGTATTCACTTTGTTTTTGTTTGAAAAGTTCTTGGAAGTTTTGCCATTCGCGCTCGGCATTTCGGCGGTTAAAATCAAGTTTTGACTGACTGATCAAAGCCGAAATTTTCTGACTTTGGACATTCGCCGAGTTTTTTCCAAAATCAAAAAGATTCAAAGTCAGTCTTAAACTGACATCCCAATCATCTCGGCCAAGATATGTTTGATCTAAATAGTAGTTGGCGGCCAAATTTATTTGCGGAAAATATTCACTCTTGGCGATGATCGACAATTGCTCAAGACGACGATAATCAAATTCTAGCGCCTTCAGTTCAGGGCGATCATCTAAGTTGATATTGGCGGCAAAAGATAAATTTGAAGGTTCAAATAATGGATCGTTGGGATTTAAACTTTGAATATATTTTAAACCCGAAAAATTGAGAAAATGACTTCTCGACTGACTCCATTTTCCCTCAGTTGCATGGTAATCTGCTTTTAAGCGTTCATATTGAGATTCAAGCGCGAAGAGATCCGCTTTGCGATCACGACCAATTTTTGTTCTCGATCTCACTAAGTTAAGTCGTTTTTCTAAATTTTTCAGCAATTGTTCAACTTTTTGTTTTTCTTCTTCGGCGGCAGAATACTGAAAAAAGAAACGAGAAAACTGAGCGTAGTATTCTGCCATTTGCTGATCTTTGGTAGAACTAGCACTTTGGGGAATGATTTTTTTTAAACGGTAGGTCGCCAACTCTGAGCCTCCGCGAAAAATATCCCAATCAAGGGCCAAGGCCACTTGCGAATCAACTTGCTTAACTCCTGATCTGGATTGCCACGAATTGTTTCCATAACGGTTGAGATTGGCCAAATCAATATTCGGCAAAAGGGCCGCAGTTGTTCCTTGTAAATCAGCGAGGGTTTTTTCGGCGTTTAAAGAAATAATTTTAACTTGATCGGAATTTTTAAGTGATTCTAAAAAATATTTGTCTAATAATGATTCTTGCGACCAACACGTAGTGGCCAAAAAAAAAAGATAAAAACTAAATCTTGTTATGATCATCACGAGAGTATAAACATCGCTTTCATTGCCGACAACCATCTCTTTGGATCTGCGTGTTTAAAGTTTCTCATTCACTTTTTCCTTTCAATTGTTAAAGTGCTTGATCTGCAAATCCAACTCGCCCAAGGGAAGGAAGTTTTAAAGCGGGAGTCCAAAAATCGACACCGAAATTGAGTCCCAACAAATTAACTTCAATTCCTTCTGCTAATCCTAAAGAGAATCCCAACAGCCCAAAGATGGAGAATTGAAACCCAGTCTCCGAGGCGGTAGGGGCGAAAAAATAATCCCTTGGCCCTAAGTAATCTTTTCCCACCGCATGGGCGGGGAGCTCCAGATCAAACTCGTCAATTTCTCGAATCAGATAAGCGACAAAAGTATTGGAGTTGGGACCAGGCCAAACACGATAAACTTTTTGATAAGGGTACTGAGGAATAAGTTTTTCTAATTGCAGAATAATCTTGCTCGCCTTTTCACCTCTGGCCTCATACATAATGGTCGGGACATTATCGTACCAAATACGATCGGGTAAATCTTTTTTCACTGAAACAGTCGACTGCCCTCCTCCCCACTTTAAGTTCCACGCTGTAACTTGCGCCACCGTAAATTCACTATCAGAAACTTTTTTCCAAGATACCCAAGGGTGGATTCCGAAAAAACCTCGCCATGAGACTGCTCGTGCATAGTAAATTTGGACGATATCTTCATTCAGCTCCGAAACTTTAGGTCCGATGCCAGAACTTTCACGAGATCGGTCGCGCCAGTGTTTGTTGGAACAGCTCAATAAAATTGAAAAAATTAAAAAAACAGAAAAATTAAAAAAAATTTTTTTCATTTAACGAGTTTAAAGGAAATCTTTCAATAAAATAAGGGGCATGAAATAAAAATTCTAAGCATCAGTCTGTCGAAATGAGGTGGTTGTGAGACTTGAGTCTATAGCGGTGCTGGTTGAGATTATTCAATTTCAAAGCAGCATGGGTTTTGCTAAAGTAGAAAAATGTGGACGCTCGCTCACCCATCATTCGATAACGACATCATCCAATTGAGTCTGCAGCTTTTCGCTGAAGATCCTAGTATTCATAATGTTAAGCCCTCCCAAATTGTCCAAACACTTAAAGTCTATCGAGAACAACCAGTACGTGGACGGACACTGGTTTTAACGTTACAAAATCACATCGCTGGATATGCATTTCTTAGTTCCTTTTGGTCAAATGAATTAGGTGGAGAAATTTGTGTGGTGGACGAAATTTTTGTTTTGCCTTGCCATCGAAGTCAAGGATGGGCCTCTCGTTTGATTTCTCAATTGCCAAAACAAAGAGATCTTTGGCCCAATAAACTCGTGGCGATCGATTTAGAAGTGACCCCAAAAAATCATCGAGCATTTGCTCTTTATCAAAACCTGGGATTTAAAACACTTAAAAATTCCCATCTAAGATGGTTTTTAGCACCAACCTCTATTTAAGATCACTATAGCGGTGCTGGTTGATTTATTTTTACTGATGCTGATGGGAACGATCGTCAGAATCAAGGCGAAGGATAAACCAATTCTCATCATGCCCGCTTTTTCTTTAATGATTATTAATGCCTATATTTTGCTTGAGGCCATCAGAAATTATTAAATGGATTTCGTTATTTTAAAAAAGTTCGATCTTGGCGCCATTTTTCTCTTAGAATAAGAAAAAAAGGAACCCACCATATTAAATCATTAAAGATAATATTGACTCCAAAAAGAGCATTAAAGCGGCCAGTCCAAAGGGCTTGGATAAATCCGATAGGGCCCATTACTTTGCCTAAAAATCCAACCAAAACAATAGGGTAATGTTTGATCGGATCTGAAGCTGCAATCCAATAACCTATTCCATAAACGCCAACTATCATGCCGATACACTGCCAAAGTTCAGGGTAGTTAGGTCGCTGCATTCCCGTTAAATCAAAAATCATATAAGGGAAAAGCACTATCAACCCACCCCAAAGTATGTTGTAAACTCCGGCCAGTTTTAAAACTAATTTGCTCATAAAGGTTTCCTCGATAAATCTTTCATCATTTGCCAATAGTGACTAATACTCATTTGCACGTCTAAGTTTTTCAAGATGGAATAAACTCCCGCCAATTTTCGATGTAAAAATAAAATTGAATGCGGTGGTGGAGTAAAAACTAATTCTTTAGAAAGGGCGATAGTCGCCGCCCTCGATTCTAATAAATAATTGGTATCACCAAAGTTAAAAACATCAGCGTTTGAATTTTCCGAAAAAAATGGTTTAACGGCAATCTTGAGCATTTTTTCAAATACCAAAAAAACCGATTCAGACTCTCTAGCATCCAACATTTGAAATTCAATTAAAAACTTTTTTAAGTCGGAGCTTTGGTTATTAGCAACCAACTCTAAAAGGTGAATATATTTTTGCACAAAGTCTCTGGAGTATCTTCTGGTCGCTCCAAAATCGATCAAACAAATCAATAATCCTGACTCATTTTGATCGATCAGAAAATTTCCTAAATTGGGATCTGTTTGGACTAACCCCCACTCAAAAAATTCATGAAAATATAAATCAAGAATCGCCTGCGCCATCAATAATCGATGCGATAAATTTGGTTTTAAATTCATCCATTGGCGTAAAGTGATTCCTTTTTCAAAAGTCATTGCCAAAACTTTATTGGACGAAATTTCAGGGAAAACTTGAGGTGTTCTAAATTTATAGCCATCTCTAGGTGCAAGTAATGAAATGTTTTTTTGGTATTCAGCGAGAAATTCAGCTTCCGTTTTATAATTTAATTCTTGATTTAAGATCGATTTAAATTCTTGAAACAAAGAATCTAAATTCATTTTTCTGCCACTCAAGTGACAAAATGTTTGAACCAATGTTTTAAGAATTTGTAAATCTGATTCAACTGATCCAGCAACTTCTGGGTATTGAATTTTAATAACAATATCTTGGTTTTGGTAACGCGCCTGATGGACTTGTCCAATACTGGCCACTCCTAACGGTACCGTTGATATGGAGTGGATTAAATTTCTTTTTTCAGGACTTATTTCTTGATTAAGCATTTTTTCAATTTCGGCAAATGGGTGGGCGGTTGCTGCATTTTGCAGTTGCCCCAGTAACTCAATCGCTTCTTTGGGAAAGTAATTATCGAGATCAAGACTGAGCAGTTGGCCGGCTTTCATCGCCGCCCCTTTGAGTTTACCTAGGGACTTGGTGATCAATAAAGCTTGTTCATACCTTGATTTTAAATCACTCGACTGAAATTCTTTTATTCCTACTTGCGTGAGCATCTTGGCCAATTCTAGTGAGCGCTGGATTGAAGAAAACTTCATACTTGCGTTCCCCAATAAAATAAAAAAAGTGATCGAAGAGTCCAAACTATGGTTCTAGGCCAATTCATAAAAATTAAGATGTCTTTTGATTTAGCTGAGTCAAAATTAAGTTTATGATGGGACGGTATATTTTTAAGAATAGTTGTTCCCCATAAAAAAAGCACTGAAATTAAATTTAAATACAATATCGGTCTAGTTAAAGGCGGTGAATAATCTATCAACAACCAAAGAGCAGTCATCAACTCTAGCAGCATTAAAGGGGCGACAATCAAACTGATTTTCTTCATTTGAAAATCATGCAATATTTTAAACTCAGCTTGGCCCACAATTTTAAAAAATGGATAGATCAGCACCTGAACCAGCCAAATAATTCCCGTCATAGCAAAACAAGCAAAAAGATGAATCAACAAAATTGTATTCATGGAGAAATCACCAATTTCTTTTTTAGCTGGTAAACTAAAGGATACATGGAACCTTTTGTTGTGAAAGGATCAAAAAGTTGATTTCCTAAAATAACACAAATATTTTTCATTGGTTCTCATGGGAATTGGGAAATTGTAGTATTTCATTTTGTGACATTATTAATTCTAACAATAAATTGGCCGACAAAATCATTTCTTGCAACTTTTGTACTCTCTCTTGATTCAAAAATTCGTTTTGACTACTTTTATCGACAAATTTTAAAAAATTATTATTGATTTGATTGAGCATCTGTTGCTCGCGAGTTTTTAAAATATTTTTTACGACATCGCCGATATTGCTGGCGGCCCGATAGAATTTTGTTTTTTCATTTTGAGATGGAACTTCTTCAATTAATTGATGATCACAAAGCTCCTGCAGCGCTGGACTGATAAGTGCCTTAGATAAATCTAAGTTTTTCGCTAGCTGGGTGCAATTGAGTGGGGTTTTATAAAGATAGAGCTGCGTCCATATCGCCCCATGAATTCGCCTAAAGCCCCAATAGTGGATGAAATGACCAATCGATGATGAGAGGGCCTGAAGTTCACTGTTAATTTTAGTCTTAGATTTTGCTGTATTTTTTTCGTTTTTATTTTGCTTTCCCATATTGTTCATACTACTATGAACAATATGGGAAAGCAAAATAATCTGACAGTTTACTACGATGGACTATGCAAACTTTGTAGTAAGGAAATTAATCATTACAAAAAGCAAAAAGGAGCAGATCAAATAATCTTTATGGATATCTGCTCACAAAATTTTGATGCTAAAGCCGAAGGACTCGATCCCAAAAAAATTCATAAAGTCATGCATGTTCGAAGGACCGATGGATCGCTGGCGACAAGAGTCGATGCTTTTATTGAAATTTGGCAAAACTTACCTCGTTATCGATTTCTCGTCCCTCTGGCTAAAAATCCTGTCTTAAAACTAGGTTTAGAAACTGGATATTCTTTTTTTGCAACCATCAGACCAATGCTACCCCGTAATAAAAATAATGATTGTAGCGAGAGTCCCTACTGCGAGTTAAAAAATGACTAATTTACCAATTGAATTTATTTCAGATGCCAAAACCTTAAACAAATTTGAAAACCCTTGGGAAGTTACCTCTGGCAATCAAAAAGCCATTTGTGCCATTCCCCCCGAGTTTGGTGGCCTTGGTGGCGGTTTTTCTCCCGAAGACTTATTTATGCAATCAGCGATCAATTGTTTTGTCGGAACCTTTAAAGTCATGGCGAAACTATCCAAACTCAATTTTGGAGAGCTTGAGGTTAAGGGCAAACTTCTTGTGGATAAAAATGCTGAGGGAAAAATCATTATGAAATCAATTCATTTAGAAATTTTAATCGCCCAGGTGGATCGCGCTGAAAAAGCAGAAATTATAGCCAACAAAGCACTCAAAGAAGGATTTATTTTAAATTCGCTCAAATCGCAAATTACTCATTCACTGAAAATTATCTAAACCAGTCAAGCGAAGAAGTGCCACGATCCAAACGGTTCAGTTTTTCTCAACCATTTGGGTGCTGGCACTTTGCCACTCTTTGCCACTCTTTGCCACTTTGCCAATTTATTTATTCCAAGACTCTACTTTTTTTCTTTGCTCTTCTTGAAATAATAATAATGCTCGATGGACTTCTCTATTTTCAGTTGCCAGGATTCGCAAAGCTAGCAGAGCTGCATTTTGTGAGTTATCGACGGCGACAGTGGCGACGGGAACACCTGTAGGCATTTGCACAATAGAAAGAAGAGAATCTAGGCCATCAAA
>JBIKWR010000242.1:0-3105 GCA_044356225.1 Bacteriovoracaceae bacterium | reverse complement strand
TCAAAATTTTTTAAAGCGATTGGAACGCCAATGACCGGAAGAGTGGTTAAGGCCGCCACCATCCCAGGTAAATGAGCAGATCCACCAGCACCGGCAATAATAACTTTTATTCCTCTTTCATAGGCGGTTTTGGCAAATTCCATCATCATTTCAGGTGTCCGATGGGCAGAGACAATTTTCACTTCATGACTGACTTGAAAGTCTTTTAAGATTTGAATTGCTCCTTGCATTTTCTCCATATCAGATTGTGACCCCATAATAACGGCGATTTGTGCTTTCATAATTTAAATTCCTTAATGGCCCTTTTCACTTTATTCAGTGCTTGATTTGGGCCATCAGCAATGGCATTGAGATGGCCCATTTTGCGACCCATATAATTCTCTTCTTTACCATACCAGTGAAGTTTGACTCCAGGTGAAAGTTGCCAGGTAGGTTGATTTGTACTTTTTCCAAGTAAGTTATACATGGCAAAGCCCTGGCAGAGTAACTGAGGATCGCTTAACTTTGCTCCAATGATCGCCTTTAAATGAGCGCTAAATTGTGATTCATCTAATGCATCCATAGAGTAATGGCCTGAATTGTGAACTCTTGGGGCGATTTCATTGACTATCAGTTTTTTGCCAGTATCAAATAATTCAAAAGTTAAAAATCCAAAATAATCATTATTAATGACAAAATTTTTAAGTTTTGTTTTAAGCAGCGAAAGCTGTTGGTGATGGGTCGGGCCCATGACCCATGTACAGCAAAAAGCTTCTTGTTTGCTTTCAACCAGAGGAAAAAAAATGATGTCTTTATTTCGAGAACGGCAGATGGAGAGCGCAAGCTCTCGTTTAAAAGGAATAAAATCTTCCGCGATGACGCCCTCTTTTTGTTTCGCTAAGAATTTTTTAACTTTTAAGTCATCCCATTTTTTTAAAATGTAAGTGCCTTTGCCATCATAACCATTTTTTCGGGCCTTAAGAACAAGAGGGAGATTTGTTCCTTTCTTCAGAGCAAGAAGCTCTTGATAATTTTTAATATCAAAAAAGGGAGAAGTGGCAATATGACTTTTTATCAGTAGTTCTTTTTGAGTTTTACGATCTTGTAGTAATTTCATGTTGATTGTACTTGGAAAAACTTTTCCCTTTTTAGTTTTATTTAAGAGATCCAGGATTTCAGTATCAACAAACTCTGATTCAAAGGTGATGATATCAACCACTTTAATAAAATTGAGAAGGTCTTTTTTATGATTTAAGTTTCCTTTAATCCATTGGTTTGTGACTTGAGCAGCAGGGTCATTCTTGGATGGGCTTAGGACATAAACATTTAATCCTAATTCATGCGCCTTTAAGATCAGCATGCGAGCTAGCTGACCGCCACCAAGTATACCAATTTTTATTTTTCTTATATTTTTTTTCATTGTCTTCCTCTTTGTTCTTACAATTTTTGTTCATCTATATTTAATACTATAATTATATACCGGTGCTGGTTGAGAATTCCAGTGAAAGCTTTGTCTCAGGTGCGCGAGATTAATTTTCAAAAAAAAGAGGTTGGCCCATTGGCAACAAGAAACAAATTGAAGATTTTTATAAATCTAGATTGCGTGCATGAGGCGAAGATCCACGGGGAAACTCATCCAGTGCCGCTATATTAATTAAAAACTTCAAACTCTACTTCATTTCCCTTTTCTCCGATTGAACTTTCCCACCA
Organism: Bacteriovoracaceae bacterium; assembly: GCA_044356225.1. GTDB lineage: Bacteria > Bdellovibrionota > Bacteriovoracia > Bacteriovoracales > Bacteriovoracaceae > JBIKWR01. The sequence continues at coordinate 1,416 of JBIKWR010000242.1, read as the reverse complement.
GATGTTAATTTTCACTGGTACTTGCAAAGTTCCTGGTAAAGAGACATTTTTTGAAAACTGCGATTGTCCATTGAGATTAGCAGCTGAATCGATAGTTGCTTCCGTAAAGGTCCCGGTGCTCGGATTTGTTAATCTCCACTTCAAAATTCCGGTACGGTTGGCCCAGAGAGGATTTCCCATGACAACGGTGGTAACAGCAGTATTTTTTATGGGCTGATTACCACTTTGAGCATAAGTGACAGGGCGGTCTTCCACTGAGAGTGGTGGTGGTAAGGGCAGAAGGCAATCAGGTAACCATCCAAAATTTCTTCCAGACAATTTAAAAGGATGAGTTTTGTTACCATTTCCGTAGATCAACATCACTTGTCCAGCAATGGGAAAACTGTTGCTTAGTGGAGCACCAATCGCCACATCAGGTATACCATCACTATTAAAATCACCCGACGTTAAAGCTGAACCCACCTTATTATTTGATCCCATTGGGACAAAAGTTCTGAGGATTATTCCTTCATAAATTGAATAGACTTTGACTGTTCCATTATCGGCGCCAAAGCTGTCATCGAAAGGAGCACCAACGGCCAGATCGGTAAAACCATCTTTATTGAAATCCCCAGCTGAATGCACCGCTGTTCCAAATGAAGGCTCAAGATTTGAACTTTTGAATTTATAGATTGGATTGTTATTATAAAATAATGGAGAGCCTAATAAATATACCTGAACTTCTCCAGGGTTTGAAAAGCTTGGGTTACCAACTGCAATGTCAGCATGATTATCTCCATTGATATCACCAAGAGCGGCAAGCGAAGCACCAAAATTTGTGGTCGACGGTTGCAGAAATTCATACGATTCAAGAATGGTGGGAACAGAAGTCGATATACCACTGATAATATCGAGTCTCGAAGGTTGTCCGGCGGATTTATTACTCATAGAAACAGCAAAATCACTCCTGCCATCGCCATCTACATCTCCTAACTTAACAATACTTTTTCCGTAGTTGGAAAAATTAGTAGGCGCAGAAGCTACTAAAATGGTTCCAGGAACATTGGGATCTCCTGATAAAATGGCAATTCTCCCAGTCCCCTCACCTGCAGCATTAGGGATGGTAGGTGTCGCTATCAGAATTTCGCTTCTGCCATCGCCATTTAAATCTCCTAATAACTCAATATTTGCAGCGTAAAATGGCAATGGCGAAAAAGGGTCATTAAAAGTTAATCGACTATAGATGGGAACTTGATTTAAAGTAAAACCATCATAAACCGTGACAAGATTTCCATTGGTAACTGCCAAGTCTCTTTTTCCGTCGCCATTTAAATCACCAGTGGTACTAATTTGAATCGCAGGTTGAGAGGTCTGAGGAATTTGTGGATTGAATGAAGCGAGAATCCCTTGAGTGCCAACGGGATTAGCACCCGAACG